>CABUMF010000007.1 GCA_902492655.1 uncultured Eubacteriales bacterium | reverse complement strand
AAAAACCGATGTTTTTACGGGCGATTGTGAAAAAGAGGCGCAAAAGCTCATGAAGGATTTTTTTGCGTCAAGGCTGAGATGATTTCGGAGTAAACCTCCGAATAGCTGTTTCTCCAGCGGATACACAGGTCGTTTGCACAGTTTCTGTCGTTCACTCTTAATTTAAGGTCAATAACAGGAGGGTCAAAGCGGTTTTCAAGCATCTTCAGGTGAACAAGATATTCGTCCTCCGAAATTGCTTCAAAATCCGCCGAAACAAGCTCCCGCATAAGCTCTTCCTTTTTCATGATTTTGAGGTTTTCCTCAATCTTGCTCCTGATAGAGTAGGGAATCCTGCGATAGAAAAACACCGCACCGTCCCTGCCTTTTTCGGTGAGTACATATTTATCCTCGCTCATTATATGCTCTATCTGCCCGTCCTTAATAAGCATCGTTATGTACATATGCGCTTCAAAAAAGTCCATAAGCGAGTCCGCTAAAATTATATCCGTTATTTCCGTTGCGGAAAGCGGTATTCCGGCGTGATAGAGTATGTATAATATTATGACCTTTATATCCATTGGGTCAAATTTCATTCTTCTGTAAGTTGACATCAGATATTTCTCCTTCGGATTGATATATTTTAAGTATATCATATATCCCGACAAAAATAAATACCTAATTTTAAAAAGCGGTGATTTTTATTTATTACAAATATTCCGATTATCTAAAAGATAAATACGGCGAAAAGGTTTATAAGCTTCCCGTCAGCCTGCCGTGCACCTGCCCAAACCGTGACGGCCATATCTCAACGGGGGGCTGTATCTTCTGCGGCGATGTGGGAACGGGGTTTGAAATGTATTCTGCGGACATCGACATAAAACGCCAGATCGAGCTTAACAAGGAAAGAATTGGCAGCTCCTACGGCGCAAAAAAGTTCATTGCATATTTTCAGAACTTTTCAAACACCTACATGACGGTTTCCGCCTTGGAAAAATATATGTACGATGCTGTATCGGAGGGCATTGTGGAAATCGCTCTTTCCACAAGACCTGACTGCATAAGCCCAAATCATCTTGCCATGTTTAACGATTTCAGCGAAAAAACGGGCGTACGGGTATCGGTGGAGCTGGGGCTTCAGACGGTTAATTTCCACACGCTTAAAAAAATCAACAGGGGGCACACTCTCGCCGAATTTATTGACGCTATGCTTATGCTTAAAAGCTACGGCATTGAAACGGGCGTTCATGTTATACTCAATCTTCCCTGGGACGATTTTGACGATTGCATCGAAACGGCAAAAATCATTTCCGCTTTGGGGGCGGACACGGTTAAGCTCCATTCTCTCTACATTCTTAAAAATTCCGAAATGGGAAGAATGTACCAAAGAGGGGAATTTACGATAATCTCAAAGGACGAATATGTTAAAAGGGTTATTGCGTTTCTGAGAACGATTTCACCGAAAATTGCGGTGCAAAGGCTTCTTGCGAGAGCTCCCGAGGGGGATGCGCTCTTTTGTAATTGGAACACGAGTTGGTGGAAAATCAGGGACGAAATCGACCTCATCATGAAGGAAAACAACTACCGTCAGGGGGATTTTTTCAATTATCTCGGGGGAAGTGCCCTTGCCAAAATGAATTAATAACAGAAATTTCGGGAATAATACTCACATACGAGGTGATTGTGTGAGTATTTTTTATGTTGTAATTCTTTCTTTTACATCCTTTGTTGTGCTGTTTTTGCTGTCAAAGCTCATCGGAAACCGCCAAATGTCCGAGCTTAATATGTTCGACTATATAAACGGCATAACCATAGGCTCTATTGCGGCGGAAATGGCAACGAACATCGAGCATTTCCAAAAGCCCCTTGCGGCAATGATTACCTACGGCGTTTTGTCATGGTTTCTTTCGGTTATCACAAACAAGTCCGTTGCGTTGCGAAGGCTTCTTTCGGGAAAATCCGTCATACTTATGAACAACGGCAAAATATATCGTGAAAATCTTAAAACGGCAAAGCTCGATATAAACGATATGCTGACTCAAATGAGGGTTTTGGGGTATTTTAACATTGATGATGTCAAGACCGCCGTTTTGGAGTCAAACGGTAAAATTTCCGTCCTCCCGAAAGCCTTCGCACGCCCTTCCACAAACAAGGATTTGAAAAATACCGTGTCGGAGGATAAAATCTGCGTCAATGTGATTCTGGACGGAAAAGTTATGCACGAAAATCTTAAAAACGAAGGGCTTGACGAGATTTGGCTCAAAAAGCAGCTTTCCTCACTCGGTATAGGCAGCGTTTCCGATGTTTATATCGGATTTGTCAATCCTGACGGTAATTTAAGTGCGTATAAATTTGAAAATACCTCTTGCACAAACGATTGCTTTCAATAGTTTTTTTGTTGACACAGGCTTTGTTTTGTGTTATAATTAAGAAAAAAGGTAAGGAGAGATACATTATGAAAAGGATTATTTCTGTTTTGCTGGCACTTATGCTTTGCATGCCGCAATTTGCGGTTTTCGCCTCCGGCGGCGATTCGGGCCGTACATACGGTGCCGATAATCTCAACAACCGCTCCGGCGATTTGGTTATAGGCTTTTTGGGAGGCTCCATAACCGAGGGCGCACATGCCACAAAAATCGAAAACAGATGGTCTACAAAGGTTGTAAACGAGTATTTTAAGGTTAAATACCCCAACAAAAATGTAATCGAACGCAATGCTTCAATCGGCGGAACAGGCTCCGGGTACGGTATGATTCGTGTGAGGAAGGACCTTGCTCTCGATTCCGATTCAACACCGGATGTTGTTTTTGTTGAATTTGCGGTAAATGATGCCGGAGCAGGCGGTATGACGATTTCAAATCAGATGGAATCTATCGTTCGTCAGCTTCTGTCCTTGCCGAAAATTCCGGTTATAATCTTTGTTTACACAACCTCAAAGAAGTCCCTTAACGCAGAGGGTACGGCTTCATCCTGTGTTGAAAACGCAATAGCGGCGGACCATGCCGTTGCGGAAAACTACGGTATTTACGAGGTCGACCTTAACGATTATGTTTGGAAGGGCGTTAAAGAAAACAAATGGACATGGATTGCAAAGGGTGAAAACAGTATCACAGATGACGGTACTCATCCGAACGATGCAGGCTACAAGGTTTACGCAGAAAGAATTGTGGAGCTTTTAAACCGTGACGGCGATGTTGCATTCAAAAAGCTCGATCCGGCAACAGAGCCCTACTGCGACTATGTTTACGGCGAAATGGAGGAAATCTCCTTTGCGGACGAGCGTGTTACGCTTACGGGAAACTGGCATAAGGAAACATATTCCTTAATTGACATGGGCTCATACAAGGATTCAAAGTATCCGCAAAGGTTCTTCAGGGAAGGCTACATGAAGATTGAAAACGGCGTTGGTGCCACTGCGGAGCTTGAGTTTACGGGGCGCGGTATAGGCATTGATTTTGTCAGAAACAGAAACAACGCCGATCTTAAATATACGATATACAACGAAAAGGGTGCAGTCGAAAAGGAAGGCACCACTAAAATGTACTACAGTCAGGACTGGGACAGATGCTGCGGTCATATGATTGTTCGTGACCTTCCTTACGGAAAGCACAGAATTGTTGTAACGGGCGTCAAAAACGAACAGGCGGTTACTGATTATGACAACAGTGCACCGAATCACAACAAAGGCGGTACGGGACTTCAGCTCAACATGGGATATTTTGCGGTTGAAAAAGCTATGCCCAAAATTACACCCCATGCAACTAATGTTGAAATCGGCAGCACAGAGCTCGGAAAAACCGTAAATGGAAGCTATACCTACAGCTGCAAAATGTATGCAGAAAAGGGTTCGGTAAAGGCTTTCTACATTAGCGATACCGAAAACGGAACCTTCCGTAAGGTTGCGGACGGGGATTCCTACACTCTTTCAGAAGCCGATTTGGGAAAATACATAAAGTTCGCCGTTACGCCTGCTAACTCAAACGGCGATGTGGGAGAAACGGTGTATTCCGATGCTTCCTTGATTGTAAGGCCGACAGGAAAGCTCTCTTTTGATTCCCCCGTTTCCGTTAAGCTTAACGGAAGTGCGGCAATAAAGCCGGGAGTCGGCGAAAATACTTTTTCAGGCACCTTGAAAAACTCCGGCGACTACGGCGTAACCGTTAATGTTGTTGCTTCTACCTATAAAAAGGTGGGGGATTACAAGTATCTTACAGGCACTTCTGTATCTTCTGCTTTGGTTGAAGCAGGCAAAACCAAAGAATTTGAAGTAACGCTCGATTGTGCCGAAACCGATACGGAAATCGCTCTCAGAGCCTTCTGTGCTGACTCTATGGAGCCGGTATTCGAGGCTCCCACGGCTCCGTTTGCTCTTATCGGAACCGAAGACGTGGACGGCGTTAGTGTTGCGGTTTACCTGATTAACAGATTTTCTGCCGCAGAATAAGCAGAATATTATAATTTATTTGCATAAAATATTAAAACGGCGCAAGGTTATTGACTTTGTGCCGTTTTTGTGTTAAAATAACCGTAAAATATCAGGTTAAAGGGGAATTAAAATGAAAAGAATTATTTCGATTATGTTGGTTTTTGTTCTTTGTCTTTCCTGCTTGACGGTTTTTGCCGAGAAGGAAGATTTCGGCCGTACATACGGTGCGGACAACATCAACAACAAGCCCGGTGATTTGATTGTTGGGTTCCTGGGCGACTCAATTATGGAGGGCTCGGGCGCATCTCCCTACACAAACAGATATACCACAAAGGTTATAAATCAGTTCTTTAAGGCAAACTATCCGAATAAGAACGTAATTGAGCTCAATGCCGCAATCGGCGGTTCGGAATCCGGTCACGGTCTTATGAGAATGAGGAAGGATCTGGGCTTGGATTCGGAGAATACTCCCGATGTTGTGTTTGTCGGATTCGTGGAAAACGATGCATGGAGCAAAGGAATGGTTCTTTCCCAGAGAATTGAATCAATCGTGCGTCAGCTTCTTGCTCTTCCCAAAATTCCTGCCATCGTTTTTGTTTACTCGACCTCAAAAAACACCGTTAACAACGGCAAGGTTCTCGGCGTCGATAAGTGCATTGAAAACGCAATAGACGCAAATCATGTGATTGCACAGCGCTACGGCATTTATGAAATAAACCTGAACGATTATGTTTGGGACCTTGTTAAAAACAAAGGTTTCGACTGGAAGTCGGTTTTCAGCGCGGACGAGGTTCATCCCAACAACGAAGGCTACCAGCTTTATGCAGACAGAATTACAGAGCTTCTCAACAGGGATAAGGACGAGGCTTTCAAAAAGCTCGATCCCGCAACAGAGCCTTACGGCGACTATGTTTACGGAGAAATCGAGGAGGTTTTTGTTGATAATCCCGATGTTAAGCTTACGGGGGACTGGCATAAAAAATCTTACAGACCTGTAGATATATCCTCCAACGGCTCGCACGCCGAAAGATTTTTCCGAGAAGGCTATATGTACACCGATAACGCCGCCGGTGCAAAAATCGAGTACGAATTTACGGGCCGCGGCATAGGCATTGAATATCTCAGAACCAAGGATAACGCAAATCTCAAATATACAATTTACAACGAAAAAGGTGCTGTCGTTAAATCGGGTACATCTGCGATGTACTGGAAGACAGATACCGGCAGATGCTGCGGTGTTATATTTGCGACTGACCTTCCTTACGGAAAATACAAGTTTGTTGCGGAGGGCGTTCTGAATCAGACTTCCGTTGACGATCACAATGCAGATCCTAACACGGGCGGAACGGGGCTTCAGCTTAATATCGGTTATATTGCGGTTGAAAAGGCTATGCCCGTTATTTATCCTACCGCAACCGATGTGAAAATCTCGGATACAACTCTCGGGAAAATGGCGATTGGCTCACATAATTTTTCGTGCAAGATGTACACCGAGGGAGAATCCGATGAAGCCTTCTACATCAGCGATTCCGAAAACGGCACTTATACCAGGATTGCCGCAGGAAACAGCTATAAACTTAAGGAAGAAGACCTCGGAAAGTACATAAAGTTCGGCGTTACTCCCGTAAATTCAAACGGCGATACGGGGCTTACGGTTTATTCCGAACCCTCTTTGGTTGTAAGACCTACCGGAAAGATTGCGTTTGCAAATCCGATTTCTCTTACGGTTGACGGAGCTCAAGCGGATAATCCGGGCGTCGGCAAAAATATTTACAGCGGTTCTGTTAAAAATACGGGCGAGCATACTGCAACCATTGCTTTTGTTGCCGCAACATATAAAAAGGACGGCGACTATAAGACGATGACCAAAAACAGCGGTTTGGTTACAAAAACCCTTTTGCCCGGCGCAACTGAGGACTTTGCGGTCGAAATTGATGCGGAAGAATCGGACAGCGAAATTTGTTTTATTACCTATTGCACGGATAACATGGAGCCTGTCACAAAGGCTCTTGAAAAGGTTGAGTTTGTAGACCTGATTGAAAACGACGGAATTTCGGTTTCGGTTTTCAGAATCAATTCTTTTGAATGATTTTCCATTTTTGACAAACGGAAAGTGCTTTCGGGCACTTTCTTTTTTTTGCCAAAATTGCAAAATAAGACTTCTTTTGTTCAACTTGCACAAAAATATATACCTTGGTTTGTTAATTATCCACAAAATTAAGACTTGATTTTTTCTATAAAACATGGTATCATAAATAATGTAATAAGTTTTTTCATTTTCCCTCCTTTTTATAATATTTTTTTAATAATTGGATTTTCGGATCCGATTATTTTTTTTTGAAAAGCTATTGACAAATTTTATTAAATGTGGTATCATTATTAGGCGTGAAACGGTGGTTTTTCAGTATTCTGCGGTTTTCGCATAATTTATAAAGCTTAATAGATGCCGCTGTGGTGGAATTGGCAGACACAAGGGACTTTGATGTTTGCACGCATGAAATCCATGCGTCTGCGGTTTTTTCGCAGAGAGTGCCCGTAAAGAAATCTGCGGTGCAGAAGTCGGCTAAAACGGCGAAGGCGCAAACAGAACGCCGTGCTAACCCCATGCGGGGTGAGTGTAGAGACCTTACACCGACTGCCTAAGTCCCAAAAAGGATATGGCAAAGACCAAGTCCGGACTACAACACGCATTTTTGCGTGGCTATGGTGACATAGAGTAGTGAGAAAATCCCTCGCCGGCAACGGCGTACCGGTTCAAGTCCGGTCAGCGGCAGAAAAACAAAAATCCTACCTTGCGGTAGGATTTTTTGTAATTAATAATGAATAATGAATAATGAATAATGAATAATTGACATTATGAAAGTTTTCCGAAAGGAAAACATCATCTTGAAAGGATTGAAATACACCTAATCATATAAATCCTATCTGTATTATATGTATTATATACCCTTTTTCTTGCTTTGTCAGTGATTTTATAAAAAAATATTATAAGTTTCTGTAATATACTGCTTTTTTCGATGAAAACAAGATATGTTTCACAAGCAAAATATCGGCACAAAAAAATGCACTCCGAAATCATCGACTTTCGGGGTGCACACTTTTTATGTTGTTGTAAGAAATGTATCTCTTGTAATACGCTTTGCGGCATTATATGCGCATTTTGCATCTTTAATATCCTCGAATATCCCGAATACCGTAGGCCCGCTCCCGCTCATAAGCGTGCCGCAGGCGTTGTGGTTTCTGAAAACCTCCTTAAGCTCCTCCACCGCATTGCCGTTTCCCGACTTTGAAAGAACACTCTGCGCCGCAGGCTCAAGCACATTGAACATCCTTTTGCATATGCCGTTAAGATCGCCTGCATCAAGGGCTTTTATTATCCCGTCCGTATCGGGGTGAAGCTTTATCTTTTCAGCCGATATTTCCGAGAAAACCTTCGGGGTTGACAGCCCTATAGGCGGCTTTGAAAGAACGATTGGCGCCTTTGGCATCTTTTTTAGGGGCGTTAAAATTTCGCCCACACCTTCTGCGAGCATTGTTCCGCCGTGTATGCAGTAGGGCACATCCGCCCCGACCAAAAGCCCGATTTTTGCAAGCTCCGGAAGGCTAAGGGACGCGGAAAACATTTCGTCCAGCGCCCGCAGAACCGCCGCCGCATCGGAGCTTCCTCCGGCAAGCCCGGCACTAACGGGAATCCTTTTAAATATATCAATATGAATGCCCGGGTTTTCTATCCCGGTATGTTCAAAAAACAGCTCCGCCGCACGATATGCGTGGTTCTTTTTATTGTCGGGCAAATAATGCAGGTTTGTGGAAACGCTTATCCTTTTGCTCCCGTTTATATTAATTTCAATATCGTCCGAAAGCTCCACCGAGTGCATTATCATCCTGAGATTGTGGTATCCGTCCTCTCTTTTGTTTATCACATCGAGGGATATATTTATTTTCGCATAGCTTTTAACCTTCATTTTTCTTCTCCGTTCGGGTTGTCTTTCATCTATTATACACCTTTTCCCCGAAAAATTCAACAGATTTGTATAATTTTTGTACGGCAGGCAATAATCATTTAAAACGGAGTTGATATTATGAAAAAAATTTTGTATGTTATTATTGTTGCTTCCTTGATTTTTGCATATGCATTTTTTGTTAACGAGGACTTGTCGGGGAGCATTATAAGGTTCCATGTTGTCGCAAACAGCGACTCAAAGGAGGATCAGGCGTTAAAGCTCAAGGTAAGAGACGCCGTGCTTTGCGAGGTTGAAAAGCTTTCGGTGGGCTCGCTTTCAAAGGCGGAGTCGGAAAAAATTCTCACCGAAAACCGCGACAGAATTAAAAATACCGCAGACAGGGTTATAAAAAGCTCGGGTTATGATTACAAAACAGAGGTGGAATACGGGAAATTTTCATTCCCCGAAAAAAGCTACGGAAATATTCGCCTTCCCTCCGGACGCTATGACGCCTACAGAATAAAAATAGGGAAGGCGGAAGGCGAAAACTGGTGGTGCGTTATGTTTCCGCCCCTTTGCCTTTCAAAGGGCGGCTCCCTCGATGAGGCTTCATTGGAATACTTAAAGGAAAACCTCTCCGAAAGCGATTTTAAGCTTATAACAGACGACAACCTCCCTGTAATCATACGCTTCAAAATAGTCGATGCCGCCATGAGCCTTATAAACAAATTCTGACGAGGAAAAGAAGCAGCATTATTATTCCCAGGACTCTTGTGTGCTTTTTGCCGATTATTGCGGCGGAGGTCAACAGAAGATACAGCATCAGCATGAAGGGTATTTCGGTTCGAAATATGCTTTCGGGTATCAAAACCGCCGTGCTTCGGAGTATCCTGCAAGAAGGAAAGCCCAGTAAAATCAGCCCTGCGGAAATATCAAAAAGTCGGGACATATTAAGCCTATCCTTCAAATATATAAACGAAAATCCTCCGCAAAGGGCTGTGATAAGCAGTACGGCGTAACGAACCGGTACGGTGCCGGAGGTCAGAATAATACTGTATTTTACGGTCATGACACACCCTAAGGCAATGCCCGGAACGGAAAACAATATCGAATATACCCTGAAGGGCTGACGGGAAATTTCCGAGGTTTTATTTTCATCGGTGAAAATAAGATACGCCGCATACAGCAATGCGCAAAACAGCATCGTGAAAACGCTGACCTTAAAGTACGATGCAATCCACACAAATGCCGAGCTCGCCGTAAGGCAGATAAGCTTGAAGGTGTTTTTTGTATCGCAGGGAGTGTTTCCCCGAAAAATAAGGATAAGCGGGACTACAAAACCCGGTATAAAGCTTGCCGCGCTTATGGGGAGAAGGCAGGAAATATCCGGGCTTTTACTTTCGGAAAAAAGAGAAATCAATAAAATGACAGGCAGAATGTACGATAAACACAGCGTTATCCGAAATCTTTTTTGTCCGCATACCGCCGCGGTAAACAGACATTGACACACCGAAAAAACCGCAACCCCTATGAAAAACAATACATATTGCATCGCCCCGACCTCCTCTTTTTTGATTGTATTTTTAAGTTTCGGTTAATATTCCGCAAAACCTATTGAAAAATCCGCAAAAATGCGTTATACTGTTTAATATAAATTGTTTTTGTTGGAAGGTAATTGTGATGAAGCCCGGTTTTATTGCTGTTTTTGATTCGGGAGTCGGGGGAATAAGCGTTCTTGCGGAGCTCATTTCCCATATGCCCGAGGAGGACTATGTATATTTCGGTGACTCGAAGAACGCCCCCTACGGAGAAAGGTCTGTGGAGGAGGTAAGGGAGCTTACCTTAAAAAATATTAAAATGCTGGTGGATGCGGGGGCAAAGGCGGTGGTTATTGCCTGCAACACCGCAACAAGCGCCGCAATAAGCATTTTAAGAGAAGAATATGATATTCCCGTTATCGGGATTGAGCCTGCCGTTAAGCCTGCAATTATGTATAAAAGCAATTCGGTGGTGCTTTGCATGGCAACCGCCGTTACCCTTCATGAGGAGAAGTTCTGCGAGCTTGTTTCGCATTTTTCGGGGAAGGCTCGGGTTATTCCGCTTCCCTGTCACGAGCTTGCCGGTCTTATCGAAAAGGGGGAAATCCATTCCGAAAAAACGGTAAATTACCTTAAAAACATACTTTCGCCTTTCGTGGGGAAGGTTGACTCGGTTGTGCTCGGGTGCACACATTATCCCTTTGTAAAGGACGAGATTGCAAAAATCATGGGGGACGGCGTTAAGATTTTTGACGGCGGCCTCGGCACCGCAAAGGAAACAAAACGAAGGCTCGTAGAGGCCGGAATCAAAAAAGAACAGGGAATTTGCGGAAATATCGAGATACTAAACAGCCTTAATACCCCCGATATGGTTAATCTTTCAAAAAAATTGCTCGAAAGCATAAAAAAATGTTGACATATGGGTTAAAATATAGTATAATATGTGTGTATGTAATTTAATCCTTGCTCCAAAATTTGGGGCCAAAGTCCAAAAGGAGGTGAACGCAAATGGTAGAAGTTATTAACAAGTACGAAACGATTTTCGTTTTAAATCCCTCTTTATCCGAGGAGGAAACTCAGGCACTTGTTGACAAGTTCTCATCATTGATCGAATCTGCAGGTACTCTCGAAAGCGTTGATGTTTGGGGTAAAAGAAGACTTGCTTATCCTATCAATGACTTTGAAGACGGTTACTATGTTCTTGCTAACTTCAGCTCTAAGCCCGATTTCCCGGCTGAGCTTGAACGTATTTACAAGATCACAGACGGTATTCTGAGAAGTATTGTTATCAAGAAGTAATTCGCTTGGAAGGTGCGGTTTTTCCGCATAACGGGAGGTTATTTTATGCTGAATAAAGTTATGTTAATGGGAAGATTGACCAATGACCCTGAAATGCGTTTCAGCACTGCAGGTGTTGCGGTTGTCAGGTTTACGCTCGCCGTTCAGAGAAGCTATGTGAAGCAGGGCGAGGAAAGACAGACCGATTTTATCAACATTGTCGCTTTCCGTTCAACGGCTGAATTTATCGGCAAATGGTTCAAAAAAGGTCAGCTTATGGTTGTTGTCGGCTCTCTCCAGTCGAGAAGATGGGAGGATAAGGACGGCAAAACTCAATACGGTATGGATGTTGTCGCTGAAGAGGTGCATTTCGGCGAAAGCAAAAAGGACAGAGATTCAGCTCCGTCACCTGTTGCTCAGCCGGCTCAATCGGCTCCGGCGCCCTCCGAACCCGATAAGACCATGGATTTTGACGATAATTTTATGCCGATTGACGATGCAGAACTTCCGTTTTAATTATTAAGGATTGGAGGAATTTACAAATGGCTGAAAGAGAACAGAAACCCATGAGAGGTCGTAAGCCTAAGAAAAAGGTTTGTGCTTTTTGTGTTGAAAAGGCTGAAAGCATTGATTATAAGGATGTTGCTAAGCTTCGCAGATATATCTCCGATAGAGCTAAAATTCTGCCACGCAGAATTACAGGTACTTGCGCTCAGCATCAGAGACAGCTTACAGAAGCTATCAAGAGGGCAAGACACATCGCACTTTTGCCTTTCACAACAGATTGATTGTAATTAACCAAAGCCGCGGAAAAAATCCGCGGCTTTTTGTGTTATCATGGTTTAAATGGGGTGAAGAAAAACAGTGCATAGCATAAAGCGTTTTGATTTTAGGAAACAACATATTACGGATTTTCATGCTGACAAGTTTATGCTTTTGTCCGCTGTTATCCGTAAATTATTTTTGATTTTTGTGCTTTATGCGGTGTGTGCGTTTTAATTTTGTCACCTTGGGGGTGAAGAAAAATAGTGCAGAATGGACAAACTGAGCAAAAGCAAGGCAAGACCTTGCTTTTGGTTACCCGAAGCTGTATGTGATACAGCGAGAGGCGAAGTTTGTTCATAGCATAAAGCGTTTTGATTTTAGAAAATCATTGTATTACGGATTTTCATGCTGAAAAGTTTGTGCTTTTGACCGCTGTTAACCGCAATTTTTTCGTGGTTTTTGCGCTTTATGCGGTGTGCGCATTTTGATTTACGCCCCTATTTACCTTCTATCTTCTTTATCATCGGACAGGGAAGATCGTCAACCCTCATTACGGGCGCTACCCATCTCACTGCGTTTACGATTACCTTCTGAACATCCTTGTTGTAATATGTGGGGAAGGATTCATGCCCGGGCTGGAAATAGAATATTCTTCCGTTTCCGCGGCGATACACGCACCCCGAACGGAATACCTCGCCGCCCTCATAGCTGCCTATCATAAGCAGTTTGTCGGGCTCGGGAATGCCAAAAGGCTCGGCATAGGTTTCCTCATGCTCAAGATATATGTATCTTCCCAAATCCTTTGTAATGGGGTGGGAGTGATCCAAAATCCAAATTCTTTCAAAATCCCCGTCCTCACGCCAGGAAAGGTTGCAGGTTGTTCCCATAAGAAGCTTGAAGGGCTTTGAATGATGCGCCGAATGAAGCGGAATAAAGCCCATTCCCTTAAGAACCGCCCTCTGAACCGCTGATGCCACCTCATCGGGAACCTTATCGTGGTAGCAATGCCCCCACCATAAAAGAACATCGGTTTGTGCAAGAATTTCATCGGTTATACCGCAGTTTTCGTCATCCAGCGTTGCGGTTTTGACGGTGATGTCCTCCTCACATTCCAAAAATTCCTTTATGGCAGTATGCATACCGTCAGGGTAAATCTTTTTTACTGCCTCCTGCGTCTTTTCGTGTTGAAATTCGTTCCATACCAAAACTCTTATCATATTACTTCTCTCCTTTATCTTTTCCGATTTTGCCAAGTACATACATTGCAATTATTATCATGACCGTAACTACAAATATGCCTGCCATGCCCTTGAGCATAATCGGTATTGTATCCAAAAATGCCTGTATATTCAAAACAATCACCTCATTTGATAAGATTAAGAATCATGCCGCCTGCGATAACCGACGCAATCTGTCCCGAAACATTAACCCCGATTGAGTGCATAAGAAGGAAATTCTGATTATCCTCCTCGAGCCCGAGCTTATGCACAACCCTTGCGGACATAGGAAATGCCGAAATGCCCGCCGCACCGATCATGGGGTTGATTTTCTTGCCCTTTTTGAGGAACAGATTGAGGACTTTCGCAAAAATAACGCCGCCTGCGGTGTCAAATATAAATGCCACAAGCCCCAGACCTATAATCATAAGGGTTTCCTTTGTGAGGAAAAGCTCCGCCTGCATTTTTGTGGCTATCGTTATTCCGAGGAAAAGGGTTACAAGGTTTGCCAGAACCTTCTGTGCGGTTTCGGAAAGCGAATCGAGCACTCCGCATTCCCTTATGAGATTTCCGAACATCAAAAAGCCGATCAGGGCTACGCTTTTAGGTGATACAATTCCGGTGATGATTGTAATAATAATCGGAAAAAGGATTTTTGCAAGCTTTGAAACGGACTTCTGCTTGTAATCCATTTTGATTTTTCTTTCGGACTTTGTTGTGAGAAGCCTGATTACAGGCGGCTGAACAACAGGAACAAGCGCCATGTACGAGTACGCCGCAACCATAATTGCACCGACATATTTTGATGCAAAGTGCTGTGCAACAAAGATTGATGTGGGACCGTCCGCCGCACCGATGATTGCGATTGATGCCGCATCCTTAAGCTCAAAGCCCAAAAGGGACGCAACTCCCAATGTAAAGAATATTCCGAACTGCGCCGCAGCACCGAAAATCATGAGCTTCGGGTTTGAAAGAAGCGGGCCGAAGTCAATCATCGCGCCTATTCCGATAAAAAGCAGAAGCGGAAAAAGCTCATTTGCGATGCCTGCATCAAAAAGTACATCAATTACGCCCTTTTCGCTCCCCTGCGTAACCGCCCCCGAAAGAGGAAGGTTAACCAAAATCGCTCCGAACCCCATGGGCAAAAGAAGCGTAGGCTCCATATCCTTTTTGATTGCAAGATAAATCAACAGACCGCCTATAAGCCACATTACAACCTGCTGCCATTGTATGTTGACTGCGTTTGAAAACAATTCAGACATTAAAAAATTCACCTTTCATGATTTTTTATATTAAAAAACGAGACTTCTGCCGCATAAATACAGCAAAAGTCTCGCAATTTAATTCTGTAGCGGGCAAAATTTGCCGTAATGACGCATCAGAAACGATTATTCGTTTGCTACTCCCTTTTACAAGGCTATTATACATCATTTTTCCGGTGCTGTCAAGTACCGAATCAATTGATTTTTCAACTGTTTTTTGAGCGGAAGGCAAGGGGAGTCAATCCGACCTCCCTTTTGAATAATCTGCAAAAATAGCTGACATCGGAATATCCAACGCTCTTTGCGATTTCGCTTACCGAAAGCTTCGTTGCGGAAAGCAAATCCCGAGCTTTGTCAAGCCTGTATTCGAGAATATATTTTCCAAGGCTTTTTCCGTATGATTTTGAAAAAATATGGGACAAATAATACTTGCTTATACGGCAGTTCTTTGAAATTTCGTCAAGAGTGAGATTTTCCGAATAATGCTCCGAAATGTAGACGGAAACCGACTCCAGCATTTTGCCGTTTTCAAAAAGACACGCCGATTTCTCCGTTTTGTTTATAAGGCGGAAAAGATACATGATAAGCGTTCTTGCCATGTTCTGGCAAATTTCCACATACAGCCGCTCCTTATTGTTAAGCTCCTTGAGAATGAAATTCAAATACCTGTCGAATATATCGTACATATCGCCTGTGTGATATATCTGACTGTATGACGGCGGCAAAAGCCAATTCGGCGGCAAATCGGTGATTTTAAGGTGGTCAAAGGCTATGAATTTTGCTTCCATGGGGTCATCCTCGCAGGATTTTTCATGGTGCTTAACCCCGGCGTTGTATATTACAATATCTCCCCTCGATACATCATGCTCCTCGGCTTCTCCATATGTGATTGTGCCTTTTCCGTCAACAATAAAAATCATCTCAAGATAATCGTGGGAATGGGGCTCCTCTCTCCAGCCGACGTTTTTTTCCAGTGAACCCACATACATAAGATTCGGCTTGAGCTTTAGCGAATAGTGCTTTTCAAGCAAATAATGCTGTCGTTCTTCATTGTTTATGCGGTGCGTAACTGCCATACAATCACCTTTTTTATATATTATATAACCATAATATCACAAATAATACCTTAAGTCAATAGAATTTAGGATTTTATTGCTCTGTAAAATAAGCAATAATATCTATTGTATTTATCTGTTTCTTTTGCTAAAATAGATATAAAGGGTATACGATTTGACAAGAATTTTAGTTAAATTACTCAACGCAAAGGGAAGTGAAAAAACTGATGAATGAGGAAATTTTAAGAATGACCGGAATTGACAAACGATTTTCGGGTGTTCATGCACTGCGTTCCGTTAATTTCGATCTCCGTGCCGGAGAGGTTCATGCTCTTATGGGCGAAAACGGCGCGGGAAAATCGACGCTCATGAAGGTTCTTTGCGGCATTCATCACAGGGATGCCGGGGATGTGGTGCTGTTCGGTAAGTCCGTTAATTTCAACTCGATTGCCGAGTCCCAGGAAGCCGGAATCAGCATGATTCACCAGGAACTTAACATGATGGCGCATCTGACGGTTGCTCAAAACATCTATATAGGTAGGGAACCGAAGGTGGGCGGTGTGTTTATCGACGACCGCAAAATGATTGAAGATGCCAAGGCTCTTTTTGACCGCATAGGCATAAGGATTGACCCCACCGCAAGGCTCGGGTCGCTTACGGTAGGAAAACAGCAGATGGTTGAAATCGCAAAGGCTATTTCAAGAGATTCAAAGCTTCTTATTTTAGATGAGCCTACCGCCGCTTTGACTCAGCCCGAGGTTGAGGAATTGTTTGCAATCATGAACGATCTAAGGCAAAAGGGCATCGGCATGATATATATTTCTCACCGTATGGATGAAATCGGTAGGATTTCGGACAGAATAACAGTAATGCGTGACGGTGAGTATGTGGGCACCATTAACACCAAGGAAACCACTAAGGACGAGCTCGTTAAAATGATGGTGGGCAGGGTTATCTACAACGAACAAAAGGAAAAAAGCCTTGTTCCCTGCGACGCTCCCGTTACTCTTGAGGTCAAAAATCTTTCCTCCGGTAACACGCTTAAAAATGTAAGCTTTAATCTTAAAAAAGGCGAAATTCTCGGCTTTGCAGGGCTTATGGGCGCAGGCAGAACCGAGCTTGCCCGTGCAATTTACGGGGCTGACAGGTTCGATTCCGGAGAAATTTTCATAGGCGGCAAAAAGGTTAAAATCACAACTCCCGAATCGGCGGTTAAAAACGGTATATGCTATCTTTCGGAGGACAGAAAGCAGTTCGGGCTTATGCTCATAAAATCCGTTGCCGAAAACACCGTAATCGCTTCCATGGACGATTTTATTCACGCAGGCTGGATTTCGGATTCGGAAATTTCGAAGGTTTCCGCCGAGGTCAATGCACGCCTCAGAACCAAAACTCCTTCAATGGAGCAGGCTGTTAAAAATCTTTCGGGCGGTAATCAGCAGAAGGTTATCGTCGCTCGCTGGCTCCTCAAAAATGCCGATATTTTCATATTCGACGAGCCTACCCGAGGCATCGACATCGGCGCAAAGAGCGAAATGTACGAGCTTATGGAAAAGCTCGCTTCGGAGGGTAAGTCGATTATCATGATTTCCTCCGAGCTTGCGGAAATTCAGCGTCTGTCCGACCGTGTTATCGTTATGTGCGAGGGCAGAATTACAGCGGATTTGCCTATCGAAGGGCTTACTCAGGAAGAAATTATGAAGTACGCTACAATGCGTGAACTTGCATAGATAAATCAGGAGGAAATGAACATGGAAAACAAAAATATCAAATTAACCCCCGCGCGCCGTCTGCGCAGGACGGGCGCAAAGCTTTGGGATTCGGTTACCACCAAGGGCAAACAGAATATGATTATCCTTCTTGCCCTTATCGCTCTTATTGCGGTATTCTACATCTTAAATCCCAATTTCTTGAAGGTTTACAACATCGTCAGCATGGCGCAGAGCCTTGCTCCTTACGCTATTTTGGCTCTCGGCGTTACCTTCGTTATCGCTACGGGCGGAATTGACCTTTCTATCGGTACGGTGTGTATCGCTTCCGCCGTTGTTGCAGGTCATCTTTATACCTTAAATATCGTCCCCCTCTGGGCGGTTATACCGATTATGATTATAATAGGCGGTGTTTTCGGTCTTATAAACGGCTTGCTCATTGCAAAGCTTAAGGTTCCCGCATTCATCGCAACCTTGGGTACGATGATGCTTTCAAGAGGCCTCAGCGCAATTATCGTTAAGGTTCCAAACATCTTCTATCCCACAGGAAGCTGGTACAACAAGCTGTTTTCAAACTACAACAAATTCCCGGTTGGGCTTATATGGGTTGTAGGTTTTATGCTCATTTGTATGTACCTTATGTATAAAAACAAAACCGGTCGCTATATCCTTGCAATCGGCTCAAATGAAGAGGCTACACGCCTTTCGGGTATCAATACGGATAAGTACAAAATGCTTGCCTATGTTTTCAGCGGAATCGGTGCAGGTATTGCGGCTATTTTCTGGTCGGCTTCCTTCACAACCGTTGCCGCTGCAACAGGTAATGGCTACGAGCTTGACGCTATCGCAGGCGTTTATATCGGCGGTACAAGTGCCGCAGGCGGTGTTGCTTCCGTTGCAGGCTCGGTTATCGGAAGCGTGATGCTTGTTGTTATCAGGAGCGGTCTTAACTTCGTGCTCGCTCGCTTCAATGTTAACATCAACGCAACCTATGTAACCTATGTTTTGACGGGTATCATCGTTGTTGCCGCTGTGCTTATGGACATCGTTAAAAACAACCGTGCCGCTCGTGTAAAGATTGAAACTCCCGCTCAGAAGCTTCGCAGAGAATATAAGGAAAACAAAGCCGCAATCGAGGAAAAGCTCGATATTGCATACTCCGACAAGTCTGTTCCGGCTCATGAAAGAGCGCACAGAATTAAGGCTCTTAATTCAGAAAAGCTTCAGCTTAAAAATTCATTCATATCCGAAAAGGCAAAAATAAAATAATGTTAATCGGATTCTGACAGAATCTGAAATAAAAAAATTTAGGAGGAATTCCAAAATGAAAATCTTAAAAAAGGTACTCTTGTTGGCTCTTTGTATCGTTACCGCTTGCATGTGTCTTGCAGGCTGCGGCGGCGGAGAAGAAGGCAGTGACGGCGGCAGTAAGACAATCGCTGTTGTTGCAAAAGGCGAATCCCACGCTTTCTGGCAGTCGGTTAAGGCAGGCGCAGTTGACGCAGGTAAAAAATACGGCTACAATGTAACCTTCCAGGGCCCCGCAAGCGAATCCGCCAAGGATTTGCCCTCTCAGATGGAAATGGTAAGTACAGCTCTTAACAACAGCCCTGCCGCTATGGTTTTGGGTACTATCGGCGAAGGCTTTGTTGACAGCCTCACTCAGGCTTTCAATGAGAAAATCCCCGTTGTTCAGTTCGACAGCGGTATCTGGGCTAACGACATCGCCGCTCTTGACAAGGCAGGAACGAATCCTATCGTTTCTTCCGTTGCTACAAGCAACCGCCTTGCTGCAGGGCTTGACGCCGAAAACTTCTTTGAAGCAATCAAGGACGAAATCGCAGCTTCTACCGACACATATGTTGTAGGTATCATTCAGCACGACGAAACTCAGACAGGTATCGACCGTGCAGGCGGCTTTGAAGAAAAGTTCATAGAGCTTGCCGATGCTGACGCTTCCACAAAGGGCAAGTACGAAATCGCCAAGGAAGTTAAGCCCGGCGATGCTGACCAGGCTTACAAGGCTGCTCTCGAGGCTCTTTACGAAAAGGGCGCAAAGGCTATCTTTATGAGTAACGAAGGCGTTGTTAAGCAGGTTTATGACGCTATCGGCGCTGCAGGCTCAAAGTATGACGACATTAAGTTCTGCGGATTTGACGCAGGCTCAAAGCAGATCGAATGGATGAAGAAGACAACCGGTCCGAAGCTTATCGGCGCAGTTGCTCAGGACTCCTATCAGATCGGCTATCAGGCTGTTGAACAGGCAATTTTCGCGGCTGAGGGTAAGGAAGTTACACCGGATGTTGCTATCGCAGGTGCTTGGTGGAACAGCGAAAATGTTGACGAAATGGTTAAGAATAACCTCGTTTACGAAGGATAATTTTATCCCATAATTAATATGTTTTTTGGAGCAGCTCCCACATATCGGAGCTGCTCTGTTTTTATACCGGATTTGAAAAATGACTTAATTTGAAATAAATCTATTTGAAAAATGTCATTTATTTTCAAAAATCTATTGCATAAATGTCAAAATGTTGGTATGATAATGACTGTAGGTGAGTGAAATGCTCCATAAAAAAATAAAACAGCCATTCTGCATTGAACAATGTGCTGAATATCTCAAATTATTCTGTTAAAGAAGCCTTTGTTCTTTCAAATTATAATGTTTCGGTTGTTGGCAAAATAACATATTATCCGATATATATGCTGATGTTTATAATAAATGACAATATTATGATGCCAAAAATTGAGTTGGATGATTTATCAAAACTATAAGATTAAAGACATTAAAATAACAGGAGAGAGTATGATTAGAATATTATTTGTCTGCCACGGCAATATTTGCAGAAGTCCGATGGCGGAGTTTGTGATGAAAGAATTGGTAAATAAAAAGGGCATGGCAGATCAATTTGAAATTTCTTCTGCCGCAACCAGTACGGAGGAAATCGGAAATCCCGTATATCCTCCGGCGAAAAGAAAGCTTAAGGAGCATGGAATTTCCTGCGAAGGCAAAACAGCACGCCAAATGACAAAGGAAGACTATGCGTATTACGATTATATAATAGCAATGGATCGCTTAAATCTCAGGAATATGACACGGTTTGCAGGAAACGATCCCGATAACAAGGTTTCGCTTTTAATGGACTTTACAAATCATCCCGGGGATGTAGCCGATCCTTGGTATACAGGGGATTTTGAAGCAACATGGAACGATGTAAACGAGGGATGTATCGGTATATTAAAAAAGCTGATCTGAAAGAATTTTATCAAAGGAATAAAAGATAGAAATTTCAGAATTTGCGGAGGTAGGGTGGATTATGAAAAAGCTTGAATGTGCAATGCTGTGTATTCTGCTTGTATTTAGCTTGAGTGCTTGCGGCGGAAATGTTAATGAAGTAAAAACGCATAATGTAGAATCTGAAATATATTCCGAAGAGGACATCAGAGCGGCAATTGACACTATTAAAAAAGAGTTTAAGAGCGACTGGAACGGATGCACTCTTAAAGAGATTTATTATGCAGGGGATGACAGCTCAAAAGCTTATCAAGATTGGGCGGATCGGAACGGTGCAGATGAAGTAATTGTTTTATTATCTTCATTCGATGTTGATTCATCCGGTGGAGATGGGTCCTTGAATCCGAATAGCACGTACAGTGATTGGAATTGGATTTTAGTCAGAACAAACGGAGGACAGTGGCAACATATTGATCATGGATATTAAATATCATTTAAATTTGCAGATCAAAATACAGGCTGAGAACACTGATACAAACAATATAACTATTGCGAAAATTGTCGGTGAAATTGTTAAGCTTTGATTCAAAAAGATTTCCGAACATCAAAAATCCGACGAGGCAACGCTTTTGGGAGAAACAATACCGGTGATTACCGTAATTATAATCGGGAAGAGTATTTTCGTCAGCTTGGAAACGGATTTCTGTTTGTATTCCATTCTGATTTTTCGCTCCGATTCGGTCGTCAGAAGCTTTATAACCGGCGGCTGAACAACCGGCACAAGAGCCATGTAGGAATATGCCGCAACTATGATTGCGCCCACATATCATTTGTAGGCAAAAGTCTCGCAATTTAATTCTGCAGCGGGCGGATATTCCGCCGTAATGACGCACCAGAAACGGCTCATCTGCCGTCTGCTACTCCCTTTTACATGAAATATTATACATTATTTTAGGCTCCTTATCAAGGGGGTAAAAATATTTATTGCGTCCTTGACAAATTGAACTAATTATGGTAAAATATAACTGTCATTATTGATAAATGTCACAAAAACCATATGTGTTTAAGGGGTGGAACTTATGAAAAAAATCAAAAAACTGCTTGCGTATGTTTCGTGTGCTGCAATGGTAGCGTCATCGTTTACAGCTGTTTCGGCTGCGGGCAAGACGGTATTTGTGTCCCCGGGGGAGTCGGTTCAGGCGGCAATTGACGCAGCTGACAGCGGCTCTGTTATAGTGCTCCGCGGCGGCAGTTACAACGAGAGCATTAATCTCAACAAAAGCAACATAACAATCAAGGCTGAAAACGGTGCTGATGTTGTTTTCTCAACATCGGAAACCGGTAAGCTTGAAGATATAACAAAGGAAGAAAAATATAAGATTTTGATTTCCGACGGCAAAAAGAATGTTAAAGCCGTAAGAGGAATTAAAAACCTCGGTGAAATGAAGGAAGGCGGTATTTATCCGGTTGCACTTCAGAATAACGAGTATCTGCCGATTGCCGCAATGCAGGAGGAAGAAGAGCCGGTTCTGTTTGGACATATATACGATACAACTTCGATAATTATTACATCCTATGATAAAAATCCCGAAAGAATGCCGCTGGCTGATACAACAAAAAACGCTGACGGAACAAAAACCGAACTGCGGAGAAGAGAAGGCGATGTTTCGGAGAAAAACAAGTTTATATTTAACGACAAATATCTGTCCGGACTTAATGATGTGTACTTCCATATCGTATTTTGGAACAAGGAAAGTTTTGTACCGGTGAAATTTAACGGTGATAATACAATTACATATACGATTCCGCAGAGTGAGGACGATCCGTATTATTCTTCTCAGAATGCCGGGTATTATGTTAACGATATTGCTTTTATAGACGAAAAAGGCGAATGGTATGCGGATCGCGAAAGCGGCACGGTATTCATTTATCCTAAGGACGATGCGGCGGATGTTGAGTTTATAGCGGACGATAAAACATATATTTCGGGCGATAAGCTTTCTAATATTAAAATCAGCGGAATAAAGTTTTCGGATACTTTAGGGTCTGCAATTGATATAAAAAACTCGGAGAATATAGAAATTTTGGACTGCAAGTTTGAAAACACATCAGATACTGCCGTAAAGCTTGAAAAATGCAATGATTCAAAAATTGATAACTGTGATTTCAATAATCTCGGCGGCGGTGCGGTTTTAATTGACGGCAACCTTAACACTGTCGACAACTGCGGTTTTTCAAAAATCGGCTGTCTTTTCTGGACAGAGCATGAACCTATAAACATTATCGGTAACAAAAATAAAATTTCGCATAATAAAATTGACGGCGCAGCTCATATGGCCATAGTTCTGGACGGCGATGAAAACTCGGTTGAATTTAATGATATAAGCGGTGCTCTTGACCAAACGGGCGGTTCGGTATTGCTGATTGCATACGGTACGTCAGCAAATAAGATTACAAATAATTATTTCCACGATAATTTCGATATTAGAACCGACAAATATACTCTTGAAGGTATCCGCAGAGATAAGATTATTCCGTATAAACACGGCAGAAGAAGGTGCCGTGATTATGCTGTCGGGCTTTACGGCACAAAGAATAACGAGATAACCTATAATTACATAAAAGGTGTAACGGCCGGCGTAGGATTCTTTAACGCAAACAACAACAATATCACCAATGACCTTATTTTCTCGGAATACATATTGCTTTGCGAAGGTTATAAATTTATCCGATATGAAGGCGATGAAGAAATAACCGAAGAGCGCTATTCTGAGGGCAATACGATTAAAAATATTGCACAGCGTGCGAAATATAAGTATCGGGATTTTGTAAGCGACGGCTTTGAAAGCAAAAATACGCTTGAGAATATTGCGGAACTCGCAGAAAGAAATTTGGTTAACGATAAGCTTGAATTGGATGAAGCATCAATCAAAGAGAAACTGCCCGATTTTAAGGTTTTCAGCCTTGACACCGTGGGAAGATATGAGGTAAAGAGAACAGATGAGCCGGAAATGACAGGTGCGGTTACGCTTCTTGTCGGCTCGAACAAGTTCGGTGTTAACGGAGAAACACGCGAAAATGATGTTCAGCCGATGATTGTTGACGGCAGAACCCTCGTGCCGGTAAGGTGCATTTCGGAAAGCTTCGGCGAGGATGTTTCGTGGGATGCCGACACAAAAACCGTGTCGGTGGGAAGCGAAATCAGCATAGTCATAGGCGACAAAAACATCACTGTCGGCGGAGAAAAGAAGGAAATTGATGTTCCGGCGGCGATATATGAGTCGAGAACCTTTGTTCCGCTCCGCGCGATTGCTGAGGCTCTCGGAAAATCCGTCACATGGGACGAAAGAGGGCTTATAGCAATAACGGACACGGAAACGGAATTTTCGGAAAATGAACTGTCTGCAATGATTGCGGAATTGAAATAAAAAATGTCGGTCACCGCAGAAATGCGGTGACCGCTTTTTACCATATAAGAAAATCCGTTCCTTTCAGCTTTATGAGGCTTTCGGTGAAGAAAAAGTCTGCATAAATAATGGGAAGGTGAACCTCTGTTTTTATTTCCTCTTCGTTTCGAGGGTAGCGTCCCGAGCCGTAGCCGACTATGTAATCGGTTTCATCGGTGAAATTGCAGAAATTCTCCTCAGTCGCCTTGAGCACATTTATCGCCACGCCCCGATAAGCTTCACCTTCCGCCTCGGACACAAGCTTTGAAAGCTCCAGAAGTCCGCAAGCGGCGCACACTCCGGCTGTGCTGTCGTAATACTCGGGGTTTTTCGGCTGACGGAAATCAATCGGTGTTTTATAGTCATATTTTGCAACATTTGTGCAGAAATAGTTTGCGGTCCGGATTGCCGCATCAAGATATTCCGGCTTTTTCGTATGAATGTATGCAAGGGTTATTCCGTACAGCGCCCACGCAAGTCCCCTTGACCAGCACGAGCCCTCAAAAGCACCCTGTCCCGCATAGAATTTCACTGCTTCGCCCGTCTCAAGGTCATGCTCCACAATGTGATTTACGCTTCCGTCCTGCCTTATATGGTCACGGATGCTCATGTCCGCATGGTGCATTGCAACCTTTGTAAAGCGGTCGTCCCCGATCTTGTCCGATGCAAAATACAGCAGTGGAAGGTTCATGAGGCAATCCACTATGCTCCAGCCCACCGCCTCGGGCTGGTTCCAGGCACGAATGAATTTGCCGTCAACATTAAAGCGTGAAAACAGCGTAGACGCCGCAAAAAGCTCCTTATTAAGTGCGGTTTTTTCTCCCGTTATGCGATAGTCCGCTCCGAAGGTCAGGTGGAACATAAAGCCCACATCGTGGTGGAGCAGTTCATAGTTTGAAAGTGCGGTATCCAAAAGCTCCTCGGAGCGGCGCGCGGTTTGCTTGAAGGCTTCGTTACCGGTTTCGTTGTACATAAGCCACATGAGTCCGCCCCAAAAGCCGTTTGTCCACCAGTTGGGGGATATTTTGTAATAATCTATAAATCTTCCGTTTTCATCCGCTGTGTAGGGAATTATGTCACGGCAGGAAACCGCCGTCTTTTCAAGCTTTGATTTGGTTTTTTGCCACAGATTTTCAAGCCATTCGTTATAGTTCATGCTTTATCCTCCTTACGGCTGTTTTCCGATATATGCCAAAATTCCGCCGTCAACATACAGCACATGGCCGTTTACAAAGTTTGATGCGTCCGATGCCAGAAATACGGCAGGACCGACAAGATCCTCCGGTGTGCCCCAACGAGCCGCCGGGGTTTTTGAAATTATAAAGCTGTCAAAGGGATGACGAGTTCCGTCCGGCTGACGCTCACGAAGGGGTGCGGTCTGCGGGGTTGCGATGTACCCCGGGCCTATTCCGTTACACTGAATATTGTGCTCGCCGTACTCGGAGCAGATATTTCTTGTGAGCATTTTAAGTCCGCCCTTTGCCGCAGCGTACGCCGAAACGGTTTCCCGTCCCAGCTCGCTCATCATGGAGCAGATATTGATGATTTTTCCGTGACCTTTTTTGATCATGGAAGGAATAACCGCCTTTGAAACTATAAACGGAGCGTTAAGGTCAACATCAATTACCCGCCTGAAATCCTCCGCGCTCATCTCGCACATGGGTATTCTCTTGATAATTCCTGCGTTATTTACCAAAATATCAATAACGCCGATTTCTTCCTCTATCTTTTTTACAAGCTCTATAACCGCTTCCTCGTCCGTTACATCGCACACAAAACCCTTTGCATCTATGCCGTCCGCCCTGTAGGACGCAAGCCCCTTTTCCACAAGCTCGGCATTTATATCGTTAAACACGATTTTCGCTCCGGCATGGGCAAAGCCCTTTGCGATTGCATACCCTATTCCGTAGGACGCTCCCGTTACAAGCGCAACCTTGCCTTCAAGACTGAACATTTTCCGCTTCCTCCTATCTTAAATCCTTTGTTTCTATAAAGTCCATATCGTCAAATTCCTGATTTTCACCGCACATCGCCCAAATAAAGGAGTATGCCTTCGTTCCCACTCCGCTGTGGATAGACCAGCTCGGGCTGATAACAGCTTCTTCGTTGTGCATTACTATATGCCTTGTTTCGTTAGGCTCTCCCATCATATGGAACACCGCATCGTTTTCGCCCATATCGAGATAAAGGTAAACCTCCATTCTCCTGTCGTGGGTATGGGAGGGCATTGTGTTCCAGTTGGAGCCCGGCTCAAGCTTTGTAAGCCCCATTGCAAGCTGACAGCTCTTTATTACCTCGGGATGAATGTACTGATTTATAACCCTCTTATTACATTCCTCAACGCTTCCGCAGGGAACCTTTTTCGCCTTTGTTATATCAATTTTAACCGTTGGATAGCTCTTATGTGCCGGGCAGGAGCTTACATAAAATTTCGGCGGATTATCCGTGTCAACGCAACGGAACACGATTTCCTTGTTTCCTCTGCCTATGTAAATTCCGTCCCTCGGGTTCATTTCGTATTCCTCGCCGTCAACCGAAATTATGCCCTTTCCGCCTATGTTTATGCAGCCCATTTCCCTTCTTTCAAGAAAGTAATCCGACGCAAGCTCCTTGCCGCCCTCAAGCTTCAAATCCTGTTTTACCGGCATAAGACCTGCCGTGATTATCCTGTCAATATGGCTGTAAACCATTCTTATGTTGTCCTTTGTGAACAGCTTTGAAATGTGAAATTCCTCTCTCAACCTGTCGGTCGTGTAATGCTTTACATCCTTTGGGTTTGATGCGTTTCTGATCTCCATTTTGCTTAAATCCTCCTTAACATAATTACCGTAAATTTCAATCTGCGACAGCGCCGCCCACGAAAGGGGATACTCTGCCTGCTTAAAGTTTGTCAAATGAACCGTCCGTGTTTTTTTGGGATTTTCAAGAACTGTTTTCTGCCCCTCCGCTGTTTTTAAAAACTCTGCGGTGAGCCTCTCTTTGTCCGAAAACTCGATTTCCAGGCTCTTCCAATAGGTATCGTGGGGAAAATCGGCTCTTAAATAAAATACAATCTCCGAAACCAAAACTTCCGCTCCGAAATCAATATAATACTCAAGATCCTCCCTCGCGCCACCTGCCCAGGAATGATAGGGATAATCGCCGTGACTGTCATTTTTGCACACTCCGTCTATTGCGTTGCGCTCGAAAAAACAGGGAGCGTCCCGTGTTACAAGGTTTGCCCGGGCGTGTGGGAAATATCTCGTCTGCCCTCGCCTGTCCAGGGAATTTAGCGATATGAGCCGCTTTTCGTAGGCTTCATCGCTTTCGGAAATCCTTATACGGTGGCAAAAGCCCGAAAAAGCCTCCGGAGCATAGCCCACAGCCTCGCCTTCTTCCGGAACCGAAAATTCAAAGCTCCCCGAAGGACAGTATATAACGCTTTCCTTCATGGTTTTATCAAGCTGAACCTTCATAAACTCAATCCCAGGCGCACTTACCGAAAAAATGTCCCCTCGCAAAAGCTTGCCTTCGTACACAGCATCAATTTCCTCGCCGCTTATACGGAATTTTTCATTGCCGTTTTTATCTGTTATTCTCAGCTCTATCTTAAAAACCTCCCTTCATAATATAAGTATAGCATAAAATATTTGCAATTTCTTGTCGTTTCTTAACCATTTTATTGCGTAAATTGACTTTAGGTAATAATGGTTAAAAAATGCTTGACAAATTCCGCTCAATCTGTTATAATAATATCGTTGTGCAGCGAGGAGAGATGGCTGAGCTGGTCTAAGGCGCACGACTGGAAATCGTGTAACGGCTAATACCCGTTCAAGGGTTCGAATCCCTTTCTCTCCGCTCAAATTATAACCCTAACTTTGATAAAAAGTTGGGGTTATTGTTCTTTGGCTTTAAATAAGGCTTTTCAGCACTTGTGAAACAATAAACAAACCGTTTCGAAGATAATTCGAAGCGGTTTTCCGTGTTTTTAGATGCTTCTTGTGAAAGTAATGGGGTTCAGATGGCTTAAATAGAGTTCATATGGTATAAAGGTTCATGTCGATTTATACTTTATTATTCGTTTCTTTAATTTGAATTTATTTAAAATCTTTGTTACAATTTCATTTATTGTATTGCAAAAATTCGCACAAACGAATATAATATACATAAGGAATTATAGGGAGTGTACATATGAATGAAATGATTACAGTTCAATCTGTTGCTAAAAAATGGAATATTAGCCCTAGAAGAGTACAAATTTTGTGTAACGAGGGTCGTATAGATGGCGCTACAAAGAAAAGTGGTGTTTGGTTTATTCCTTCGACTACGCAAAAACCTGCACGGCAAAATAAACTTTCAAAAAACCAAACAAGAAAATCTACAATAAATGTTTTATCCTTATTTTCAGGTTGTGGTGGTATGGATTTGGGTTTTGAGGGTGATTTTGACATTCTAAAAGTGTCGATGAACTCTGAAATTAACAAAAATTGGAATGTTAGCGCTGTCAACGAAAATTGGGTTCATCTCCCAAAAAATAGGTTTCATACAGTTTTTGCTAACGATATTAGGGAAGATGCTAAAATTGCTTGGACAAATTTTTTTAAAAAAAGAGGAATTTCAACTTCCACATATTACCTTGATAGCATTGTTGATCTTGTAAAACTACATAAGGAAAATGGAACGCCGGTATTCCCTGAAAATATTGATGTTGTAACTGGTGGCTTCCCTTGCCAAGATTTTTCGGTAGCTGGAAAACGACAAGGTTTTGATTCCGACAAAAGCCATACCGGAAAAAAGATAGTAGATGTTAATGCTCCAAGTGTAGAAAGCCGCGGACAGTTGTATATATGGATGCGTGAAGTTGTTGCCATAACACAACCTAAAGTATTTATTGCCGAAAATGTCAAAGGTCTTGCAAATCTCGGAGATGTAAAATCTATTATTGAACATGATTTTAGCACAATTTCTGAGAATGGTTATATTGTTGTTCCTGCAAGAGTATTACATGCCGCTGATTACGGCGTACCACAATCAAGAGAGAGGGTTATTTTCTTTGGATTTAAAAAATCAGCTTTAACAAAGAATGCGCTTTCAGCTCTTTCAAAAACACATATACCTGAAGATTACGATCCTTATCCAATAATTACGCATGCTTACAATAATTCAGGAGAAACTTTATTGCCCCCGGTAACATTAAGGCAAGCTTTCGTCGGTTTAGATGAGCCAGAAGCTTCCGCCGATGTCTCACAACAAAAATATTCAAAAGCAAAATTTATGGGAAAACATTGTCAAGGGCAAAATGAAATTAAACTTGATGGCATTGGTCCAACAATTCGTTCGGAACATCACGGAAATATAGAGTTTCGCCGTTTAAGCACAGAACACGGCGGCACGTATATGGATGAACTAACTACTGGGAAAAAAGAGCGAAGATTGACGGTTAGAGAATGTGCTCGCATTCAAACCTTCCCTGATGATTATGAATTTGTTTTTAGAAACAATTCAACAAATAATTCTGTATCCGCTTCAGAAGCATACAAATTAATTGGAAATGCAGTTCCACCATTACTGGGATTCCATATTGCAAAACGTATAGAAGCTTTATGGGAAACATATTTTGGAGGTGAATGTATTGATAATATCTGAAAATAGAAAACCATCTTTAGCAGATTTTAGAGCTTTAATGGTCAAAACCGATGCTATACTCAATACAGAAGCAAAAGGTCGAGAGGCATACTATAAAGGACGTAACGGAACACAATTAGAAGAAGATGTGTGTGATGCATTAACGAGATGCGCAATGAACACACCATTTGAAGGTACAATACAGTTAGTTTCAGGAGCTTCGTTCCCTGATATAGTTGTAAATCGTTTTTATGGTGTGGAGGTAAAAAGCACCAATAAGAATCATTGGAAATCAATAGGAAGCAGTATATTAGAATCAACACGTGATCAAAATGTTGAAAGGATTTTTCTCACATTTGGAAAGTTGGGAGCTCCTGTTGCATTTAAAAGTCGTCCTTACGAGGAATGTCTTTCGGGTATATCAGTAACACATTATCCTCGGTATCAAATTGACATGGAACTCAAATCCGGTGAAACCATTTTTGATAAAATGGGAATACCATATGATAAACTCAGGAAGTTAGAGAACCCTGTTGCTCCTGTGTCAAAATATTATAAAAATCAATTAAGAGAAGGCGAAAGCTTGTGGTGGGCAGCAGATGAAAACCCTGATGATATAGTTGCTCCTCCTACTATAAGATTATGGGGTTCTCTCTCAAAAGAGTTAAAAGATGAATATCGTGCTCGCGGATATGCTCTTTTTCCAGAAGTCTTAACATCAAAATATGACCGATATGCATTATGGTTAGTTTCTAACTGCAGTGTTGTCGACACACATATTCGTGACCAATTCTCTTCGGGTGGACAAACTGATATCGTTACAATCAATGGGTGTTTCGAAAAAATGCCTGCCGCTTTCGGGAGAATAAATACTCATAAAGAATTAATTGCCGAAACAATCATGAATGCAAATTTGTCAACGCTTCTTGAATACTGGAAAGCGAAAGATATATGTGAAAATCGAATTGAACAATGGTGCAGAATTGTTGCAAATACTGTTGATATAAAAATGGGTAGTTATAATGTCTACAAAATGCTCACAGGTATATTTGGAATGTCTCCCAAGTATTAAACAAGGGGGTGCACTTTTGCTATAAGGGGGTGCAAAACTCCTTATAGGGGGGTGCATTTTATCAAAATTAGAGTTATTTCCCATAAAGAAAACCGCAGTTTTTCACGAAATTGCGGTTTTTTTGCGTTCATTAAAACCAACAGCGTAAAATATAATTTTTTGCTCATTGCTCATGAGTATTTGTTTGTTTTTGGGAAATGATAAATGTGTGGCCTTCGTGATAAATTTTATTTTAAAAACAATGAAACAAAATATTGTCAAAATATTGACAAACTTTGTTTTTCGGTGTAAAATATAGTTAAGTTACATTAACTTAATCAAAAAAAGGAGTGAAATTTATGGCAAACAGATTTGTTCTCAACGAAACAAGCTATCACGGCAAGGGCGCAATTAACGAAATTGCAACCGAAATTAAGGCAAGGGCTTTCAAAAAGGCGTTCGTATGCTCGGACCCCGACCTTATCAAGTTCGATGTTACAAAAAAGGTTACCGATGTTCTTGATAATGCTAAAATCCCTTACGAGCTTTTCAGCGAAATCAAGGCAAATCCGACAATCGAAAATGTTCAGTCGGGTGTTGCTGCCTTTAAGGCAAGCGGTGCGGACTGCATTGTTGCAATCGGGGGCGGTTCCTCAATGGACACCGCAAAGGCAATCGGCATAATTGTTGAAAATCCCGAATTTGCCGATGTGCGCTCTCTGGAAGGCGTTGCTCCCACAAAAAACAAATGCACACCGATTATCGCTGTCCCCACAACGGCAGGTACGGCGGCTGAGGTAACCATAAACTATGTTATCACCGATGCGCAAAAGAACCGCAAAATGGTTTGCGTTGATGTTCATGACATTCCCGTTGTTGCGGTTGTCGACCCCGACATGATGTCAACAATGCCGAAAGGGCTTACCGCCGCTACCGGAATGGACGCTTTAACCCACGCAATCGAGGGCTATATCACAAAGGGTGCATGGGAAATGAGCGATATGTTCCACATCAAGGCTATCGAGATAATCGCAAAGAACCTTCGCGGAGCGGTTGAAAACACAACCGAGGGCAGGGAAGGCATGGCTCTCGGACAGTACATTGCCGGAATGGGCTTTTCAAATGTAGGCCTTGGCATTGTTCATTCGATGGCTCACCCCCTGGGAGCTCTTTATGACACCCCCCACGGCATTGCAAACGCTATAATTCTTCCTACGGTTATGGAATACAATGCTCCCGCAACGGGCGAAAAGTACAGGGACATCGCAAAGGCTATGGGCGTTTGCGGCGTGGACGATATGAGCCTTGAGGATGCAAGGAAAGCCGCAATCGATGCTGTCAAGAAGCTTTCGAGCGATGTTGGAATACCTGCCGACCTTAAGGAAATCGTGAAGAAAGAGGATGTTGACTTCCTTGCGCAGTCCGCATTCGACGATGCTTGCCGTCCCGGAAACCCAAGGGATACAAGCGTGGAAGAAATAAAGGAGCTTTATCTCAAGCTTATGTAATTGGACTGCATAAAAATGCACAGATCGCATAAAGTACAATAATTTTGAATAAAATTATATACTTTATGCTATGAACAAACTTCGCCTCTCGCAGTATCTCATACAGCTTCGGGTACGCAAAACAAGCAAAAATCTTGTTTTGCCTCAGTTTGTCCATTCTGCACTATTTTTCTTCAGCCCTAAAAGAGGGTGTAGCAAAATGATTTATTGAAATTTTGCTATACCCTTTCTTTTTTTGCCACGAACCTCAAATAATTCTTGTATTTCAGAGCGTTATGTGATATAATGAGTTCATCAAAAATGAACTCAATGAATAGTGAAAAATGAATAATGAAAGATTAAGGAATAATTATTATGATTAATTTCAGCTTTGAAAACGATGTTCTTCATTTGGAAAACAGCTATTTTGAAAGGAATATTTATTTTCGCGACAGCGTTCCCTACAAAACCATGATGAAAAACAAGGAAACGGGTTTTATATGGGAGGGGAAGGATTCCGATGTAATAAGCCTTCCGGGGATTGACCTTCGGGGTGCGGACATTGAAACCTTCGGCTACTCCGTTATTTTCCATACCGAAAATCACGATGTAAAATGGTTATTTAAAATTTCCGATTCCCACAGGTTTTTTGAAACCCAGATCGCAGTCAAGGGAAGCCCTGTAAGTCAGGATTTTATTTCCCAAAGGGATGCGGACGGAATTGAAGCCGAAAGAGAGAACGCGTGCGGGGAGTTTACAGAGTCCGTCGGCACGCTTTCAAAAACGGTTGACTTAACAAGGCTTGAGTTTTTTGACAACACCGACAGAACCGATGTGGTTATGCAAGAGAGCACCGTTCCGCTTTACTGTCTTTGGGGGAGCACAAGGTACGACGGGCATATTTTTATGCTTAACGATAAAATTCACGATGAGGAATTGGTGATAATCAAAAATTCCCCCTGCAAAACTTCCCACTTAAACAAAAAATACAGCGATTTTTACGCGGAGCCGCTTGAGGATATGCACATTGCCGGAAGCGGTATAGATTACGAAAAAATAAACGATGAGGAATACACCTTCGGCTACAGCGTGGCAATGGCTCTTTGCAAGCCGGGGGAGCAGAGGGATATTATCAAGTTCTACTACAATGAAAGCCTTGAGGAAACCACCCCTTACATCATGTCAAACACCTGGGGCGGCGGAAACAAGGATTCCCGTGTTTGCGAGGAATTTATAAAGAAGGAAATCGACAGCGCATCATATTTGGGGGTTGACATTGTTCAGATTGATGACGGCTGGCAAAAGGGAAAAAGCGCAAACTCCTCATTTTCCGCCGAAAACAAGCCCTGGGGCGAAGGCTACAGAAGCGCCGATGCCGACTTCTGGGCGGTGGACGAAGAAAAGTTCCCCTCGGGTTTTTCCGCTCTTTCCGACTATGCAAGGGAAAGGGGAGTTGAGCTCGGGCTGTGGTTCTCTCCGGACGGTGAAAACGATTACAGCGCATGGAAGGCGGACGCAGAAACAATGCTTTCTCTGTTTTCCTCCTACGGAATACGCTATTTTAAGCTTGACGGAATAAACATCCGCTCAAAGGCGGCGGAGAAAAATGTGACGGATATGCTTGAATACATTGCGTCAAAAAGCTTCAGCCGCATAAAATTCAACATGGACATCACCGCCGGAAAGCGTTTCGGATACCTTCTTAACAGGCATTTCGGTCAGCTTTTTGTGGAAAACAGATACGTGCATTTAGGGAATTATCATCCCCACGCAACGCTTAGAAATCTTTGGCTTTTGTCAAAATACATTCCCTCGAAAAGGTTCCAGTTTGAAATTCCCGACAACGGAAAATCCATGGAAAAATACGGTACGGACGACATTTTGTCCCCAGAAAAATATGACATTGACTATCTTTTTGCGTCCGTCATGGTTTCTCATCCTCTTTTGTGGGCGGAGCTTTCGGAGCTTTCCGAGGAAAACAAAGAAAGGCTGAAAAAAATCATCTCCGTATATAAAAAATACAGAAATGATTTCGGCACGGTAACCCCGATTTTCGATATGCCCGACGGTTTTTCGTGTACGGGCTTCAAAATAGAGGGCTACAGCAACAATTATGTCATTTTATTAAGAGAATTTACCGACCGCGCGGATTTTGACATCGAAATAAAGGAAATCCTTGCAACAAACGATGAAACGGCTAAGCCGGGAAGGGCAAAAATCAACAAGCGTTTCGGGTATGTTTTCGGGATTCTTTTATGAATTTAACCGTTGAGGCAACCGCCGCAACAAAAACTATCGAGTCGATAATTCCCGTTGAAAAGTCCTTTATTATAAAGGAGTACACAACCCATATGACGGTGTTTGCGGCTATGCTGATTTTTGTTTCGAGTATCCCTTGAAACACGCAGCCGCAGACGGTTATCTGAACGGTGGCGATTACCGGCATGAGTCCCACTATTCCTTTGTTGTTTGTGATAATCCCGAGGGTGACGGTCAAAATCAAAAACACGTACATGAGAGTTTTTCCGAACTTGTTTTTTGCAATGAGCACATTCCTGACCGCACTTAAAAGAAGCGTGGAAATGCCTGCGTATGCCCCGAAAAAGAAGGACGCAACCGCAAGCGTTGCACACTCGAAAAACTGAAATATGAAAATTTTATCCTTCTTTTTTAGTATGCTGCTCAGAAAAAGAAACATCGCCGCCAGAAAGGAAAGTGCGTTGCCAATAAGTATCATAATTGTCACCCGTATTTAATATTACCATAATTATTTTGTAAATGCAAGAGCATAACCTAAAAGGAATTTGAAAAAATTTGTATTTTACCCATTGCAAAAACCTGTAATTGATGTTAGAATAGTATCTAAAATTTATCTACTACGAGGTAATGCTGATGAAGATTATTATTGTCGGTGCGGGAAAGGCAGGCAGAAGGCTCACAAATTCCCTGACTTCGGAAGGGCATGATGTGACGGTGGTTGACAGCAACGCCGAGAGAATCAGCGAGATTTGCGATTCAAACGATGCCCTCGGTATTGTGGGGGACGGGCTTAATTACTCTGCACTGTCCGAGGCGAATATTGCCGCCGCCGATCTTATGATAGCGGTTACGGGGTCTGACGAAAAGAACCTTCTTTGCTGTCTGTTTGCCAAAAAGGCGGCAGGCTGCTCCACCATCGCAAGGGTTCATAACCCAATGTATCTTTCGGAAATTCCGTATATCAAGGAGCAGGTTGCGCTTTCCATGGTAATCAACCCCGAATTTACGGCGGCAACCGAAATTGCGAGGATTTTAAGACTGCCCTCTGCCATTGAAATCAACACCTTTTCAAAGGGCAAGGTGGAAATGCTCACCTTCAAGATCCCCGAAAATTCGCCCATTGCGGGGCGTGACCTTACCTATGTCCGCTCAAAAATCGAATCGGGAATTATTTTCTGCGGAATTGTGAGGGAGGACGAATTTATTATCCCTTCGGGTGATTTTGTTCTCAGGGCGGGGGATAAGGCGTCGGTTGTAATAAAGCCCAAGGACGCCGTCAAGTTTTTCAGGCACATAAACATCGGAGTGAGCAGTGTACGGGATGTCATGATTGCCGGCGGCGGCACAATGGCTTATTATCTTGCAAGGGAGCTTCTCGATTCAAAGATAAATGTCAAAATTATAGAGATTGACGAAAAGCGGTGCCTTGAGCTTGTGGATCTGCTCCCCGGCGCAATGATTATCCACGGGGATGCGTCCGATCGTGACCTTCTTTTGGAGGAGGGAATAGAGTCGGCGGACGCTTTCGTTACTCTCACAGGCTTTGATGAGGAAAATGTCGTTTTATCCCTCTTCGCCAACGAGCTTACCGATGTTAAGGTGGTAACGAAAATCGACAGGATTATTTTTGACGAGCTTATATCAAAGCTCAATCTTGACAGCGTAATCTATCCTCACGACATAACCGTAGAGAATATTTTGCAGTATGTAAGGGCAAAGCAGAACGCCCTCGGGAACAATATCGAAACCCTCTACAAGCTGTGCGACGGCAGGCTTGAGGCACTGGAGTTCAAGGTGGGCGACAACGCTCCCAATCTCGGAATACCCCTCCGTGACATTAAGCTTAAGGATGACCTTATTATTTGCGCAATCAACAGAAGGGAGCACATTATCCTCCCTGACGGAGATGACATAATAAAGTCGGGCGACAGGGTTATTGTTGCTACAATCCATAAGCAATTTAACGATTTTAAGGATATTTTCAAGTAATGAATTTTGGAATTTTAGCGTATATTGTAGGTTATGTTCTTAAGATAGAGGGCAGTCTTTTGCTTCTTCCGGGGTTCGTGGGGATTTACTACGGGGAGGAGCAGGCGAAATACTTTTTTATAGTTGCCGCAATCACATTTGTTGCGGGATTTTTGATGACCTTCAAAAAGCCGTCCGATACTGCGTTTTACGCAAAGGAGGGCTTGGTTTCGGTTGCGCTTAGCTGGCTTGCAATGAGTGCGTTCGGGTGCTTGCCGTTCCTTCTTTCGGGCGATATTCCAAAGGTTGCCGACGCTTTTTTTGAAATAGTTTCCGGCTTTACAACAACCGGCTCGAGCATACTTTCCGATATTGAGGCACTCCCTCGCTGTTCTCTTTTCTGGAGAAGCTTTTCACATTGGATAGGCGGAATGGGAGTTCTGGTTTTCATGCTCACTCTTTTCCCGATAGACAGCGCCGCAATACATATAATGCGTGCGGAAAGCCCCGGCCCTCAGGTGGGCAAAATCATGCCCAAAATGAAGGACACCTCAAAGGCTCTCTACATTATTTATACCGCTCTCACCCTTTTGGAGTTTTTTGCGCTTATCCTTTGTGGCAGAGAACCCTTTGACGCAATCACAACATCCTTCGGAACGGCAGGTACGGGGGGCTTCGCAATTTATAACGACAGCCTCGTGAGCTATCCTGCAAGCGCACAGTATGTTGTGGCGGTGTTCATGCTTTTGTTCGGCGTCAATTTTTCGGTTTATTTCCTTATTGTTGCCCGCCGCATAAGGCAGGCACTTAAAAACGAGGAACTTCGCTGGTATATTGCGATTGCACTTTCGGCAACCCTTCTTATAGCCTTTTCAACGGGCGAGATGTTCGAGGCGGAGGAGGGGCTTCGCCACGCTCTTTTCCAGACCGCTTCGATTATGACAACCACAGGCTTTTCAACAACGGATTTTAACAATTTTCCCTCCTTTGCAAAGCAGATAATCCTGCTTCTTATGTTCATCGGTGCCTGCGCCGGAAGTACGGGCGGCGGCATAAAGGTTTCGAGAATTGTTATTCTTTGGAAATCCTTCGTCAACGAGCTTTCAAGGCTTATCCACCCCAGAACCGTCAAAAAGGTCAGGTTTGAAGGCAAGCTCGTGGAGCACGGAACAATCCGCTCGGTAAATACCTTCATTATTTCGTATATTCTGGTGTACATCGTGTCGGTTCTCGTAATTTCGCTTGACAACTTCAGCATGAACACCAATTTCACAGCGGTGGCGGCTACGATTAACAACATCGGCCCCGGCTTTGACGCTGTGGGCGCAACGGGGAATTTTGCCGGATTTTCGGATTTGTCAAAGTATGTTTTCTGCTTCGATATGATCGCCGGCAGACTTGAAATTTTCCCCATGCTTGTGCTTATCAATCCCGGTACATGGCACAAGATTATAAGACATAAAAACAAGAGGTCTTCCTGAAATTCTCTCATTTGTTAAAATTCACAAAAATTTAACTTGAAAAAATAAATATATGTGCATATTGTTTGTAAAATTATTCTTGTAAACTAAATAATAATATGGTATAATCAAAATATAAAATATATTATTTTTGAAAGGTGGCACAATCAAAATGAAAAAACTGACAAAACTTTTGGCACTTGCTCTGACGCTTTGTATGATTCTTTCATGCATCAGTGTTGTTGCTTTTGCCGCAGAAACGGATTCCTATGAGGATACGATTTTTACACTCAATTCCGCTAATGATGTTACTAATTACACCTGGGCGGGAAATTCTGCAACCGGTACATGGGATGCAACGGAAAATGCTTTCAAGTTTGTATCTAACGGAGCCTCGACCGGAACAAGATTCCAGACGAATTATCACTATTTCAGACTGGTGCAGGGCGCTAAGTACACTCTCACACTTAAGGTTAAGGGAATTGAACCCTCAAATGTCGGTGTTTTCGTTGTTAATTCAGATGATTCGGCATCCCTCGGCCCTGGTACCAGCTACTGGAAGGATTCCAGTGTTGCGGCAACGAAAACAAAAGGCGCAACCGATGAAAACGGCTACACCGAATGGACTTATGACCTCGACTTTGATTCGGTTATATCCAACAAAATCTCGGGAGAAAGATTGGCTTATTCCGGCGTAGTTCGTTTCTTTGTAAACATGCCGAATAATGAAGTATATACAGCTTATGTCAAGGATCTTAAGCTCGTTGCAAACAAGAGCCAAGGAGAAGCCTATGTAACTTCCGATTATATGTTTGTTAATCAATGGAAGATAGACGGAGTTCCGCTTTTCAGATACGGTACATACTATCATACGGAACCCGTTGTATCAACCGACGCTGACGGAGATAAGATTTGGAAGCTTAATATGAAAGACAAAATTATGCTTGCTGAGGCATATACCTTCGATGCTAACACAAAGTACAGACTTTCCTTTGACGCTTGGCTCGATGAGTCCTGCCCGAGCTCATATGAAAGTAAGTCAAGCATAGGAATCTTGTTTGATTCCGCAGCCAAAAAATACACACAGGTGGATTTCACACTCGGCAAAACAAGAAAGCATTTTGACTTGGTTTTTGATACCGCAACACTTGGCGAAGCTGCTGCTTTCTCCACCCTTAACTTTCAGCTCAGAATCGGTGCAAATGATTATCCGGCAGATTTCATCTACTATATCACGGATATAAGACTTCAGAAGTTTGCTTCTAACACGGTGGATACAATAGTTAAGGTAAGCGGCGACGGTTCTGTTAAAAAGTCAACCGCATATGTTGACTATACGCTTTCAAACGGCGATAGCCTCCCCGTTGTATCCGGAACACCGGTAACACTCGATGTTGCTCCCAATAGCGGATACCAGATAGCTTCCATTACTTACAACAATGAGGACATCACCCCTGCAAATCGCGAAGCTGCAAGCCAGATTACAATTACTCCTACATCTGACGCTGTTCTCGATGTTAAGTTTGAAGTAATTCCGCCTAAAATTCCCGCACTCGTTAAGGGCGAAAACCAAAAGGCTGACAGCTTTACAATCGGCGAAACGGTTTACAACAATGTAAACTACATCCAGTATGCAAAGATTGACAACTACAGTGCTTTGGATGTAGAAAGTGCCGGCGTTACTCTTTCGGACGGTACAAATTCTCTTGACCTTCCTGCGGTTAGCATTTCTGCAGACGGTTCATTTGCAATCAGAGTATTCGGTAACGCTATCACAGCTGACGGTACTTACACATTCACGCCTTACATGGTTACAAAATAATAGCTTAACGGCTTTAGAAAGCGAAGGGTTGCCTTCGCTTTCTTTATTTGCCGGAGGATTTGAATTTTTTTGCAATTCGGCACAACAAGTCAAAAAAATAAAAGGACTGAAAGCCCTTTTATTCTTTGCGGCCGTTTCTGTACTGCGCCGGCGTTATTCCGTAGTATTCCTTAAACTTCCGTATAAAGTACGATACATTCTGAAAGCCGAAAATATCCGCAATTTCGGTAATGGTGTAGCTGTTCCCCACAACATACTCCATTGAAAGCTCCATTTTTCTGTTAAGCATATATTTTGCCGGGGTTGCGCCGGTTGCTTCCTTGAACGCTCTTTGGAAATACTTTGTGCTGAGCCCCGAAATTTCTGCCAATTCGTCTATGCTTATTTTTTCAAAATAAATTTGGTTTTCTATATAATCCAATGCTCGGTTTATCCTGGTGTTGTACTTCTTGCTGTTGGGAAGCCCGTCGACGGCATACGCCTCGCAAAGCTCGGCAATTATCCTGAGCGCCAACTGCTTTTTGAAATACTCCGCACATTCTCCCGTTGCCGAGGTATATCTCTGAAGATTCATGCAAAGGTTTACAAGATGATCAAAATTCTTGGAGCTCGGCTTCTCGGGAAGGGAATCCAATATGCAGGAGTATCCCGTTTTGCTGTCGCCTGACACACCTGCCTTTTTTATCTGTATATGCGCATATACGCATGAGTAAACGCAATAAGGGTCCTGCTGGGTTATTTCCCCCGGCTTTCTTAGGTTTATTTCCCCCGGCTTATATTCCCTTTTAACACCGTTTGTCGTTATAATCGCCTTGCCTTCGGTTATCAGATCTATTACATAATAATTCCAGCTTAATCTGAAAAGCTCCATAAGCTTCTTGTTCGACACCGCACCCTTATCTTTCACCTTTCCCTCGGTGGAGTATTTTCCGGCTGCCAATAATGAAAAATCAATGTTTTCGGCTGTAAGATATTCCATTTTTATCACCTGTTTTAACAGTTTTTATTATAGCGCAAGAAAAAAATTTCTTTTTTTTATATTATACCATACTATTTTGATATTTTGCAATACTTTTTTTCTATTATCTTCAATATTTTTCGTGCTATAATTAAAATATAAAAATTATTTTGAAAGGTGGCACTATCAAAATGAAAAAATTATCCAAACTTTTGGCACTTGCTTTGACGCTTTGTATGATTCTTTCATGCATCAGTGTTGTTGCTTTTGCCGCAGAAACTCAAAATTACGAAAGAACTATTCTTTCACTTTCGTCCGCAGCCGATGTTAGCACATACGGTTGGGGTGGTCAAGGTGCATCCGTTTCCTGGGACGCAACGGAAAATGCGTGCAAGTATGAAGGAAACGGAAGATTGCAGGTAAACTGGTACATACTTCCGGTGGAAGCTGACGAAACAGCTACATATACTCTTAAATACAAGATTAAGGGTGTTGCGATGGACGGTTACGGTGGTATCGGAGCTTACGGTATTAACACCGATGATCCCAGTTATACATCAGGCTCGAAGCTTTGGGGCGGTAATTACTTCCCTATTTCGAGAGATTCCGTTGTTAAGGGTGAAACCGATGCTGAAGGCTACACCGAATGGACTTACAAGCTTGATTTCCAGACTCCTTTAACAACTCAGTCTTACTTCACATCCCCAAAAAAGACTTATTACGGTATGATTCGTTTCCACATGAGTATGCCCCAAAACATCACAGCTTACATTAAGGATTTGAAGCTCGTTACAAACAAGAGCGAGGGAAGCGACTATGTAACAAAGAATTATACCTATATTTCAAGAGACAGCGCAGACGACTTCCATTTTAATGCTACAGAAGGTGTATGCCCTTCGTTTGAAGAATTAACCGATACAGACGGAGATAAAATCTTTAAGTTAAACTATAAAAATCCTTCAATAAAGCTTAATCAGGCATATACATTTGAGGCAACAGGCAAGTACAGACTTTCCTTTGACGCTTGGATTGATTCGTCAGCTTCTGCAAGCAGTGCAACGAACTATTTGATGTTCTTCAACGGAGATGCAAGCAATTACAAACAATATAGTTTCGCTACTACAAAGACAAGAACTCATTTCGATATTGATTTTGCTCCCTCGGATCTTAGCGCAACGGCAGACTACTCAACCACAAATCTTCAGCTCAGACTCGGTAATACAGCTGACGATTTCCTGGTTAATTTTACTGATATGAAAATTCAGAAGCTTGAATCAAACACAGTTGACACAATCGTTAAGGTTGGAGCAAACGGTTCCGTTAAGGCAGGGGATGTGGAAAATTCCGCTAAACCCTATACATTTGCAAACAACGAAAGCCTTCCCGTTGTATCCGGAACAGCTGTTAAGCTTGATATTGTTCCCGACAGCGGTTACCAGATAGCTTCCGTTACCTATAATAACGAGGACATCACTCCTGCCGACCGTGAAGCTGCCAGCCAGATTACAATTTCTCCTACCTCTGACGCGGTTCTCAATGTTGAATTTGAGGTAATTCCGCCAAAAATTCCCGCACTCGTTAAGGGTGCAAACCAAAAGGCTGACAGCTTTACAATCGGCGAAACGGTTTACAACCAGGTAAACTATATCCAGTATGCAAAGATTGACAACTACAGCACTTTGGATGTTGCAGGTGCCGGCATTGTTCTTTCGGACGGTACAAATTCTCTTGAACTTCCTGCGGTTAGCATTGCGGCAGACGGTTCATTTGCAATAAGAGTGTTCGGTGATGCTATCACAGCTGACGGCACTTATACATTTACTCCTTACATGAATGCAAATTAATACTTTGAATTTGGGAAGCGAGAGCGACTGCTCTCGCTTTCTTTTTGCTTTTCCTCCTTGAAAATAAAACAAGGGGTTTTTTTAATATATATAATAGGAAGCTTTTTTTCAAAAGAGGTACTTTTTTGTTTCATTGTTTGGTTATAATCAACAAAAACGTGTAACGGAATTTGTGCAATATGCGAACCGCTTTGTCCTTGCTAAAAGTTATTTTATATGATATAATGAATTTAAGTGAATGACTTAAGTCATCCGCTTGCCGTTTAAGGTAAAATAATTAAGGAAAGAGGTAATGAAATGAAGAGAGTAGTAACCCTTGTACTGGCTATGCTCATGGTTATGTCGTGTCTTACGGCATTTTCTGTCTTGGCAGAAGGCGGCACGCCCGGTACAATCACAGTCTTTTTACGAGACTTTGAGGACGGTACTTTGCAGGCTTCGGATGCCGGCAAGATTAACAGCGTCCTCGATGACGGTACCGGAAATAAGTACGGTGCCGTGTCAATAGACCCCGACGAGCTTGCTTCGGCACCTAAGTCTACATCAGTCGACAAAAGACCGGGTGTTGAGCTTGGCTACAGGCTTAGGGTCGGTAAAAACATACCCTACATCTCAGGAAAGAAATACGCACTTTCTTGGGACCTTGCTAAGGTTTCCGGAAGTACGGTTTCCGCTTTGGGAGCAGGTACTTCGGGCATCGAAGGTATGGCAACCGCAAACAAGATTCTCGGTTGGAGAAGTGACAAGTGGAACGCTATCAACCAGTATTATTTATCCCTTAATGCTTACACAGGGGAAAATAACACGGGCGATAAGGCTGTTCAGACACAGGAGGATCTTTCAAGCGGTTGGAGAAGATATACGGGAAAACCCTTTAACTATCTTCTGACCACTTCCGCTACAGACCTTACTCCCGCTCCCGACGGAACGGTTGGCTCTATCGGTAACCTTTTCTTTGAGGTTGGTATTTCAGATACCCTCCTTAAGCTCTTAAAGGACAACAAGGCTTATGTGGGTGGCGGCTTTGAAGCTTCAGCTGGTGTTCCTCTTACAGGTCACACCTTCACTATCGAGTCTGGTGACCTCTACGGCGACGAGGAAGGATTGGTTGCTAACGGTGGTGAATTTACAGCCGAGCAGCTTTGCAAAGAATGGAGCCTCGGAGAGGACTGCTCCGCTCTTAAATCAGCAAAGAGATCCGCAGCTTTTGCAAAGGCTTTGGAAGATGCAAACTTCGGATTCGGTATAGATAACGTTAGAATTTCGGCTGAAACAACATATTACAATCAAACTGTTAATGTTGAGGGTGACGCTACAGTTCGTGCTATAACAAACACGGGCTCTGGCTGCGAGGAATCTAACATTGTGCCAAGCGGCAGTACGTTTACCGCTAACGATTACTTCGGTCTTACATTAGAAATTTCAACTGACGGCGTTCCTTCCGTTACATACAACGATAAGGATGTTAAAGTCGTTCAGGACGGCGATGTTTTCAAAGCTACTATCGCTCCCTCCGAAATCGCAGGAGGTGCTAATATTAAAATCGGAGTTAAGGCAGGCGAAAAGGAAGTTGAAATCTACGGTGAGGATTTCCAAGACTTTACTCCCGGCGCTTTAAGCGGCGGTTGGGAAATACATGATTCTGTTAGATATGACGGTGCTGTTGAAGCTGATTCAACCGGCAATGTTTATCTTGTAATAAAGAATTTCAAGCCCGAAGCTTTGGTTGATCTTTATATCGCAAAGGGCAACGTCAAAGACATTTATCCGAGATTCCGCATTAAAAATCCCGGATATAAGTTTGACATCGGTAGAGCTTATACTGTTTCTTACAGCTATAAGTACACCCAAAACGGCACTTCGTTAACCAATGTTTCGCCGGCTCAGACTTTCTTTAACTTCACAGGCGGCAGTGTTAACGAATGGGATAAGAACGGCTGGTACTCTTGGGTTCCCAATGACACCGCTAACTATACTCAGTTCTACAACAGTAATGCAGGCTCCCTCGGTGAGGACGGCTGGAGAAGCGTTGCCGCTCCTGCATTTACTGCTATCAGCGCATTTACAAAGCGTGTTGACGGTGAGCCTTTGACAGAAATAGGTCTTTCTAACAACGAATTTGAGTTCAAGGGCTTCAATAACGGCACGGATGCAAGCTCTATTCTCTATCAGCTTACAAAGCAGGCTATAGATGCAAACACAACCGACGGAACAGTTAACAGAGATGCCGCAGTTACGGCTTTGGGTACTCTCCTTAAAGAGAAAGACCTCAAAATCTGCTTTGACAATCTTTCGGTTACAACTCTTGCGGAAACAAAGAATGTTACCGTTACAGTTGACGACGGTGCAACCGTTTCCGTTAACAAAAAGACTGCCACCAACGGCGGAAGCATTGCGGTTCCGATGAACTTTGAGTCGGGTATTGCTATCACCGCCAAGGAAGGCTATGTTTTGAATTCTGTTGAAATTGACGGTGCGGTACAGGAAATTACCGAAAATGCATCATCTTTTGAAACAAAATATAAATTTACGGACGCTTCGACAATCAAGGTTTCAACCAAGACTGCTCAGATGCGTACCGTAACCGCCAATGTAGGCGTGGGCGGTAAGCTTTCCGTAAACGGAAAGGTAATTTCCGACGACGGAGCTGCAACTTCGGTTGTAAACGGCTCGGATGTATCAATTACGGTTACTCCCGACTCCGGCTACAAGGTGGATTACCTCAAGATTGACGGTAAGATAGCGGATATTTCCGCTGACGGCGGCACAGTTGTATTTGCCGTTACCGCCGATGCATTGATTGAGGTTGCTTTCCGCGAGGCAGGTACGGAAGGCACGGTTATTGTTTACTCCGAGGACTTCGAGGACGGAGCAGCCAATGTTTCGGGCGGTACAGGCATTGAAACAGAAGGCGATAATCACTACTATACCCTTAAAAACATATCGGGCTCCGATGCCGCAACGGTTGCCGGCGCAGACAAACGCCCCGGCTCCGAGGTTTGGCAGTACAGATTCAATATTTCGGACAAAGTAGAATACATAAACGGCAAGAGCTACTCCTTTACCTGGAAGTACAGAGGCGTTAACAACGGCGATTACTTCTCTATCGTCAAGGGTTCTTCCGGCTTTAACGCTATGAGCGGCGGCTACCTTAAGACTTATAACGGCTCTACCCCCGTTAAAACAAGTCAGTGGTACGGTCAGCACAACACCCAGGAAGGCTCGTCAACTATTAAGAGCGTTTCTGCTTATGACTCCGCTACGGGCTGGCAAACTGTAGGCTACAGCGGTATTTCCTACGGCTTGTGGGACGGCGAAAGCGATATTCCTTCCGCTACAATCAACGGCTTGTTTATGCAGTCGAACTTCTATAATGCAATCACAAAGCTTTTGGTTGAAAACAAGGCTTACATGGGCGAAGGCTTAAAAAATGCAGACTCTTATAAGTTCACCATAACCGATTCCGACCTCTACGGCGACGAGGAAGGTCTTAAGGAAAACGGCGGTAAATTTACAAGAGCAGAGCTTTGCAAGGAATGGAACTTCGGCATGGATTGCTCACCTCTTAAATCCGCTAAGCGTGAAGCCGCTATCAACAAGGCTTTCGAGGATGCAGGGCTTGAGCTTCAGATGGACGATGTTGAAATGAAGGCTGATGCCGCATTCTACAACATCCCCGTTAAAATTAACGGAAACGCTGAGGTTACTTTCACAACAAATACTTATACAAACGAAACTGTTAAGCTTACCGCAAACGGCACCGTTTCGGCTAACGATTACTACGGACTTAAGGCTTCCATTAAGCTTACGGGCGATGCAAACGATTCCGTTAAATCCATTACCTTCGGCGGCGAGGAAATTAATCTTGAAGATCCTTCGGTTCTTGAGTTTACAATCCCCGCAAACAAAATCGCCGCAAAAGAGCTTGTAATCGACATCGAAACAATTACCGATGCTACTCCCGTTGTTTCAAACGTTAAGGTTACGGGAAATAAGGAAATCGGCTCTACTCTTACAGTAAGCTATGATTATTCCTGTAAGGACGCTGACGATTCCACGATAAAATGGCAGGTACTTAACGGCGAGGTTTGGGAAGACATCGAAGGCGCAACCGGCAAGACTTATGTTACAAAGGCTTCCGACAACGCCAAGAACATAAGAGCGGTTGTTACAGCTAAGAGTGTGGCAGGAAACATTTGGAAGAATGTGCCTTCAACTCCCTTCTTTGTAGGCGAGCTTGCATTCTTCGTTGCTCCAAACGGTAACGATTCAACAGGCGACGGTTCAATGGGTAAGCCTTTCGCTACAATTACACCGGCTAAGGAAAAAATCAAGGCTATGATCGCCGCTCAGGCTCTTCCGGCAGGCGAGGTAACTGTTTACTTCAGAGAAGGAAGATACCCCATTACCTCGGCTATCACCTTCACAGCCTCTGATTCCGGTAACGAAAACACTACTATCGTTTACAAGGCTTACAACAACGAAGAGGTTGACTTTGTAGGCTCACAGAAAATCTCGGCTAACAAGATTTCAAAGGTTACCGAGGATGATAAGGATAAGTACGGCAACAAGATTCTCGACAGAATCATTGACGACCAGGCAAGAGCTAATCTTTATAAGATTGACCTCTCCGAATACAAAGGCGTAATTCCGTCTATCCCCGAATACGGCTGGAACAGCAACGGCTCGCCTATATTCACAAACAGTTGGCGTGCAATGGATCTTATTGTCAACAACGAACGCCTCATCGACGCAAGATGGCCCAACGATGAGCCCGACACGGCTATGATTAATTCCGAAAGAGTTGTTTGCGCAGATAAGACTCAGCCTTCAAAGGTTGGCTACCCCGATCCCGAAAACAGAACTGCTCTCTGGAATACTCAGGCTGTTGTTGATGACGGTATGGTTGACCTCCATGTTGCCTACCATTGGTACTCAAATATTTATAAGATAGGCTCTATAGATGCAACCGACAAGTCGTTTATGACAAAGTACGGTACTTCCTATCAGACCGCAGGCGGTTTACCGCTCTATTTCTTCAACATTCTTGAGGAAATTGATATGCCCGGCGAAAGCTTCATCGACAGGGAAAGAAAGATTGCTTACTTCTATCCCACAAATCCCATAGATGGTACCGAGGATGTTGAGCTTTCAACATACACCGGCTCCATGATTTCTATGAACGGTGCTTCTTATATCACATTTGACGGCATCAACTTCAGAAATTCAAGGGAAAGATTTATCAATGTTAATAACGGAAATCACATTACTTTCCGTGACAGCGTTATGGCTCACGGCGGTTCAAATGCCGCATCCCTCTCCGGTTACAACATCACCGTTGACAAGTGCCATGTTTACGATACAGGCTACGGCGGTATTTCAATCGGCGGAGGCGACAGAAAAACACTGACACAGAGCAACAATGTTGTAAGCAACAGCATTTTCTCGGATAACGCAAGAACCAAAACTTCATATTCTCCCGCTGTTGCCATGAACGGCGTAGGCGTTTTGGTTTCTCATAACATCATCTACAACAACCAGCATGAGGCTATTTCCTTCGGCGGTAACGATCATGTTATGGAATACAACGAAATCTACAACTCCGTTAAGGAACACGGCGATATGGGCGCTATCTACTGGGGCCGTGACCCGTCGGTACTTGGTATCGTAATCAGGAACAACTACTTCCACGATAACGGTAACCTCTACAACGGCGGCTGGAACCAGTCGATATTCGGCGATGACGGTAACTTCGGTGCCGACATCTACAACAATATTTTCTACCGCGCAACTCTTACCGAGGACAGAGGCGGCTCCACCTCCTCTTACCCGATTAAGACTAACGGCGGTCAGTATTACAACGTTCACAACAACATTTTTGTTGACAATCCTTGCTCGAACTACTTCCAGTCATGGGTTGGAACGAATTTCGACTCTCCCACGCAGGGTCAGTACATTACCTATAACTATGACTGCAAGCCTTCGGGCTCTGCCGGCAACTGGACATTTAATGTAAACGGCTCTCAGTGGAACAAGATTAAGAACTACTGCGAAAACGAAGCCTGGATCGAACACTACAAGGGAACTATTTGGGAACCCTTCTTCAGTAACTTCTCTTCGGAAAAAGCTGAAAAGATGTTCGCTTTCGCAAACGCTAAGGACTATGACGGAATGGTTAAATATGTTAAAACCTTCGCTCCGTCTCAGTCAAACACATTCGATAACAACGTAAATATCAAGAACCTGAAGAACAGACCCGAGGGTATTTCCCGTACCGGAAACGAGGTTGTTTCAAATAACTACGCTTCCTCAACCGACGTTGTAAACGGAAAGTCTATCTTCAAGGACTACGGTAAGGACTTCTCTCTTACAGAGGAAGGTCTTGCAGAGGTTAGAAAGTCCGCAACGGGCTTTGAAAACATCGACACAAGCACAATCGGCGTAGGTTATGACGATTACTGCACAGGCTACGCTCCCAAGGCTGCCGACGCTAAGATTATCGGTAACCCTGCGGTCGGCGGAATATTGAAGGCTTCTTACTCTTACTCCGATCCCGACGGCGATCCCGAAGGTCACTCGGTATTTGTATGGTACGAGGCTGAAAGCGAGAAAGGTCCTTATACGAGAATCCTCGGCAAGGGCGACAACGAAATTCTCCTCTCTGAGCTCCAGGCAGGTAAATTCGTTAAGTACACAATGATTCCTTACGATAAGGATAACCGCTACGGCAAAATGATTGAATCTGCTCCTATTCAGATTTCCGCAGGTTCCTCCGCTGTTGACAAGAGTGAGCTTTCCGAGCTTCTCGAAACGGCTGACGCTCTCATTAAGTCCGCGGTTGTTGGTGAGGGAGACGGTATGTATCCCGCAGAGGCTCTCGCTAAATTCAAGACTGAATTTAATAGTGCCGCTGATGTGTTCGCTAATAACAACGTTTATCAGTACGAAGTGAACAACGCAGTTCGTGCTCTTAAGAATGCTATCGACGCATTTAAGCTTGCGCAGATTTCAACATTGGAATACCTTAACATTAAGGATATGCTGGCTGATAAAGACGGCTGGACCTATGCACAGGGTGGTGCGGCTGTATTTGAAAACGGTACTCTCACAATCCCTGCTCAGACAAAGGTTCTTTACACCGATGAGCTTTACCTTAACAAGATATTCACATTCAGAATGAGATTTGAACTCACCGACGATTCCGGCGTAACCAAGATCCCCGGCGATGAGGCTCATATTCTCCAGGCTGCAACATATGTAAGATCCAACGGCTATAACGGTCAGATTTGGGCTAACGGTAATTCCGGATTCCTTATGTGGTTCCACAACGACACATATGAGGCTCAGGAATGGAAGCCCGAACAGACAACTCCGTTCTATTCCGCTGACAACACATTCTTTACCGAATTCGGTAAGGATTACGAAATCGCTTTCGGTGCGGTTGATACCACAGAGGGCGTAAGACTTCTTATCTATGTTGACGGCGTGCTCGTTTATGACGAGACCTACGGAACTGCACTCTTAGGTAAGGTAGGTGCTCTCGGCTTTGCTAACCACACGCAAGAGGCATCCAACATCAATGTTGTGATTTCTCCCGCTGTTGTGGATTATGAAGGTCTTAACACGGCTATCGCAGGCGCTGAAGCATTCCTCAAACTTGCTAAGATAGGAAGCGATTACGGTCAGTATCCCGCAGATAAGATTGAAGCTCTCAATAAGGCTGTTTCCGACGGTAAGGAAGTTGCAGCCGACGAGCTTACAACCCAGATTGCGGTTGACAGACAGACGCTTGTTATAAATCAGGCTCTTGCTGCAGCTAAGGAAAGCGCAAACAGCAGCGCTGATGTTACCGGCGATACGATTTATAAAATCAACTACGATATCAGAAATGCTGAATTTGTGGTAAGCAACAACGCTAAGCTTACGCTCCAAATGGAAAACGGCAAACCTCTTCCAAGAATAAAAGCGCGAGTTGATACCCCGAAAGGTCCGGCAACAATGGATGTACCCGAAGCTGCTGAATTTACCGGCAATGAACTGTTCTCATATTTCACCCCTCCGCATTTCTTAGAATCACCAAGCGGAGCTCTGCCTTCAAATGCTATAACGGTTGAGGGTGTTTACTCGACGGGCGATGAGTTTATAACTTCCGACGCTCTTGTAAGATTCTCATTCCCCGGCGCTAAGGGCAAGAGAATTTACTACAAGGATGAAACGGGCAAGTATGTCGAGATTAAGACAAAGGCTGAGGAGGATTCCGCAGCTTCGGCTCAGGCTGCTATAGGCGAAGGCTTAGGTGCGGCGAAACTTAATGTCGGCGATGACCTTGTTATATGGTCTAACTTCATTACGGAGTTTGTTATATTCCAGGTAAGCGTAAATAATTCCAATGAAGAAAGTCAAGGCCCCGGAGGAGCAATCGGCGGAGTTGCCGTAAACGGCGGCGGTGCAGGTACGGGAAGCAACGGCTTCTTCTCCGGAAGCACCACAAGCCCCAATGCCGACAATCCGTTTATCGACATGGTTAACCACTGGGCTAAGGCTGAGGTTGTGGCTATGAACAAGGCAGGTATTGTTTCGGGCGTTTCCGACAACCTCTTTGAACCTGACCGCAACATCACAAGAGCAGAATTTGCCGCTATTATCGCAAGAGCTCTCAAGCTCCCCGATAAGGAAGCTTCCTTCAAGGATGTAAACGGCGAATGGTTCGCTCCTTATGTGGGCGCTTGCGCAGATGCAGGCATTATCACAGGCTTTGACGGCTACTTCAGACCGAACGATAACATCACCCGTCAGGAAATGGCTGTTATCATCGTGAACGCTTACTCTTACCTTGGTAAGGCAGGCGCTAACGGCGGTATCGAAGCATTCTCCGACAAGGCTGATATAGCAAAGTGGGCTAAGGCGGCTGTTGATACGGCTTCCTCGGTAGGTCTTATCTCCGGTATGGGTGACGGTACGTTCGCACCGAACGCCAACGCAACCCGTGCTCAGGCGGCAAGCCTTATCTACAGATTGGTTAAATAATTAAAATTTTAGTATTCAAAACTTCTTTCGCGAACCGCCCCGGGAAACCCCCCCGGGCGGTTCGCTTCTTATCTTTATTATGCCCTTCTTGGTCGTTATGCACAAAAAATGATTGAAATATTTGTGCAATAATTCTTTGGGGAAAATATTGAAAATAAGCGGAGAATATGTTAAAATTTAAATATGGTGTGATGCCAAATTTTTTGAAATGGAGAGATATATTCATGAAAAGAACTTTATCCTTGGTACTGGCGATGCTCATGGTTATGACTTGCATTACAAGCCTTTCCGTGGTTTCTGTTTCCGCAGAAGGCACTCCCGGTACAATCACGGTCTTTTTAAGAGACTTTGAGGACGGCGTAAAGCAATCATCGGATGCCGGCAAGATTAACAGCGTTCTTGACGACGGTACCGGAAATAAGTACGGCGCCGTGTCAATCGACCCGGACGAGCTTGCTTCGCTCCCGAAAGCGGACGCGGCAGACAAAAGGTCGTTTGTTGTGCTTGCCTACAGGCTCATAGTGGGTAAAAAAATACCCTACATCTCAGGAAAGAAATACGCACTTTCTTGGGACCTTGCAAAGGTTTCCGCAGGTACGGTTTCCGCTTTGGACGCAGGTACTTCGGGTATCAATAGTATGTCCGGCGCAAACAAGATTCTCGGTTGGAGAAGTAATAAGTGGAACGCTTTTAACCAGTATTATTTATCGCTCGGAGCTTACACCGGCGAAAACAATACCGGTGATAGGGCAAAACAGACACAGGAGAATCTTTCAAGCGGTTGGAGAAGATATACGGGAAAACCCTTTAACTATCTTCTGACCACTTCCGATAAAGATACTACTCCCGCTCCCAACGGTACGGTGGGTACTATCGACAGCTTTTTCTTCGAGGTTAGTATTTACGATGCCCTCCTTAAGCTTTTAATAGCCAACAAGGCTTATGTGGGACCGGGCTTTACCCAGGCAGATGGGAAAGGCGGTGAGGAGCCTCTTGAAGGTTACACCTTCACTATCGAGCCCGGTGACCTCTACGGCGACGAGGTAGGATTGGTTGCTAACGGCGGTACATTTACAGAAGATCAGCTTTGCAGAGAATGGAGCCTCGGAGAGGACTGCTCCGCTCTTAAATCCGCAACGAGATCCGCAGCTTTTGCACAGGTTATGGAAGAAGCAAACTTCGGCTTCGGTATAGATAATGTCACCTTCTCAGCAGAAACCACATATTATACCGACACTGTTAAAATTAAAGGCGACGCTACAGTTCGTGCTATCACAAACACAGGCTCGGGGTGCACTGAATCTACAGCCGTGGCAAACGGCGGTACGGTTACCGTTAACGATTACTTCGGCACTACATACGAAATAACCACAGCTTATCAGCCGACTGTTACATACAACGGCACAGCCGTTACTCCTGTACTTTCAGACGGCGTTTACAAGGTTGTTATCCCCGGCTCCGATATAACTTCGGACGGTACGCTTAATATTTCCGTTCCGAGTTCTGTAACTGTTTTCAGCGATAACTTTAATGCATATGAAGAAGGCAGCTTGACTAACGGCTGGAATGTTATTAACCCCTCCGGCTATGAAGGTGCTTTTGAAACCGATGAAACCGGCAACACATACATTGTAATCAAGAACTTTAAGGCACAGACTCTTATTAATGCTTGGAAAAAGGTGAATAATAATGTTGTAAGGGAAGATGTTTTTGACTTCTATCCGAGATTTACCAAAAGCGCTCCCGGATTTAAGGTTAATGCAGGAAAAGAGTACACATATTCCTTTAAGTATAAGTACATGGACAACGGCACAAATATGAGCAATGCAAGCCAGGCTCAGCCCTTCTTTAACTTCAGCGGCGCAAGCCTTGATAAATGGGCTAATACCGGTTGGGGTTCATGGGCAGCGGCTGGTGCACCGAGAACTCAGTTCTATGTAAGTACATCCGGAAACGAGGGCGAGAACGGTTGGAGAAGTGCTACCGCGCCTACCTTTACGGCTACTGAAATCCATACAACCCGTGACGGTGCAGAGTCCGTTTCTTCCATTGATGTCGCAAATCTTCAGCTTGAGTTTAAGGGTCTGAACCAGGGCAAGGAAGAAAGCCATGTTCTCTATCAGCTCACAAAACAGGCTATCGACGAAAATACCGTTGACGGCGTTTTGAATGAGGCTGCCGCTACCACAAGACTTCAGGCACTCCTTGACGCTCGCAATCTTAAAATCTGCCTCGATGATGTTAAGATTACATTCCTTTCCGAGGAGGTTACCGTTTCCGCCAATATTTCAGACGGCGGCTCGGTTAAGGTTGACGGAGCAAACGTTGCAAACGGCGATGCAATCACTTTGGAAAAGGGCGTTGAAGCCGAAATCGCAGTTACTCCGGCTTCGGGCTATGAAATTGAAGCTGTTTCCTTCGCAGGCGAGGATGTTACTCCCGTTAAGGTGGACGAGGCTTGCGTAATTAAGGTTACTCCTAACGCAAACGCGGCTTTGGTGGTTTCCTTTAAGGATGTAACTCCCAAAACTCCTACTATCTCTTTGGGCGAAAAACAAAATTCCAACAGCTTTATTCTGAACGGCACAACCTACAATGAATTCAACTGCATCCAGTATGTGAAGATTGACAACTACAATGCCGCATTGCTCGAAAAAGCAGGCGTGACGGTATCCGACGGTACAAATTCAATTGAGCTCCCCGTTGACACCATTTCCCAAGACGGCTGCTTTGCTGTAAGAGTATTCGGTGACGCTATAACAGAGAGAGGCACATACACATTTACACCGTTCATGGTAACAAAATAATATTTATCTGTTTTGAGAACGCAAAGAATAATTTTTGCGTTCTCTTATTTTTTTATTTTGGGGGTTGACAAACATATTTTTTTGTGCTAAAATAAAAACAGTTAAGTTTTAATTTTCGGAGAAATGCTATGAACAATTCATACTCAGCTACATACTACTTTTATTGCTTTACCTACTTTTTCGGTAAGGCTTATTGCGGTATGGCTGAAAGATGAAATAATAACTATTTTAATTCATGCTTTTACAGAACCGCAAAATAATTGCGGTTCTTATTTTTTTACAAAGGAGTTTGATACAATATGATTTTAATGCTCAAAAAGGATTACGATCCCGCCCAGCTTGAAAGCCTCAAGACTTGGCTGAAGGAAAGCAATGTGGAAATCCACATAAGCGAGGGCGCTCAAACAACCATTATGGGACTTATCGGCGATACCTCCCATTTGGATGCGGATCTTCTCAAATCTCTCGATATTGTCGATGATGTCAAGAGAATTCAGGAGCCATACAAAAACGCAAACAGAAAGTTCCACCCGGGCGATTCGGTTGTTTCCGCAGGCAGCGCATCTTTTGGCGGCGATAACTTCGGTATTATAGCAGGACCTTGCTCCGTTGAAAGCGAGGAGCAGATTATCGGCATCGCAAAGGCTGTTAAGGCGGCAGGCGCATCGGCTCTCCGTGGGGGTGCTTTCAAGCCCAGAACATCCCCCTATGCGTTCCAGGGACTTCGTGGAGAGGGCATAAGGCTTCTTCTTGAGGCTAAGAAAGAAACGGGACTTCCCATTGTTACCGAAATTATGGACCTTTCTCATCTCGACCTTTTCTCCGATGTGGACATTATACAGGTCGGCGCAAGAAATATGCAGAACTTTGAGCTTCTCAAAGAGCTCGGCAAAACCAATAAGCCTATCCTCTTAAAGCGTGGTCTTGCAAGCACCGTTCAGGAATGGCTTATGAGCGCAGAATACATCATGGCAGGCGGTAACGAAAATGTTATCCTCTGCGAAAGAGGTATCAGAACCTTTGAAACAGTTACCAGAAACACTCTTGATTTGGCTTCCGTTGCTTACATCAGAACCATGACGCACCTTCCGGTTATCGTTGACCCGAGCCACGCAACAGGCGTTGCCAAGCTTGTTGCTCCCATGGCTCTTGCGTCGGTTGCTTGCGGTGCGGACGGGCTTATCATCGAGGTTCACAACGATCCTGCACACGCTCTTTGCGACGGTGCGCAGTCGGTTACTCCCGAGCAGTTCGCTGAAATTTCAGGTAAGGTTCAGAAAATTCTGCCCCTGAGGTGCAGATTATGATTATCGGCATCGCAGGCCTCGGGCTTATCGGTGCATCTGCCGCTAAGCGTGCCGCAAAATGCGGTCATGAGGTGCTGGGCTACGATCTTCCCGAGGTTCTCTCCGACTGTATCGAAAAGGGTATTGTTTCGGGGGAGCTTGAAGGGAATTTCGGTCGGTGCGACATAATTATTTCCGCCCTTTATCCGCATCTGACGGTGGAGTTTGCAAAAAAGTATGCCCCAAAGTTCGGGAAAAACACCATTTTTACCGATTTCGGCGGTACAAAGCGCATGGTTTGTGCTTGTTGCTCACCGCTTGCCGAAAAATTCGGGTTTACATTTATTGGCGCACACCCCATGGCTGGCAAGGAATGCTGGGGCACGGAATATTCAACCGACAGTCTTTTTGAGGGCGCATCCCTTATTGTTATGGGAAGCTCCATCCCTCATAAATACGAGGCATTTATGAAGGAGCTTGGGTTTTCGCATTTTCAGTTTTCAACCCCCGAGGAGCATGACAAAATGATTGCCTACACCTCTCAGCTTGCCCACATCGCATCGGGAGCGTTTGTGAAATCCCCTTCTGCCAAGCGTCATTTCGGCTTTTCGGCAGGAAGCTTCAAGGACTTAACAAGGGTTGCTAAGCTTAACGAAAATATGTGGGCGGATTTGTTTTTGCAAAATGCCGACAACTTAACCTATGAAATCGACCTGCTTATTTCGCACCTCAAGGAGTATTCCGATGCCTTGCAAAGCGAAAACCGTGAGGAGCTTATTAGGCTTCTGGCTGAGGGCAGAATTTTAAAAGAGGAAATCTCGAAGGGGGAGAAAAGTTATGCAAAAGGTCAGAGTTAATGTCCAAGGCGGATATGACTGCGTTATCGGAAACGGACTCCTGAGCCGTGCGGGAGAGCTTACAAAGAGCGTAAAAAAGCCTTGCAAGGCGTTTATTATTTCCGATGACATCGTGTTTCCGCTCTACGGAAAAACCGTTGAAAAATCCTTCTCCGACGCAGGCTTTCGGGTGGAAAGCTTTGTTTTCAAAAACGGAGAGGAGTCAAAAAATATTTCCACGCTGTCGGAAATCTTAGAGGCTATGGCGAAGGCGCACATCACAAGGAGCGACCTCGCAATCGCCCTCGGCGGCGGAGTTTGCGGTGATACGGCAGGGCTTGCGGCGGCACTTTTCCTGCGGGGTATCGACTTTGTTCAAATCCCCACAACCTTCCTTGCCGGTATTGATTCCTCGGTGGGCGGCAAAACCGCTGTCAACCTCAATGCCGGAAAAAACCTCATGGGCGCATTTTATCAGCCAATTCTTTGTATCTGCGACTGCGACACGTTCAAAACCCTTCCAAAAGAGGTGTTTGCCGACGGCGTTGCGGAGGCACTCAAATACGGCGCAATTTTCGATGAGGAGCTTTTTGAAACCGTTGCAAAAGGAAGGTTTGACACGGAAGCGGTGGTTAAGCGGTGCATCGAGCTTAAGGCGTTTGTTGTGGAGCAGGACGAGCGTGACACCGGGCTTCGTCAGCTTCTTAATTTCGGTCATACATTGGGGCACGCCATCGAAAAGCTTTCGGATTTCAAAATCACTCACGGGCACGCAGTTGCAATCGGCATGGTGATTGCATCCGGCGAAAACAGCGAGGCTAGAGAAAAAATTATCAATGCAAACATTGCCTGCGGTCTTCCAATTTCAACCGAGTTTTCGGCTGAGGAGCTTGTCAGTGTAGCCCTGTCCGACAAAAAAAGGCAGGGGGATTTTATAAACCTCGTTGTTCCCGAAAAAATCGGAAAGTGCGTGCTTAAAAAAATCAATGTTGACGGGCTTTTGAGCTTTACGACAAAAGGACTGAAAGCATGAATGTGACTGTAAAACCAAAAAAACTTTCGGGCGTGATAGGCGCAATTTCTTCAAAAAGCGACGCCCACCGAAAAATAATTTGCGCTTCTCTTTGCGAGGAGCCTGTGAAAATCTTCATAAATGGCTTTTCAAAGGACATCGAAGCCACCATGCGGTGCGTTTCCGCTTTGGGGGCAAATGTTTTGAGAAATTCCGATTCGGTTGTGATAAAAATGGGGAAATCCCCCGAAAATCCCGAGCTTTTTTGCGGCGAAAGCGGCTCTACAGCAAGGTTTTTGCTCCCCGTTGCCGCCTGCCTTTCAGACGGCTTTACAATGACGGGCGAGGGTAGGCTCCCCACAAGGCCCTTTACCGACCTTGTGCGCCAAATGGCGGAGCACGGCTGTCGGTTTTCAAGCGAAAGCCTTCCCATGAGCGTTTCGGGGAGGCTTACGGGAGGAGAATTTTCAATTAACGGAAATATAAGCTCCCAGTACATTTCGGGGCTTCTTATGGCACTCCCCTCCTGCTGTGAGGACAGCAAAATTACACTTCTTTCGCCCCTACAGTCGGGTGCGTATGTTGATATGACGATAGACACCCTTCGCCTTTTCGGTATCGAAATAAAGCTTACGGATACGGGCTATTTCATCCCCGGAAATCAGAAATTTAAGTCCCCGAAAAGCACAATCTGTGACGGGGACTGGTCTAATGCCGCTTTCTTTTTGGCTTCTTGCGAATGTGGCTGTGATGTTCGTGTTTTGGGGCTTGACATAGCCTCAACCCAAGGCGACAAGGCGTTTTTGTCCGCCGCAAAGGAGGATACGGTCGATGTTTCGGAAATCCCCGACCTTGTGCCGCCTCTTGCGGTTGTTGCGGCTTCAAAGCGGGGCGTGACGGTATTTAAAAACGCAGGCAGGCTGAGGCTCAAGGAAAGCGACAGGCTTGTTTCGGTTTCCGATATGATTAACTCCCTCGGAGGTAAAGCCGAAATTTTGGGTGATTCCTTGAAAATCACCGGCAACGGCAGGCTTTCTGGCGGAGTTGTAAACTCCTACTCCGACCACCGAATTGTTATGGCTTCAGCCGTTGCGTCGGTCATTTCGGACGGGGAAATTAAAATCCTCGGCGCTGAGGCGGCTGACAAATCTTACCCCTCATTTTTTGACGATTTCAAAACGCTCGGAGGTGAAATTTATGCTGAATATTAAAATTTTCGGCTCATCCCACGGCCCGGAGATAGGCTGTGTTATCGAGGGACTTCCGACGGGGGAAAGCGTGGATTTCGATGAGCTTTATGATTTTCTAAAGCGCCGTGCCCCCGGAAACAGCCAATATTCAACCCCGAGGCGGGAGGCGGATTTTCCGGTTTTCGAGGAGGGAATCGAGGACGGCAAAATCTGCGGAAGGGTTCGCGCGGTTATCAAAAACACCAATGTTCGGTCTAAGGACTACCAAAACCTCAAAATCGTTCCGAGGCCCGGGCACGCCGATTACACGGCGTATGTTAAATTCGGAGGAAAGCTCGACATGAGCGGAGGCGGTCCATTCTCCGGAAGGCTCACCGCTCCGTACTGCATAGCAGGCGGCATCGCCCTTCAAATACTTAAAAGAAGGGGGATTACCGTTTCCTCGAAAATCGTTTCCATTCACGGAAATTCCGGCGAGAATATGCTCGACGAAATTACCCTTGCAAGGCAAAAGCTCGATTCCGTCGGCGGTATCGCAGAGTGCAGAATTGACGGCGTTCCCCCGGGGCTTGGCGGTATGTACACCGACGGCCTTGAAAGCATTATTTCAAAAGAGGTTTTCGGAATCCCTGCCGTAAAGGGTATTGAGTTCGGCGCCGGCTTTGCTTCATGCAATCTCTACGGCTCGGAAAACAACGATGAGTTTTTCGTGTCGGACGGCAAAATTTTAACCAGAACCAACAACTGCGGCGGCATCCTGGGCGGAATTTCCGACGGTATGCCGATCGTGTTCCGTGTTGCGATTAAGCCTACACCTTCAATCGCAAAAAAACAGATGTCCGTTGACATCGAGGCTATGAAAAACACAGAGCTTGAAATCAGAGGTCGCCATGACCCCTGCATTGTTCCCAGAGCACTGCCGCCCATAGAATCGGCGGCGGCTATATCAATTCTTAAAGGATGTGAACTGTAATGAATCTTGAAGAAATCAGAAATCAGATTAACAGTGTCGACGATGAGCTTTCCGCACTCTTTGTTAAGCGCATGGAGCTTGCCGCTTCGGTGGCGAAATTCAAGGCGGAAAACAATCTCCCGATACTCAACCGCAGCCGAGAAAGAGATGTTGTGGCTCGTGTTACCGCTATGCAACCCGAAGATATGTCACTCTATCTCAAAGTGCTTTACAACACGCTTTTTGACCTCAGCCGCTCCTATCAGGGTAGCTTAATTCGAGGCGAGAGCGAAACCTCAAAAAGAATTAAAGAGTCTCTCGAGAATACCGATAAAATGTTCCCCTCATCCGCAACCGTTGCCTGTCAGGGTACGGAAGGAGCGTATTCTCAGCAAATCTGCGACAAGCTGTTCCAAAACCCCACGATTATGTACATGAATACCTTCAGAAGCGTTTTCGATGCGGTGGAGCACGGGCTTTGCAGATACGGCATTCTGCCCGTTGAAAACAGCATTCACGGCAGTGTGGGCGAGGTTTACGACCTTATGGATTCCCACAAATTCTGCATCGTGAGAAGCTCCAGGCTTCAGATTAACCACTGCCTCCTTGCAAAACAGGGAACCGATATTTCAAAAATCAAGGAGGTTTTCTCGCACGAGCAGGCTATCGGTCAGTGCGAAAAATTCCTGTCGGAGCACAAAAACATTAAGGTCACCGTTTGCGAAAACACCGCTATCGCCGCAAAAATGGTTGCGGAAAGCGACAGAAGCGACATCGCCGCAATCTCCTCGGGCATCTGCGCCGAGCTTTACGCACTGTCGGTTATCGCAGAGGATATTCAGGACTTTTCCAACAACTACACCAAGTTCATTTGCATTTCAAAGAACCCCGAAATTTACCCCGGAGCGGACAAAATCAGCGTAATCGTGCGCCTTCCGCACCGCCCCGGCTCTCTTTACGACCTTATGTCAAAGTTTGCGGCTCTCGGGATTAACCTTACAAAAATCGAAAGCCGCCCCATAAGAAACAGGGATTTTGAGTTCATGTTCTACCTCGAAATGGATGTTTCTGTTTACTCGGACGAGCTTATCAGGCTTCTTTCGGAGCTTGAGGCGGAAATGGACTTTTCTTACCTCGGCAGCTATTCGGAGGTGTGATTTTGGAGTACGGTCTTATCGGCGAAAAGTTAGGTCACAGCTACTCGGGAGTTATACACAAAAAAATCGGAAATTACAGCTACGAGCTTTGCGAAATCGAAAGGGAAGGGCTGCCGCAGTTCTTCGGGGAGCGGAATTTCAAGGGCATAAACATTACCATTCCTTACAAAAAGGACGCTATGGAGTTTCTTGACTTTATTTCACCCGAGGCGGAAAAAATCGGCTCTGTAAACACCGTTGTAAACCTCGGCGGAAAGCTTTACGGCTACAACACCGACATCGCAGGCTTTCTCTACATGGCAAGGCGTGCGGGCATCTCCCTTACGGGCAAAAAGGTCGTGATTTTGGGGAGCGGAGGCACAAGCCTCACCGCCCGTGCCGCCTGCGAGCTAAGCGAAAGTGCTGAAATTGTGACGGTTTCAAGGCACGGCGAATGGAATTACGATAACATAAAATGCCACTACGATGCCGAGGTTTTAATTAACACAACCCCTGTGGGGATGTTCCCGAATGTGGAAAATTCACCCGTTTCCCTTAAGCCGTTTACTAAGCTTAGTGGCGTGATTGATGTGATTTACAACCCCGTAAGAACCGAGCTGATTATGGAGGCGGAGGCTTTGGGGATCAAATGCACGTCGGGGCTTCCCATGCTCGCCGCTCAAGCCGTTTATGCGTACGATCACTTTTTCGGGAAGGAATCGGGGGAGGAGCTTTTTGAAAAAATCATATCCGAAACCGATGCCGAAATGGAAAATATCGTGCTTATCGGTATGCCCGGCTGCGGAAAATCCACTGTAGGGCAGGAGCTGGCAAGGCTTCTTAGCAGGGAGTTTATCGACACCGACGAGTACATCGAAAAGCAGAAAAACACTGAAATTCCAAAGCTTTTTGAAGCCTTCGGCGAGGAGGGCTTCAGGCTGATTGAGGGTGATGTGGCAAGGACTGTCGGTATGCTTTCGGGCAAGGTTATAGCTACCGGAGGCGGCATCGTGACAAAACACGAAAACTACAAAAGCCTCCACCGAAACGGCAGAATTTTTTACATAAGCCGTGACCTCGACCTCTTAGACCTTTCCGGCAGACCTCTTTCAAAAAGCCGTGAGGCAGTCTTTGAGCTTTATGAGAAAAGACATGATTTATATGTGCAATTTGCTGATTTTTCAGTCGAAAACAACGGAAGTATTGACGAATGTGTAAAAAAGATATTACAAAACTGTTACAAAGGTTGATTTTTGCCTTGCTTTTTGGTATTATATTAATTGGTTAAATACCAAAGGAGGGTAACATGTTTAAGAAAATTGCGGTTTTCGTTCTTTCCGCCATTCTGGTTTTTTCTGCTTTCACAGCAGCTTCAGCCATGACGGTGAGAATTGACGGTACTGAAACTGATATTACTTCCGAAATTTGGGACGATGTTGCTTTTGTGCCCGTTCGCAGTATTTTAGAGGCGTTCGGTGCGGAAATCAACTGGTACGGCTCCACTCAGACGGTGGTTGCATGGATTTCCACCACAAAGGTTACTTTTAAAAATAACACCGATTACATAACCGTCAACGGCGAGGTCAAAGAGCTCGGTGCTCATGTCCGTGTGATTAACGGGACAACCTTCGTGCCGATTCGTGCGGTTGCCGAGGCTATCGGCTGCTCTGTTTCCTACGATGACGCAAGCAAGGCTGTAGTTATCGAAAGGGGCGAGCTTCCCTGGACAATTCGTGATGTTTTCGGCAGCATCATGAGCATGAAGGGCTGGGAAGGGGACATCGCTTTTTCAATCGGCGACACGGTTGAAATTGACGGCATTTCCTGCGCATCCGTTACCGCCTACGGTGAGGACGGGGCTATCGGCCAGTTTGCGGTTTCCTACGATTTTGCCGATATTTTCGAGCTTTCCGGGGAGGACGCAGAACGGATTTTCATTTGCAGGTAAAGTTATTTAGGCTCTCTTAAACGGGAGCCTTTTTTCATGCAAAAAAATCGGGCTTTTCTTTATGAAAGCTATTGCAAATAAAGGCTTTTTATTGTATAATAAAAGGTAGAGTTTTTTTGGAGGTTTGGCTATGAATTTCAGTTATTTCCCGGGCTGTACACTTAAGACAAAGGCCAAAGATCTTGATTTTTACGCAAGAAAATGCGGCGAGATTTTGGGGTTTTCACTATCGGAAATCCCCGACTGGCAGTGCTGCGGCGGCGTTTTTATAACAGCAGAGGACGAAATTGCCTCAAAGCTTGCGTCTGTTCGTGCGCTGAAGGCGGCATTTGATAGGGGCGAGCCGTTGGTTTCGGTCTGCTCCGCTTGCCACAACACGATTAAGCAGACAAATTACCTTATAAGGTCAAATGACGATTTTCGCCAAAAGGTTAACACCTACATGAAGGGCGAGCAGGAGGATTTTTATTACGGCGGTGAATGCGAGGTTCTTAACTACCTCGAGGTTCTTAGGGACAAGGTGGGCTTTGAAAATGTCGCAAAAAAGGTTGTAAAGCCCTTAAAAGATAGGAAAATTGCTCCGTTTTACGGCTGTCTTCTCCTTCGCCCGTCCGCCGTTTTGGGGATGGACGATCCGGAAAACCCTTCGATTATGGAGGATTTTGTGTCCGCTCTCGGGGCAAGTCCCGTCTATTTTCCGATGCGAAACGAGTGCTGCGGCGGCTATATTTTGATTGAAAACCGTGATTTGGCTACGGAAAGAAGCCGCAAAATCATTGAAAGCGCAAAGAAAGCCGGTGCGGACTGCATTGTGACATCCTGCCCGCTTTGCAAGTACAATCTTGAAAATTGCGGCTCGGATTTGCCCGTTTTCTACATAACCGAAATTCTGGCGGAGGCTTTGGGCGTATAGCCTTCCCGAAAATTTACAAGGATTTTCTCATGCTACCTTGCTCCGGGCTTTTTCGGAGCGGATTGGAGTTTTACATATGCAATTTGACAGGGATATGCTTATAAAAATCAGCGGCGCAAGCCCCGAAAAGTGCATGAAGTGCGGCAAATGCTCCGCTTCCTGCCCTTCCTTTCATAAAATGGAGTATCATCCGCATCAGTTCGCGGACATGATAATTTCGGGGGACATCGAGCCGCTTTTGAAGTCGAAGGCGTCCTTTTTGTGCCTTTCCTGCTTTGCCTGCTCGGAGCGTTGCCCAAGAGGCGTTGAGCCGCAAAGGCTCATCGAGGCGGTTAGGCTTGCGGCTTTGCGGCAAAAGGGCGTAAATCACATGAAAAAAGAGCTTTTGGATAATGTTTTCAGCGAGGATTTGCCTCAACAGGCACTTACCAGCGCATATCGGAAATATTCAAAGTAGAAGGGGGTAGAGCTATGCAGAGAATCGGTGTATTTGTGTGCCATTGCGGCACGAACATTGCTTCAACCGTTGCCGTATCTTCCGTTGCGGAGGCGGTAAAGAGTGAGCCGGGCGTCGTTTTCGCCGCAGATTATGAATATATGTGCTCCCAGACAGGGCAAGGCAAAATCATAGATGCAATAAAGCAGCACAGGCTTTCGGGGCTTGTGGTTTGCTCCTGCTCCCCCCGTATGCACGAGGCGACCTTCCGAAAAGCCGCCGAGAGTGCCGGACTTAACCCGTACATGGTGGAAATTGCAAACATTCGTGAGCAGTGCTCATGGGTTCATAAGGACAAGGCGGAGGCTACAAAAAAGGCTATTTCCCTTGCCCGTGCGGCGATCGCCAAGGTAAACCTCAACCGCCCCCTCTTCCCGGGTGAAACCCCCGTCATTAAGCGAGCCCTTGTAATCGGCGGCGGAATTGCCGGGATTGAAACCGCACTTTGCATCGCAGATGCCGGATTTCCGGTGGACATCGTGGAAAAAAAGCCCACAATAGGCGGTAAAATGGCTCAGCTTGACAAGACCTTCCCGACCCTCGACTGCGCCGCTTGTATTCTCACTCCAAAAATGGTGGAGGCGGCTCAGAACGACAAAATAAGGATTTTTTCATATTCCGAGGTTGAAAGCGTTGAGGGCTTTGTGGGAAATTTCACCGTTACAATAAGGAAAAAAGCAAGGTTTGTGGACGAAAACAAATGTACCGGGTGCGGGCTTTGCACCGAAAAATGTCCACAGAAAAATATCCCGAACGAGTTTAACCTCAATATGGACAAAAGGGGCGCAATTTACATTCCATTTGCTCAGGCAGTTCCGAAAATCGCTGTGATTGACGAGGACAACTGCACCATGAAAAAATCGGGGAAATGCGGAGTTTGCTCCAAAATCTGCTCCGCAGGCGCAATCGACTACTCCCAAAAGGACGAGGTTTTCTCCGTAGATTACGGCGCAATCGTTGCGGCTACGGGCTATAACACCATAAGCCCCGAAAGGTACGATGAGTTCGCTTACTCAAAATCAAAGGATGTTATTACCTCGTTGGAGTTTGAAAGGCTTACCAATGCCGCAGGCCCGACAGGCGGCGTTCTCCTCAGACCTTCTGACGGTGAGCACCCGAAAACAATCGTTTTTGTGCAGTGCGTCGGCTCAAGATGCTCCTCGTGCGCACAAAAGGGCAAGGAATATTGCTCCAAAATCTGCTGTATGTACACGGCAAAGCACGCTATGCTCACCCGTGACAAGTACCCGGACACCGAGGTTTTTGTGTTCTATATTGATGTGAGAACACCGGGCAAGAATTTTGATGAGTTCTACCGCCGTGCCGCAGAGGAATACGGCGTTCATTACATAAAGGGCTCGGTCGGCAAGGTTTCCCCGGAAGGAAGGGTTTTGAAGGTTACCGCATCCGACCTTCTCGGCGGAAAACAGCTTTCAATCGACGCCGACCTTGTGGTTTTGGCAACCGCAGTTGAGCCGGACGACTCTGCAAGATCCCTTGCAACCCTTCTTAGGGCGAGCATGGACACAAACGACTTCTTTACAGAGGCGCACCCAAAGCTTAAGCCCGTTGAAAGCCCCACCGCAGGCGTGTTTTTATCGGGTATGTGCCAAGGCCCGAAGGACATTCCCGAAACCGTTTCCCAAGCCGGTGCGGCGGCCGCCAAGGTAATAGGGCTTTTATCTAAGGACAGGCTTCTTGGTAACCCATGCGTTGCACGCTCGGACGGGGAAATGTGCTCTGGATGCAGGCTTTGCGCCAATGTTTGCCCCTACGGCGCAATTACCTACGAGGACAAAGAGTTCAGAACCCTCGGGCGCACAATTACAAAAACCGTTGCCGTCGTGAACGATGCGGTGTGCCGGGGCTGCGGTGCTTGCACGGTTACTTGTATGTCGGGCGCAATAGACTTATGCGGATTTTCTAACAACCAAATTACTGCGGAGGTGGACGCAATATGCAAATGACCGAATATAAACCGAAAATCGTGGCTTTTTGCTGTAACTGGTGCTCCTACGCAGGTGCTGACCTTGCCGGAAACAACAGGCTTTCCTACGGTGCGGAGGTTAAAATAATAAGAGTTCCATGCTCCTGTAGGGTTAACCCCATGTTTATTCTTCGTGCCTTCCAAAGGGGTGCGGACGGGGTGATTATCTGCGGTTGCCACATTGGCGACTGCCACTATACCTCGGGAAATTACCACACAAGAAGACGAATGAAGCTCCTTTTTTCGCTTCTCGATTACCTCGGAATCGAAAAGGAAAGAACCCGTCTTACCTGGATTAGCGCGGCGGAGGGCGCAAGGTTTGCCGAAACTATGAACGATTTTGTCAAAACCGTCGCCGCTTTGGGAAAATCTGAAAAACCGGAGGATTTAAGATGCAAAAAATAAAGCGTGAGGTCTTAATTGAGCGTGCCCGTCAGCTTATTGCCTCGGGGGAGGTTTCCTCGGTTCTCGGCTGGAGAGAGGGCGAGTTTTTCTATGATGTTTCGCCTTCGTTTTTCGAGTCCGCCGATGACCTTCAAAATTTTGTATGGAACGATTTTTGCGGTGCGAACCTCTCCAAATTCGCAACAAAAGCGGAGGGAAGGGTTCTCCTTTTCCTAAAGCCCTGTGACTGCAAAAGCTTAAACGGGCTTCTTTGCGAGCATAAAATCGACCGTGAAAATGTTTACATAATCGCCGTTCCCTGTGAGGGAATGGTTGACATAAAAAAGCTTAAGAGTATTTCCGACGGGGTTTGCGGTCTTTTAGAAAAGGACGGAAAATTCATAGTTAAAACCCTTTTTGACGGGGATATTGAAGTAGAAAAAGGTGACATAATATCGGAAAGGTGTTTAACGTGTCACCAAAACGGCTTTGCCATATCTGACGAGGCTTTAGGCGAGGCGGACAAAAAGCCTTCGGCAGACCGCCTTTTAGAGGTTAAAAAAATAGAGGCGATGAGCCCCCATGAGCGGTTTGAATTTTGGCAAAGCGAGCTTTCACGGTGCATTCGCTGTAACGCCTGCAAAAATGTTTGTCCTGCCTGCACCTGCGAGCGGTGCGTGTTCGATAATCCCGAATCCCCCCTTCAAAACAAGGCGGCGGCGGACGAAACGGAGGAGAAAATGTTCCACATAATAAGGGCATTCCATGTTGCCGGGCGGTGTACCGACTGCGGAGAATGCTCAAGGGCTTGCCCCGAAAATATTCCTCTTCATCTTCTCAACCGCAAGCTTATTTGCGACATTAACGAAAACTTCGGAGAATTTGCCCCGGGCGAGACGGCGGACGCTGTTTCTCCCATGGTTACTTTTTCCGTGGACGATAAGGACATCGGGGGTGAGGGCTGATGATAAAAAGAATAAAGCGGTGCGAGCTTAACGGCTTTCTTACAAAAATATCGGAAAAAAGACGGCTCTTTGTCCCTAAAAGGTCGGATTCGGGCATGGAATTTGCGCCGTTTTCGGACGGGACAGAGGTTTGCCTTTCGGGTAAAACCGACCGCTCCCCGAAGGACTTTTTCTTTCCGCAGGTGGAAAATCTCATGGAGTTCAAAAGGGTGGGCGATGACTTGCAAATCCTTGATTTATCGGAGGAATGTGAGGATTTCGTTATTTTCGGCGTCCGTGGATGCGATGTGAAAAGCTTTGAAATTTTGGATCGGGTTTTCCTATCCGAGCCGGTGGATTTATACTACCAAAACCGCAGAAAACACGCAATTATTATTTCGACAGCCTGCCAAAAGCCTTGCGAAACCTGCTTTTGCACAGCTTTTGGTATTAAAGCATTTGAGCCTTCGGGCGACATTGAGTGCTTTTTTTCGGAGGATTACATCTACCTTTGCGGAAAAACGAAGAAGGGCGAGGCTTTGCTTTCGGATTTGGAGGATTACCAAGGGGGCGAGGTTACAAAAATCAAAGAGGAAATCAAAAAAAGGCTCGACCGACTTCCTCTTAAAAATGTTTCGACCGCATCTTTCGGGGCGGACAAAACCGACGAGCTTTTCGATTTGCCCGTTTGGGACGAGCTTTCAAAGACCTGCGTTGCCTGCGGGAGCTGTACATTTTTCTGCCCGACCTGCCATTGCTACGACATAAAGGACAAGGACACGGGACACGAAATTAAGCGTTTCCGATGCTGGGATTCCTGTATGTATTCCGATTTTACAAAAATGTCAGCCGGTCAGCCGAGGACTTCCCAAAAGGAAAGGCTTCGCCAAAGAATGATGCACAAGCTTGTGTATTTTCCGAAAAACAACGACGGTTTGTTTTCGTGCGTCGGCTGCGGAAGATGCCTTGAAAAATGCCCTGTGGGTATGAATATTGTTAAGGCTATGAAAAAAATCGGGGGTGAGATCGGTGAATAATGCGTTGGTTCCGAAAATAGCAGTGATTGACGATGTAAGACAGGACACTGCGGATGTTAAAACCTTCCGTGTGCTGTCCCCAAACGGGCAAAAGCCCTTCTCCCACGCTCCCGGGCAATGCGCTATGCTGTCTGTCCCCGGGGTTGGGGAGGCGATGTTTTCTATCACCTCTTCCCCCACAAACGAGGATTTTATGGAGTTTTCCATTAAAAAGTGCGGCTGTGTTACAGAGCAGCTCCACCAAATGGAAAAGGGCAGTATGATTACGATAAGAGGCCCGTACGGAAGGCCCTTTCCCGTGGATGAGGATTTTAAGGGCGAAAATCTGCTCTTTATCGCCGGGGGAATTGGCATTGCGCCGCTTCGCTCCGTCATTAACTATTGCAGGCATTTTCGTGGCAGCTACGGGAAAATCGACATCGTATACGGCGCAAGAACCAAGGACGATCTCGTGGATTTTAAGGAAATCACAGAAGAATGGGCGGCGGATGACTCCGTTTGCGTTCATCTGACGGTCGACAGGGGGGACGAAGCCTTCTGCCATGTGGGCTTTGTGCCTGATTTTGTGCGGGAGCTCGGGTTTTCTCCCGACAGGATTGCCGTTCTTTGCGGCCCTCCCGTTATGATTAAGTTTACGCTCTCGGCACTTCTTGATATGGGCTTTGAAAAAAACAAGGTCTACACCACAATGGAGCTTAGAATGAAGTGCGGTATCGGAAAGTGCGGAAGGTGCAACATCGGCTCGAAATTCGTGTGCAAGGACGGCCCCGTTTTCAGAATGGACGAGCTTTCCGAGCTTCCCGACGAATACTGAATACAAATTACTTTTGTGCCGATTTTGCGGCGGAATGGAGATTATCATATGGAAAATACCGTGGATGTTTATTTGTTCGGAAAAAAATATTCCGTTCCCGAAAGCCTCACGATTATGAGGGCTATGGAATATGTGGGATACCGCCTGGTGCGTGGCTGTGGCTGTCGAAACGGCTTCTGCGGCGCTTGCGCTACGGTGTATCGCATAAAGGGGGACAGGGGGCTTAAGACCTGTCTTGCCTGCCAGACAAAGGTGGAAAACAATATGTATGTGGCAACGCTTCCGTTTTTTCCCCTTGTGAAGGAGGCTTACGACATCGAAAAGCTCAAGCCCACCGACAGCGTGATGATGCAGCTCTACCCCGAAATTTACGCCTGTGTGGGCTGTAACGCCTGCACGAAGGCTTGCACCCAGGGGCTTAATGTTATGCAGTACATCGCATACGCTCAGCGTGGGGATTTCAAGGCGTGTGCGGAGGCGTCCTTTGACTGCGTTATGTGCGGCGTCTGCTCCGCAAGATGCCCTGCCGGGATTTCGCACCCACAGGTGGCGATGCTTGCAAGAAGGCTTAACGGAAAGTACCTTGCGCCTCCCTCAAAGCACCTTGAAAACAGGGTTCGGGAGATTGAGGACGGCACTTTTCGGGAGCTTTTGGAGGCTCTTACCGACAAGCCCATAGAGGAGCTTAAAGAGCTTTACAACAACCGTGAAATTGAGGAGTAGGAGGCGAAATCGTGTATTCAGAAGAATTTAAAAAGTCTTTGGAGGCGGTGGAGGAAAACAGAAGTGAAAATCTTTCCTTCGAGCCTGAAAGAATGACCGCGAAGCAAAAGGAGAAGCTTCTTTCAGCGTTTCATCCCGACTACAAAAAAAGCGAGTTTTCAAGGCTTTCGGTGGGGAAAAACAAGGGCGATTTTGTGCCGAGGGAGCTTGCAAAGCTTCTTGAGGGCAAGGGCAGAGTTTCGGAAAATGACATAATTTCAGAAAAACCTGACTATGATACAGATGTGCTGATTATCGGCGGAGGCGGCGCAGGTGCGGCGGCGGCTATCGAGGCAAACCGTAGGGGCGCAGAGTGCATGATCGTCACAAAGCTGAGAATCGGGGACGCCAACACCATGATGGCGGAGGGCGGAATTCAGGCGGCGGACAAGGAAAACGATTCGCCTGCCATACACTTTCTGGACGCCTTCGGGGGCGGTCACTTCGCCGCAAAGCGTGAGCTTTTGTCGAGGCTTGTGTGCGATGCGCCAAAGTCTATAAAGTGGCTCGAGGCTTTGGGTGTGGAGTTCGACAAGGAGCCTGACGGCACCCTCATTACAACCCACGGCGGAGGCACATCCCGAAAAAGAATGCACGCCGCAAAGGACTACTCGGGGGCTGAAATCATGAGAACCCTTCGGGACGAGGTGTTCAACAAAAACATATTCGTGCTCGACTTTACAGCCGCTATTGAGCTACTGTCGGACAACGAGGGCAGAATATCGGGTGCGGTGCTTATGAACATGGAAACGGGCGAGCTTTCAGTTGCCCGTGCAAAAGCGGTGGTTCTTGCAACGGGCGGCGCAGGAAGGCTTCATTATCAGGGCTTTCCCACATCAAATCACTACGGCGCAACTGCCGACGGGCTGATATTAGGCTACAGAGCCGGCGCAAGGCTTATCTACCCCGAAACACTGCAATATCACC
>CABUMF010000006.1 GCA_902492655.1 uncultured Eubacteriales bacterium | reverse complement strand
GTTTTCATCGCCTTCTATGCCCGAAACCATTACATAGTCATAACCCCAATGCTCGGGAGTAAGGTCAGCGAAATCTGTATCTCGTTTTGTATCCGTTCCGCCTATCATTCTTGCAAACTGAGCTCTTGTAACAAGCTCTCTCGGTGCGAATGTTCCGTCACCCATGCCGCTGACGGTTCCGTCACTTACAAGCTGCATAACGGCAGAATATGCCCAATGATCCTCGCCGAGGTCGGAGAAGGAAATCTCTTCAGCAAAGCTCTGAGCTGCCGGCATTGCAAAAAGCAACACAAGCATAATTGTCAAAATTCTTTTCATGTTCATTTTCAACACTCCTGTAAAATAATATTTTAAAGACTGCGGTTGACAATACCATAGTCTAAAGAAAACTTTTCATTGGATATACAAAGCGTATTCAGCAGCAGAGAAAACTGGAAAAGCCTTTCCATAAGCGAAATATTGTCATACTGCACATTGAATACAATCAGTGCAACGGTTCTTCTCGGAATAAAGTCAAAATCCACATAGTATTGATATGCACCGTAAAGCATTGAGTAGCAAAAAGTTACAACTGCAAGGAGAATAAACAGTATTGCGAGAGAAACGGCAATATATTTTTTGTAATATATGTTGCGGTTATAAACGGCGAAAGTCGAAAGAGCTATGTATGACAGCGGATATGCCACAACAAAGTAAAGAAACGCCCACATATCCCAGCTTCCTATATGAAGTCTTGTATAGCCAAGCAAAAACGGAGAGAGTGCGGCAATCGCAATGGACACAGCAACAAATAAATTGATGAAGCATTTTTTGTCTCTGTCCATAAAAAGCAGCACGAAATGGGCAAAAAACGTGCCCGCTTCAAGCATGAGCAAAATCTGAAAAATAAAAAAAGAATCGTTAAGCCCTGTGCAAAATATCAGAATTTGATATAATACAGATGAAAAAATTATGAATGCATAAGCCTTCCATGCTGCGTATTTATTAAATAACAGGCTTTGTGTATGGGCTTTTTTCTTAAAATTAAGAATGCTTTTGTCCAACACTTAAATCCCCTCCGGTGATAATTATACTATATTTTGTCGAAAAAGTAAAGAGGAATTTTATTCAACAGGCTTTCTTATAATAGTTCCCGACGGGACATCACGGTCGAGCTTAATCTTAAGAAGCATCTTTGAATGGGGAGCTGATTCTATTCTCTCCCCTGCCTCATTGATAATTCCGTCGATTTTCTGAACAAAGAACCTCTCAACGGGCGGTACAACCTCGAGCAAATCGCCGTCGAAAAACTTATTTCGCTGTTCAACAATGTGATACTCCCCTTGCTTTTCGAGCACAACTCCGACAATATCACAATCTCTGATATAAGAATTGTAGCCGTAAATCTGACCACTTTTATCAGGCTTACCGAAAGCAAAGCCGGTATAATAATCCCTGTGGCTGACCTTGCACAGCTCTTCATAATAGTACGGGTCAATCGGAGAGCCGGGGTTTTTCTCAAAATCATCAAGCGCCTGTCTGTAAGCCTTTGTTACAATGGCGGTGTAGTAGGAGCTTTTCATCCTGCCTTCTATTTTAAGACTGTTAACGCCAAGCTCGGAAATTTCCGGAAGATAATTTATAAGACACAAATCCTTTGAATTAAAAAGGAAGGTACCGTTGTCGTCTTCTGTAATCTGCATATACTGTCCCGGTCTTTTTTCCTCGGTAAGATAATACTTCCAGCGGCAAGGCTGAGCGCAAGCGCCTCTGTTGGAGTCCCTTTCGGTAAGATAGTTGCTTATAAGGCATCGTCCCGAATATGACATACACATTGCGCCGTGAACAAACATTTCCAACTCAAGCTCGGGAGATATGTTTTTTCTTATAGCTCGTATTTCGTCAAAGGAAAGCTCTCTTGCAAGAACAATTCTGGAAGCACCCATTTTGTGCCAAACATTCATGGAACGGGAATTTGTATTGCTTGCCTGGGTGCTGACATGAAGGGCAATTTTGTCTTTGTATTCGGTTGCAATATCGAATGCGCCCAAATCAGAAATAATAAGGGCGTCGGCATTAGCTAAAACCGCTTGCTCGCAAATATTCCGAAAACTGTCAAGGTCACCCTCGTGAGGAATGGCGTTGGCTGTAATATAAACCTTTTTTCCGGCTTTGTGCGCCAAGTCTATGCCCTCGCAAAGCTCGTCAAATGTAAAGTTATCGGCGGCGGTTCTCAGAGAAAATTTTCCTATTCCGCAGTAAACCGCATCTGCACCGTACTGTATTGCCGTCTTGAGTTTATCAAGATTGCCGGCAGGGGAAAGAATTTCCATAATCAATCTCCGTTTCTGTAAGCTAAAAGCACACCGTCACCTATGGGAAGAAGTGCACTGTAGTAATCCTTGTTCTCACAAATGTCGGATATAAACCTTCTTAATCGCTTTACAATAGTAGTTTTTCTCTTAAGCAAAAGCTCATCCGTTGCCGTCATTCCCTTGTAAAGAACATTGTCGCATATAAAAATACCGTTTCCCGAAAGCTTTGAACGCTTGAAAAAATCCTCATAATGTCCCTTTGAAGCATCAATAAATACAATGTCAAAAGGTCCATTTACGCTGTCAACAGTCTCCAAAGCGTCACCGAAAACCACATTAATTCTGTCCGAAAGCTTTGCTTCCTTTATAAAGCCTGTCGCCAATGAAAACATTTCCTCGTTGCGTTCTAAAGTAACGATTTCGGCATCACAGCTTTGCGCCATAAGTATAGACGAGTACGCAATAGCAGTGCCTATTTCAAGTATCCTTGCAGGTCTTTTAACACCGCATAGAAATCTGAGCAGCGCCGCGGTTTCGGGTTCGGCAATCGGGACCTCGTTTTCTTCGGCAAAAGCTCTCATTTTTTTAAGAATGTCTGAGGGTTCCGAAAAATTCTCACGCAGATAACGAATTATATATTCGTGATTTATGCTGTCGTCAATCATTATTATTCTCCTTTATATGTGCCGCTTGAGTGCTGGTCAAAGGTTTGCGAGAATACAGACTGCCCGTTTTCATCGGCATAGAAGAAGTAATAATCTGTTTCCGCCGGATAAAGCGCGGCGTTGAGCGCATCAACCCCGGGCGATGCAATGGGGCCAATCGGCAAACCTTCGTACTTATAGGTGTTGTAAGGAGAATCAATTTCCGTATCCTCGTTCAAAAGAACGGGTTTTCGTTCTTCAAGAATATACTGAACCGTAGCACATGACTGAAGGTACGGATATTCGTCGCTTTTCAATCTGTTGTGAAAAACAGAAGAAACAAGCGGCATTTCCTCGGAATTTGCAGCCTCACGCTGTATTATTGACGCAAGATTAACAACCTCATCGACTGACATTCCGATTTCTTCGGCTCTGTTTTTCATATCATCTGTGAACGATTCATCAAAACGACTTAGCATCATGAGCAGAATGTCAAGCTCGTCTTCTTCCGGTGTTATATAATAGGTGTCGGGAAAAAGATACCCTTCAAGCCGAGTGCTGCGCTTAGGTATATCCTTAACAAAATCGTAAGTAAAGTTGTATGTTTCGGCAACAGAATAGAATTTTTCTCTGTCAATAAGCCCTTTTTCTTCAAGCAAATCCGCAATCATGCGGAATTCGTAGCCTTCGGGAACGGTGACTGAAATTCCTTCAACGGAGGAATCCCGGCTTAGCTCCTTAACAACATCGGAATAAGCCATATTCTCGGCAAAATAATGATTTCCCGTTTTGATATGACTGTCAGCGCCTTTAATCTTCAAGTAGATTTTGAAAAGAAGCTTGTTTCCAATAACACCGTTGTTCTCAAGCTGCTGCGTAATGTTTTGTACCGTATCTCCGTCTTCAACTGTGATTGCAACGCTGGGATCTCCATTTCCAAAGCCCGATATTTCAAATTTGAGTAAGCATCCTATTATCACAATGAGAATAACTGCTATAATCGGGATAATGATACATCTGTTTTTTCTTTTGTTCGACTTCATAGTTATACAACCACCTTAAAATACATCAAATATATGCAGCTGCAATATAATGAAAGCAACTATGCTAAGAAGCATCGGCAGATTTAAGAGTGCCCTGCAAAGCTCTGTAGTGACAGACTTTTTCTGCGGTATATATTTTGATTTTATATTCATTCTTCCAAACAAAGAGAGAAGAAAGAAGAACAGAATTATTGCGGCAAAGCCCAAAAATACAATAAATGCGGATGAAACGTTTTTTGAACGGGACATTATTAGCATTATTACGGTAGCCGCTAAATTGTTTGAGAAATGCAGAAGTATTCCCGACAGAATTGAATCTGTTTTGACAACGACATAGGCAAGCAGAATCCCCATGAAGAAAGTAGCGAGAATATTCATTATATCAAGATGCAGTATGCTGAAAAGAACAGCCGAAATCACGATTGTACTTTTCGTACCGCATTTTTCGTAAGCTCTTACAACAAGACCCCTGAAAAGAAGTTCTTCAGCTATTGCAGGCAGAATAGCCAACGCCAGAAGCGCAAGAACAAGCTCACCGGAGGAGTCTGAAATCGGATTTTTTTGCGCATTTACGGTGTATGAAACCTTAAACAATGCAAAAAGCGATGTTGTGGCAAATTTTAATATATACCCGATGAATTGCCAGCAAACACCCAACCCTAAAATCACAAGGCAGTTTTTTATGCTTAAGGGTTTAATCCGGTAAAATTCGGTAAAATTAATATCTTTCGATTTTGAATAAAGAATCAGCGGAAGTAAAATACCGAAAGTCTGAACAATAATTCGTGTTAAGTATGTATCCGGCTCATTGTAGCTGAAATACGAGTTAACAACGATAACGATTTCCGTTATGACAACATACAAAACTATATTGAAAAATAAAAGCCAGTTAACGCCGCTGTATGAAATTTTATTGTTTGTTTCCATAATAATCAACCTTTATAAATCTGCTTTTCAGTAACGATTACATCCATTTTGACATCAAAATCATCGGAGCTAACCGAGTTCACAAGCAATTCATGAGGGCAAATTCCTATCTTAATGCCCTTAAAATCACATAAAAAACGGTCGTAATACCCCTTCCCTCTTCCGAGCCTGTTAAACTGATAATCAAACATAACCCCCGGCACCAAAACCAAATCAATTTCATCCTTTGAAATTTCCGCACCGACGGCTTCGGTTATTCCGAATTTTCCGACAACGGTTCGTTCGGAATTGAGTTTAACAACAATATCATCATCTTTAACGGAAGGAAAACAAAAGCATTTGTTTTTGTCTGGTTTAAGCTCCTCCAAGCTCGCTTCGTCCGAAAGTGCATTATAAAGCATAACACATTTTGCGTTTTTATATGCGTCGAGAGCTTTAATGTTGTTGCATATCCCTTTTGAAACGCTCTTGAAATCAATGCTTTTTTTAATAGTAAACGCTTGTTTTCTTAAATCCTTCTTATTCATAATATATGTCCGAAAGAACCTTGTCAGCGGCTTCATCAGTCAATAAAGAAGATATGATTTCTGCGGCAAAATCTATAGCTGCACCTGCGGATTTTGCAGTAATGATATTTCCATCCACAACCACGGGACAATCAAAATAATTTGCGCCGGAAAGCTCATTTTCAAACCCGGGATAGCAAGTTGCCATTTTGCCGTCTAATATGCCGAGCCTTCCCAAAATAAGCGGTGCGGCGCATATTGCCGATATTTTTCCGCCAACATTAAAATGCGACTTCAATATACCGAGAAGCTTTTCGCAGCCGTAAAGGTTAGTAACTCCGGGCATTCCGCCGGGAAGAATAAGCATATTTGCGTCACAGCAGTCGGTTTCCGATATAAGGCAGTCCGCAACGGTTTTTATACCGTGGGAACCGCAAACTTCTTTTTCACTCGTTACGGAAACGGTTTTAACCTCTATTCCCGCTCTTCTGAGAAGGTCAACCTGAGTCAAAGCTTCAATTTCTTCAAAGCCTTCTGCCAAAAATACATAAACCATAAATATTCTCCATTCTGTGTCTAATTAAGCATCATAGCGATGTAATTGTTATCAAAATCCATGTTGCCTCTTGCCATGACTTTCGGGAGCTTAAGAGTTTTGTGTTTAATATTGAGCCTGTCCCTGTAATGCTCCGAAATATATGCAAGCTCGGCAATTTCATCATCGCTGACTACTGCGTAAGCACCGTCATTTGCGATAAAGCTGAAACCGTCGGAAACAGCGGTTTCGTAAATTATTTTCCACCAATCGTACGAGCGAACAACCGAAAGATTAAATTTTTTGCAAAATTGCTCATAAATCATGTTAAGATGCGATATATCATTACAAATGAGGCAGTCATTCCCCGAAATATCACACTGCATGGATTTCTGCCTTGCAATAGTTTTAAAACCGAATTTTTCGTAAATCCCGTTAACAGAAGGAATGAGAAATGTAAAATCCTTATCCTCGCAGAGTTCCAACGCACGATTGAAAATAGCGGACATATATCCTTTGTTTCGGAAATCGGAATGAGTTGAAACTGCGTAGATATAGGATGATTTTAGTAAGCGTCCTTTGCAATTAGCATCAAAATCCAAAATATTAAGGTATGATGTGACTGTACCGCAAGCTTCGCAAACAAGTGATTTTCCGAGAGGGTGAACATTATTAAAATAGTAATCGCAGAAATCCTTATCTTCCGGAAAACAATCCTTCCAAATTTCGGCGCATCGAGGAATGTCCCGAACAGTGCAGTCTCTGATAATCATTTTTTCAGCCTCGCTCTGTCAGCTTTCAGAAGTGTGTACGGATGATATGAAAGCTTTGCTTTTCTTAACGGCTCAAGCCCCATATCCTCCTCTCGGTTTACAAAAACAGAATCGGAAAACTCATTTTTACAGGTTAGCTGATTGATGATCGGGTACAACCCTTCGATTTTTCCGTCTGATTTTTCTATATGTATAAGAGCGGTATTTTCGCTCATCATTTCCCCTATCGAATATGCCGCCGGCTTACCGTCAATAAAAATAATTCCGCCTCGGCAGCCCAAAAATTCAAAATTATCAAGTACATTCATGGTAGAAAGATATTCCGATTTTTTATCGGCATCGCTCATATCATTCTTGGAGGCGAGCCACTTAACCTCAATTTCTTCGCAGTATTTAAGCAAATCACGGTTTAAGGACTTATACTCAAAATCATAAGTTGACAAAAACTTGTTTATATGATTTCTCTTAGCGTGAAGCTTTTTGCCCGAAAGAGTGATAAGCTTTTCGGTGAGATAGACATAGTCGCAATTATTCCGGTTCTCGTAAAACTTGAATTTATCGGGATAAAGCTTTTTAAGCGTATCGGTTTTTTCATCGTTTAACGCAACAAAGGTGATGTTTTCGCCAAATGTGTCGAGAATCATATCAATTGCCGGCTTTGCCCCTTCCAGGGTTTTTCCTATCGGAAAAAGTGCCATTTGATGACCGTAATACTTTGTTTTAACACAGAGATAGCCTTCATATACACAAATAACGGGCTTTAGCTCGTGCTTCCACATGAAAAGATTGGTAAAATTATATTGTGAGTGCGTTGCCTTGTCGGGAAACATAAACTTATCAAACAGTTTTTTGTCGTCAAGGCAAATATCGTGAAACATACTATCAGCCTTTCATAAATTCCGAAACCGCGGTGAATACTTCCTCAGAAATCGCCTGAGGTGATTTAATAACATCCTCCACGGCGCAATGAACCGTAAACCAGCCCTTTTCCTCTGCCAAAGCCACTGCGGTGTTGTAAGCCTTAGACATATAAGAATCGTCGGATTCATGTATATCTTTTTTATCACTGCCGTCGATTTTGTTGCTTCTCGCTTTTATAAGTTTTTCCGCACATTTGGGCGGCATATCGAGAAAAATCGTAAAATCGGGCCTTGGAATGCCCATAATGTTATATTCAAAATCTTCAAGCCAAGCGGTAAACCTCTGTTTTTCAAGCTCGTCGTCGATTTTGCAGGACTGATGAATCAAATTTGAAGAAACATACCTGTCCGCAATTACTATTCCACCCGAGTCGAGCGTGCTTTTCCATTTTGTTCTGTATGAAGCAAATCTGTCACAGGCGAACAAAACCGATGCGGCATAAGGGCTGACATCTTCAGCGTTTTTTCCGAAATCGCCTGCAAGATACATCTTGACGAGAGCAGAAGATTCGCTTTTATAATCGGGAAATTCTATGTGCTGAGCATTCTCAAAACGGCTGCATAAAAGCTTGGTTTGCGTTTCTTTGCCGCTTGCATCGACACCTTCAATAACAATAAACATTAAATCACCTTAAAGATTTTTAAACTTTTCCTGCATTTCTTTCATTTTGCCGCAGGTCATAGCACCTTCCGAGCATTTTCCGCCAACGCAAGACGGACCTGCATTTGCAAAAAGAGTCGGCGCAACATCCTTGCACAGCTTAAGCATTTGGGTTGCGAGGGCACGAATTTCCCACTGGGCTCTGTTGCAGCAACGAAGATTAAAAAAGTTAAACAGACTTCTTGCATTCATTGTAACAATCATTTTGGTTTCGCAGGCATTGGGAAGCACAAAACGCGCATCTTCAAAAGCGAGTTTTTCAGCTTTTTTTGCCGCTTCCTTTTCTGATAAGCCTTCGGAAACAAAATCCTCATAATGCTTTTTCTTAAGAATATCGGCAAGCCTGAGGTAGCTGTCACGGATATTTTTCATTGTATCCTGGAAGGACCGGAGCGCCTCGGGATTATTTTCAATTTCAGGCGGTATAACATACTGAAAATCGCCTTCCCCAACATATCTTTGGGATTTTACGCTGTAAGAAGCAATCCTGTGTCTTGTAATCTGAGCAAGAAGTGACCTGGAAACCCCTTCTATACCGAATGTAAAGGTCACGTGTTCGATAGGACTTGCGTGGCCGTAGGACATAAGCTGTCCTAAAAACTTTTTTGATTTTTCTTCGTCAAGTCCGTCATAAAGCGAGTCAATATCCGAGGAAGAATAACAAAGCTTCGCCGCTGAAGCTATAACCTTCTCGGGATTTGGTGTGTGTTCAAGCAATGTAACTTTAAGCATCTGCTCCGCCTCCTCTAAGTTTTTTGGCAATAACAATAAAAAGAAATTTCGGAAGGTTCATCATTCTGCCGATTCTTGTAGGCTGAGTAATCAGCCTGTAGAACCATTCCAGACCGAATTTGCAGAAAAATTTCGGTGCACGCTTAACGGTTTCCGACAGAACATCTACGGTTCCTCCCGCACCGATCGCAACTTTTACATCGAGCCTGTCCTTATACTTACAAATCCAGTTTTCCTGCTTCGGACAGCCTGTGCAGACAAGGAGAAAATCAGGCTTAAGCGAATTGATTTTGGCAATTACTTCCTCATCATCTTTGAAGTAGCCGTCGTTTACGCCCACAACATTTATACCCTCATGGTCACGCTCAATATTCTTTTTTGCAAGCTCTGCAATCCCGGGCTTTCCGCCCAGAATAAACAATTTTGCACCCTTTTGCGGAGCCTTTTCAATAATTCTGCAACAAAGCTCAAAACCCGGGACACGTTGTTTAAGCGGTGTTCCGAGTATTTTTGCGGCATAAATCAAGCCGATTCCGTCAGGAATAATAAGGTCGGCGGAATTGAGCTTTTCTCTGAAATCGGCATCGTGATAAGCTCGGTAAACAAATTCCGGATTGGGTGTGAACACGGAGTGATTTGCGTCACTCTCAAAGAACTCCCAAACCTTTTGTTCAGCCTCGTCCATAGACACATTGTTTATTCTTACACCAAGTATTTTTATACTATCCAACAGTTTTCTCCTCCGAATGTAAAGTAACATAATTGATTTCGGGAACGGCGGCAAATCTTACGGGAATGTGAGAAGTGCCTACTCCCCTTGAACATATTATTGTTGTATCCCTGAAATACAAGGTTTTTCCACAGTATTTAAGACCGTATTCGCTCCTGACTTTCGGTGCCCAAAGACCGAAAAATGAGCACTGACCGCCATGATGATGCCCTGCAAGTGCCAAAGAAACAAGGCTCATATCAATGTTTTCAAAATAATCGGGATTATGACAAACCAGAACAGCAAAATCATTTTCCGTTAAATCGTGAAAAAAGCTTTCAGGATACGGATAACCAAGCCACCAATCGTCCAAACCGCCGATTTTAATTCTGTCATTTCCGCGGTTCAGCCAAAAACTGCGATTGTTAATACTGCCGATGTTGTACTTTTTAATGTACTTTTTGGCAATTTCCTCGTCGTTATAATAATCGTGATTGCCAAGGACTGTATATTTTGGAGCATTAATCTCCGAAATTATCCTGAAACAAACCTCGTGATTTCGTGTTTTGCCCTCGTTAAAATCTCCGCCGATTAATACAATATCGGGATTTAAGGCGTTGATCCTTTTAACCAGCTTTTTTAACCTTCGGGCTCTTTGGGATATATTGTGAATATCGGTTATGAACACAATATTAAAACCGTCAAAGCTTTCGGGAAGCTTTTTTGAATACACATTTTGTCGCTTAACCCTGATTAATCGTGCCTCGAAAAACGCATAGCACAAAAGCATAAGTCCTAAAAGAGCAAAAGCTGAAAAAAGCTTATTCATAGCACTTTAAATAACTGCATTTTCCGCAGATTTTATATTCGCCCAAGCTTTTTGGAATAATAAAAGTATCGCCTTTTTTGAATTTCTCACTGCCGCCTCCGTAGGATATTTTGCCCGAGCCGTCTTTGAAAAAGAGCAAATGACAGCCCTCTACTGTACAGTCGGTGTATTCTTTTTCGGGACTAACCACATCACATACAAAATAGTTACAGTAAACAAGATTTTGCTGCTGCAAGCCCTCATCCAAAACCGCTTTAGGCTCAGTGTTATCTTTTGAAATAACATCAAGTGCTTTTTCTATGTGAAGCTCACGCTTGTTGCCGTTTTTATCCGTTCTGTTGTAATCGTAAAGCCTGTATGTCACATTTGAATTTTGCTGAAGCTCCGCAACAACAAGTCCGCTGCATAGGCAATGAACCGTTCCTGCCGGAATAAAATATGTTTCACCTTGCTTGACATTTATATATCGTATATATTTTTCGAGATCGCCATTATCTATTGCGGCACGGATCTCATCATCGGTCATATCCTTATTAAAACCGTAACCTATTTTTGCATCGGGTTCAGCGTGCAAAATATACCACATTTCCGTTTTTCCGTTTGAGCCGTTCTCATTCGTTTTTGCGTATTCGTCATTGGGATGAACCTGAATAGAAAGATCATAGTTGGCATCAATTATTTTGAACATCAGCGGAAAGTCGGAAAGTGCACTGCCTGCAATTTCGGGAAATTCGGATATAGCTTCACTAAAGGTCATACCCTTAAGCTTTCCGTTTGCGATGACGGACTTTCCGGCATCGTTTGTAGATACCTCCCAGCTTTCGCCGGCTTTTTCAAAGGAATAAACCTTACCGAACATTTCTTTCATTTTATTTCCGCCCCAGATGATTTCTTTAATCTCGGGCTTCATTTTAAGAGGGTACATATCAGCATCTCCTATTCGACAGTTACAGATTTTGCAAGATTTCGGGGCTTGTCAATGTCGCACCCCTTCATTGATGAAACATAATACGAAAACAGTTGCAGCGGAATAACCGCAAGTGACGGCATAAGCAAAGAATCCAAGGAAGGAACCTTAATAACACTGTCTGCCACCTGTTCCAAAAGATTGTTGTCTTCGGCGGTAACGGCTATAACAACCGCTCCCCTTGCCTTAACCTCTTTTATGTTGCTTATCATTTTTTCATAAAGTTCTTTCTGAGTCACCAAAGCCACAACAAGCGAGCCGTTCTCGATAAGCGAAATAGTCCCGTGCTTGATTTCGCCTGCGGCATATGCCTCAGAATGTATATAAGATATTTCCTTAAGCTTAAGGGAACCCTCAAGCCCCAAGGCGTAATCAAGATTTCTCCCAAGAAAGAATACTTCCTTTGAGTTGTAGTGCCTTGATGCAAGATATTGAATTTTATCCTTATTCTCAAGAAGCCCCGATATAATGTCGGGAATTTTAAGTATATCTTCAATCAAAGAAGCAATATGCTCCTTTGAATCCGTTTCCAAAAGACTTGCCGCATAAATTGCGAAAAGATATATAAGTGTAAGCTGAGTGCTGTACGCCTTTGTTGTTGCGACAGCTATTTCAGGGCCGGCCCATGTATATAGCACATCATCGGATTCCTTTGCAATGGAACTGCCTACAACATTAACAATCGACAGTACTCTCGCTCCTTTTCTTTTAGCTTCCCGAAGTGCCGCCAGGGTATCTGCGGTTTCTCCCGATTGGCTTATGATAATTGCAAGGCTGTTTTCGTCAATGCACGGTGTGCGATAGCGAAATTCGGATGCAACATCGACCTCAACGGGAATATGCGTCATTTTTTCTATGATATATTTACCTGCCACACCCACATGATATGCCGAGCCGCAAGCGAGAATGTAAATACGGTTTAAGCTACGAAGCTGTTCTTTTGTAATTTTAATATCATCAAGAACAACACATCCGTCCTTTATTCTCGGCGTAACGGTGTCTTTTATAGCCTTGGGCTGCTCCATGATTTCCTTAAACATGAAATGCTCATATCCGCCCTTTTCGGCGGCTTCAACATCCCATTTTACATGAAAAACTTCTTTTTCAACAATCTCACAGTCCGAATTGAAAATCTGAACGCTGTCCTTACTTAAAATAACAATTTCGTTATCGTCAATATGATAAATATTACGGGTATAGGGCAAAACCGCAGGAATATCCGAAGCTATGAAATTCTCGTTTTCCCCTAAGCCAACAACGAGCGGACTGTCCTTTTTTACCGCAATGAAGCTATCGGGATAATCAGCACAGATAATACCGAGCGCATATGAACCCCTGATTTTACTCGTGAGTAAATTAACGGTTGACAGTAAATCGCCGTTATAAAGTGTATCAATCAAATGAGCGATAACCTCGGTATCTGTTTCGGAATAAAACTTACAACCCTTTTTTATCAGCTTTTCCCTCAGCTCCAGATAGTTTTCAATTATACCGTTATGTACAACGGCAAATCTGCCTGAATTACTGATGTGAGGGTGAGAATTAACATCTGACGGCGCACCGTGAGTTGCCCATCTTGTATGCCCTATTCCCAAATTGCCGACAATGCTTTTACCGTCATTTGTGATATTTCTGAGATTTGAAAGCCTGCCTTCGGCTTTCACAACATTGATTTTATTGCCGTCAAAAATAGCAACGCCTGCCGAGTCATAGCCTCTGTATTCGAGCTTATTCAAGCCGTCAAGAAGCAGAGGCGCCGCCTGCTTAAGCCCCACATAACCTACAATTCCACACATTAATTTTCATCCTTTCACAAAATTCCATATAATTTATTATTTATGCTCATGCGTATAAAGATGCTCAAGACAATACTCGTGGTATCCGTTACACCTCGAACAAAAACGAAACTCAAGATCCGGATCATCGTGTTCCGTTCTTCCGCACACCTCACACTTATGCACGGATTTTGAAGCCGATTTCGATCTTTCAGCTTTTTTTGCTTTTGTTCGTTTTTTGAACTTGGGAAACAGATATGAAATAAGATTATCCCAGAAAAATATCACAAAGCTTATAAGTCCGCAAAGAGGTATAAGCCTTCCTGCAAGGGAGCCTCCCGTTATAACCCACAAAACGGAAAGAGCCGCATATCCCCAGGCAAGGTACTTCATCTTTAACGGTATGAACATAAAAAGCAAAATCTGATGCTCCGGGTAGCTGAACCCGTAAGCTAAAAACATGGCAAGATTAACATAATACGAATTGACAATAGTTCCGCCTGTTAACAGCCCGATTACGGCACACACACCAACCGTAAAGAAGTAATAAACCGTAAAAACAAAGCTTCCCCAATCATCCTCAAGCGTTTTGCCGACTATATAGTAGAAATAAAACACGAAAGCCGCAAACAGTATGCTTGTGTTCGGAACGATGAAAACAAATGTAATTATTCTCCACACCTGGCCGTTGAGTATTTTTGCCGCATCAAAGCAAAGGACAGGTCTTAAATCAATACCTATGAATTGCAAAGCAAAAATAACGGCACTTATAATTACAATGTACTTCATCAAGTTATCTATACCGCGTTTTGTGTACTTGAATCTGTAAAGCCAATTAAAAATTTTTATTCACTCTCCTCAGATCCTTCCAAAACAGAAGTACAATGAGGGCATCTTAATGCCTCAATATGTACTTCAGATTTACAGAAGGGACATTTTTTTGTTGTAGGAGCCGCCTCTTCCTTTGGCTTTTTAAGCTTCACTACAAGCTTGAGAAATAAGAAAATAACTATTGCTATAAGCAAAAAGTTTATGAATGCGGAAATAAATCTGCCGTATTTCAATACCGCTGCGCCGGCGGCTTCCGCGTCGGCTAAGGTTGCATATTCCTTACCGTCAAGTGAAAGAAACAGCTTTGAAAAATCAACCTTGCCGGTAAGCAGACCGAAAATCGGCATAAATATATCATTTACAAGCGAAGTTACAATAGCCGTAAACGCCGAACCTATCATCATGCCGACAGCAAGGTCTAAAATGTTACCCTTGAATGCGAATTCCTTAAAATCATTCAAAAACTTTTTCATTCGTAAAATCCTCCAATTCAGCCTTGCAGCCTCGTTTAATGCCGGCAAGGTCATAAATCTCTTTAATATCGGTGAAACCGTTATTTATAAGTAATTCCCTAACAGAGTCAAACTGCTTCCAGCCGAGTTCAAAATACAGTCTGCCTCTCGGCTTCAGATTTGATTTGGCAAAATCAATAATTCTCCTGTAAAATTTCAAACCGTCTTCCCCACCGTCCAAGGCTACAGTCGGTTCGTAATCCTTAACATCGGGCATTAGAGAGTCAAGCTCAGCCGTTTCGATATAAGGAGGGTTTGAAACTATGCAATCAAACATCATATCCGTTTTATAGCTGAAAATATCAGCTTTTGTAAATTCAACCGAAACACCGTTGTTTTCAGCGTTTTGTCTTGCGATGCTTATAGCCTTATCAGAAATATCAACAGCATATACCTTAGCATTCGGAATGTATTTTGCTACACAAACCGATATTGCACCGCTTCCGCACCCAATATCGAGCACATATCCTTCGCATACATCTTTAATGATTTCTTCGACAATGCACTCAGTATCAGCTCTGGGAATTAAGACGCCGAAATCAACCGCAAACGGCAAGGACATAAATTCCTTTTGCTTGATTATATAGGCAAGCGGAATATGCTCGCCCCGCTTTTCAGCCATTTCCTCGGCTTTACGGCAAAGGCTTTCCGGAACAGTTTCGTCTCTCTTTATCAAAAGCTGAACATCATCTGCACCCAGTACCGATTTTACTATTACCTTTGCGTCAAGAGCTGCCGAATCTGACGAATTTCCGATTATACGGCGGCAGACAGATATAAGCTCGGATACTACCATCGGTCATCTTCCTTATTTTCGGGAATAACCGCTTTAAGGGAAGCAATGGCAACCTCAATCTGCGAATCGTCAGGTTCTCTGGTTGTAAAATGCTGAAGCCACATACCGGGCTTGCTTATTATACAGGTTAATTTATTGTCATAGCGGCCTGCAAGCTTAATGATTTCATAAGAAATTCCGGCAACAACAGGAAGCAGCAAAAGCCTGTAAACAAGCCTTAAATACCAAACATCCGACTTTATAAAGAAGAAAACTATGATACTGATTATCATAACGATAAACAGAAAACTCGTACCGCATCGTGGGTGAAGTCTTGTATATTTTTTTACATTTTCGACAGTAAGCTCATCACCGTGTTCGTAGCAGTAAATGGATTTGTGCTCTGCTCCGTGATATTCAAACACTCTTTGAATATCCTTCATTCTGGAAACCAAAATCAAATATGCCAAAAAAATTGCAATTCTGACAACGCCCTCGATTATAATAATCAAAGAATGACTTGCCCCCAAGTTTTTTATAAAACCCGTTAAATACGCAGGAAGCATAATAAAAAGCAATATGGAAAAAACAAGGGAAACCACGACGCTGAAATAGATAGCAATATCTTTAATCTTGTCCCCGAGCTTTTCTGTAAGCCATTTATCTATTTTTGAGGGTTCTTCATCCTCTTCGCCTTCAATATCCACAAATTCCGCCGAAAACATAAGAGCTTTAACGCCCGTTACAAGCGATAAAAAGAAGTTCACAACACCTCTTATAAAGGGTAGTTTAAAAAGCTTATATTTTACTGATTTGGCTTCTTTTTTATCTACAACTATTTCTCCGTCACTTTTTCTTACAGCAATCGCAATATCTGACGGGCCTCTCATCATAACACCTTCAATAACGGCTTGACCGCCGATTGAGGTTTTATGTATTTTATTATTCTTCAAGTAAAGCTTACCTCCTATCTTTTATACATATAGTATTATTATAGCATTATTTGTTTGATTTTACAAGTGTTTTTCACATTTTTTTCAAAATAATTACCGCACAGAGAGGAAAATCCGTGCGGCAAAGGCTTTGTATAAATGAATAATTCGGGTTAAATATTACGATTGTTTGAGGTTCTTCCGAAATTATTAATCAACATAACCGCCAAAATAACAAAGGCTATGCCGATAAAAGAAGTAAATCCAAAGGGTTCGTCAAAGAAAATTATACCGTTTAGTGTGGCAACCACAGGCTCGATTGAAGCCATAATAGAAGCCTTGCCCGGAATTGTGCCCTTAAGGCCGTATGTATAGAGCATATACGGAAGAACAGCGGTAATAATCCCTGAAAGTGCGCAGACGGAAATAAGAAGAATTTTGTTTTCCGCCGCCGATACGATTTTTACTATCCCTTCAATGTCAGAAAACGGAAGAATGGCTATTGTTCCTATTACGAATGAGATCAGCGTCACCTGAAAAGTGCTGTATCTTTTCAGCAGAATTGTACCGAATATGCTGTATAAAGCGTAGGCAATCCCCGAGCCTATTCCCCATAAAACACCGATTGTGGTAATCTTTCCGTCAATGCCTGTTACCAATACACATCCCAAAATAGCGGAAATCAAAGCCATGACCTTCATCGGCGTAATTCTCTCATTAAAAACGAAATAGGAAATAATCGTAACAAATACAGGTGCGGTGTAAAGCAGTATCGCGGCAGTGGAAAGGGATGAGAGAGTAATCGAATTGAAATAGCATATTGTTATTCCGGCAATGCTGAAAACACCGCTCATGATAAACCATTTTAAATCCGAAGCCTTAATTTTGTAATTCTTCTTTCCGCCCATAAATGCGGACAATATGATAAGCACAATAGTTGCCGAAACTAACCTGAATGCCGTAATGTGCACAGGCTTAAGACCGAAACCGGACAACACTCTGCTGAAAATCCCCATTGTCCCCCAAAGAACGCCGGCACCTAAAATTGCTATTGTATTTTTCAAATTAATCAAACCTTTTCTATAGTAAATTTAATCATGTCACAAAACTTTATAAGCGGTATGCTGAGAAAAAACCAAATAACCGAATATGGCAGACAAATCTGACCATAAAAATTAAGGGGCAGATTTGAATAATCCCAGATATTGAAATCCAAGACAACATTGAATATCAAGCCGAAAATAAGCTCAACGGCGGTGATACACAACGCTGACAGGAGATATTTTGCAAAAAGACCGCTTTTAACATGTATGTTTATATAATACATCAACAAAAAGCATATGCCGCCCGCAAGCGCCATAGTCCAATGTGTGTAGCCTCTCCACAGAAGCTCAATGACACTGTATCCGCAAGCGCCTATAACAAATACAATAAACTCATTCATGATTTTACAAGACCTTTACTGTTTATTGTATTTATTATATCTTATTGAGATTTAATTATTCATTGTAAGCATATCCACAGCGCACTTTGAAACAAATTGCGGACGATGATTTTCATAACCTATAAAATAATAGCCTCTGAATTTATTGCAAATACTCACATCGTACCAATACGCATACGGCAAAAACTGCAAAAGCGGATGTGTAAATGGGTCGGACGGAAAGGCATAAATCACGGAGCCGCCACGGCGGAAAGCAACATAGTGCCCGTAAAGCTTAACGCAATCTTTAAGCTCCTTTTGCGAAAAAAGTATTTCTTCAAATGCGCTGTTGAATTTTGTTGGGATTTCCTTTTTTAGGGAATACTTGCTGTTAAAATTAAATCTTAGAACCTCGTTGTAATTTTCTTCTATTCTGCCGTCTGAAATCAATATGTAATCGGTAGCGGAGGGCAAACCGAACGAAAGTCTGCCGAGATTCTCGCCGACAGGTTCTAATAATCCTGCATAAAAAACAGTATTTCCGACAGCATAAACCCTAAGTGGTTTTTTATAATCATTAAACAGTATTTCCGCATTGTTGCCGTTAATTGTACATATTGCATTTCCGGCTGTTAATTCCATGAAAATCACCTCAAAGAAAATCTATGAGGTGATAAAATATGTTATTCCGATTTTTCCTGATAGAAATCCGAAGACGGATCAATGTCATTTCGCTTAAGTCTGTTATTAACAATGACTCTTAAAGCAGACATCAAAACCGCAAATACGGGAGCCGACAGAAGCATTCCCCATACTCCGAAAAATTCTCCGAAAACGATAACCGAAATGAGCACCCAAAAGGACGAAAGTCCCACGCTTTTTCCTTGAATTCTCGGGCCTAAAACATTACCGTCCAGTTGCTGAAGAACCAGGATAAAAATGATAAAAACAAGCGTCATGGTAGGGTTTGTTCCGTTCTCACCGTCAAAGAATATCAGAATAACGCCCGGTATTGCACCCAAAAACGGCCCGAAATATGGGATAAAGTTTGTTATGCCGACAATTACACTGATCAGAAGAGCATTGTTAACGCCCATAATTACAACGCCAATGTAACACGCAATACCTACAATCAAGCACTCTATAAGCTTACCGTACATGAAGCTGTTGAAGATTTCCTTAATCGTATAACATTCTTTACACAGATTTGTAACCTTATCCTTATTACCGAATGCATACATCAGCTTTCTGAATTGTTTGAAATAGATCTCGCGGTCCACAAGAAGATAAACCGAAATCGCAACTGCAACTATGATGTTAAACAGCATTTCGACAAAAGCGGAAAGTGTGCTCTTGACGGCAATGAACGAAGAATTGAGCATATCCTGGAGATTTGTAAATATACTCTGAAAGTTTACGCTCGACATATCAATATTATTGCCTATAAGCTTTCCGATTTTTGTTTCCATAAATGAATTGAACCAATTCTGAACATTAACAACATACATCGGTATGGAAACGATTATTCTGTTTATGCTTTCCAAAAGCTGAGGAACCGCAATGTAAAGCACGAGAGAAAAAGCTATTACAAACAAAAGATATGCAATGCCTATGCTAAGGTATCTTATCAGTTTTTTACTTCTTTTTTTGAACACCTTAGGTAAAAGCTTATATTCAAAAAGCTTTTCAATCGGCGAAAGAATATAAGCCAAAACTATTCCGTAAATAATAGGCTTAACGATTGCAATTACAGAGTCGAAAAAAGCACTGTAATCGGATACGCCCTGCAAAAGCTTATAAATAACAATACTTAATGCAACAACTATAAGCGAATATACGGAAATTGTAAGATACTTGTTATTCCAATTTATTTTCAAAGTATCACTTCCTAAATGTTTAGAGTTTTAAGATAAGCCTTGAAATCGTCCTTCAAATCGTCCCGTTTAAGTGCAAACTCAACGGTTGCCTGAAGAAATCCGAGCTTATTTCCGACATCGTAGCGTCTTCCTTCAAAATTATATGCAATCATTTTCTCGTTCAGCATTTGGCGTTTGAGAGCGTCCGTCAGCTGAATTTCACCGCCGGCACCGGGGGTTTGAGTGTCGAGATACCCGAAAATATCGGGGTTGATAACATATCGTCCGAGGATTGCAATATTAGAGGGAGATGTACCGATAGCAGGCTTTTCCACAAGATTTTTAACATCATATACTCTGTCTGCAATCTGAACTCCGTCAACAATACCGTACATATGGGTGTCGCTTTCCGGAACTTTCTGTACACCGAGCACGGTAGAGCCGTATTCTTCATATACATCAATGAGCTGTTTTAAGCAAGGCTTTTGCGAATCAACAACATCATCGCCGAGCATAACGGCAAAGGGCTCGTTGTTTACAAGAGCTTTTGCACAGAGAATGGCATGACCGAGCCCGAGCGCCTCCTTTTGCCTTACATAAAAGATATTTGCCATATTTGAAATACCGCGAGTGAGCTCAAGAAGCTCTGTTTTGTTATGCTTTTCAAGCTCGGACTCAAGCTCGTATGATTTATCAAAATGGTCCTCTATGGAACGCTTGGTGCGTCCGGTAATAATTATTATATCCTCAATCCCGGAAGCAATAGCTTCTTCAACAATATACTGGATTGTGGGCTTGTCAACAATCGGGAGCATTTCTTTGGGTTCAGCCTTTGTAGCAGGGAGAAATCTTGTACCGAGACCTGCGGCAGGTATAACCACTTTCTTAACTTTCATGTGCAATCCTCCTAAAAAATTATAATATAATTATACATTAAAATCGAAATCAAATCAATAGTTTTTATGAAATTCCTGCCAAATACCCTGTAGAAAAAGCAATTTGCAAATTAAATCCGCCGGTATATGCGTCAACATCAATGACTTCTCCGGCAAAATACAAATTAGATACGATTTTCGACTCCATGGTAGACGGGTTAATTTCGGTGACCTTAACGCCGCCGGAGGTTATAATCGCTTCATCAATGGGGCGCATTTTCTTAATCGTAAAGGTTAAGCCCTTAATTATACTAAGCAGAGCGTGCCTTTGTTCCTTTGTTATCTGATGAATCTTTGTTTCCGGCGGAATTTCGGATAATTTGATAATAACGGGTATGAGCTTTTTTGGAATCAGCTCATCGAGAGCATGTGAAAAGTTTTTTCTTGAAAATGCTTCAAAATCTCTCAGTATTCTTGCATCGAGCTGTTCAAAGGTCAATGCGGGTTTCAGGTCGATTATAAGCCTATGACCGTCAATTTTTCTAATATGAGAGCTTGCGCTTAATATAATGGGACCTGACACTCCGAAATGTGTAAACACCATTTCGCCGAAATCTTCATAAACGGATTTGCCGTTTTTGTCGATAATCTTGATTCCGACATTTTTAAGCGATAACCCCATAAGGTCATAGATTTCTTCTGTTTCAAGGGGAACGAGAGAGGGCTTTGGCTCAACTATGGTGTGCCCGAGAGCCTCCGCTATTTTATATCCGTCACCTGTAGAACCCGTTGCCCGATAGGACTTACCTCCTGTTGCAACAATGATTTTTTCGGCGAAGAATTTACTGCCGTCACTACTTTCAATGCCTATTGCCGCTCCGTCTTTTGTTATAACGGATTTCACACGGGTATTAAAGTAAAAATCACTTCCCGAAGCAAGCCTATAAAGTGTATTTAATACATCTGCCGATTTGTCGGATTTTGGGAAAACTCTTTTGCCCCTTTCAACCTTTGTTTCAAGTCCGTTTTCGTTCAAAAGCTTAATAAGATCGTCATTGGTAAAGGTGTAAAAAGCACTGTAAAGAAAATTACTGTTTACGGGCACATTATCAATAAACTCGGATATGTCGGCAGCGTTTGTAATGTTGCATCTGCCCTTCCCCGTAATCAAAAGCTTTTTTCCGAGGCGGTCATTTCTTTCAAAAACTGCGGTTTTTTTACCCTCTTTAACGCAAGCGTATGCCGCCATAAGACCTGCCGCGCCTCCACCTATTATTATCGTATCATAATTATTCGTTTTTTTCGTAGACATTGTATTCATCCCAAATATCTTCCAAGGTTTCAAAATTATTATATATATCTTTTTTCTTGTGAATACCAACAGCAAAAATCAGCGCATTTATAACGCTGAGGGGAGCAACAAGCGAATCAACGAAGGACGCCATATTATTTCCGGCAGTAAGAGAATAGTCGGAAAAAGGCACAAGGGGCGAGCTGTTTGAGTCGGTAATGCTTATTACAGTCCCGTTTTTGTCCTTGGCATATTTGAGTGCGGTCACTGTTCGGTTTGAATATCTCGGGAAGCTGATGCCGATAACAACATCATCCTCACCCACCCTGAACAGCTGCTCGAACATTTCGCTAACGCTGTTTGTATGGACGGAAACGACATTATCAAAAATAAGGTTGAAATAGAAGCCCAAAAAGGTTGCAAGTGCGGCAGAGCTTCTTACACCCAGGATATATATTTTCTTTGCCTTGAGGATTGCCTGGACGGCGTTTTGGAACACGGTGCTGTCGGAATCCTCCAGGGTTTTCTTAAGATTGTCCATATCCGATTGAAGAACTGCTTCCAAAATGTGATGCTCGTCCGTCCTGTCAGACGCAATTTCCATTCTTTGCACTGCGGTAAGTTTTGTCTTTATAATGTCACGAAGTGCGGCTTGAAATGAAGGGTATCCGTCAAATCCGAGCTCCGTTGCAAATCTGACAACGGTGGATTCGCTTACGCCGACGATTGAACCGAGCTTTGCGGCAGTGATGTAAGCCGCCTTGTCATACTTCTCAAGAATAAAATCAGCAATGTGTTTCTGTCCTTTGCTGAATGAATCATACCTTTGCTCAATATTAATCAATAAGTCCTTATTCATAATAATCCCTCACATAGAAATTCGGGGCAGGCTAATCCTGCCCCGTAAATCTTAAAATCATACCGGATGAGTTTTATCGTTCATATTTACAAGACCGGGCTCAATACCGTATTTTCCCGCACGCCTGAATTCAAAGAATTTCTTTGCAACCTGAGGCAGAAGTGCATACGAAAGTACATCCTCGTCCTGCTCGAAGTATTCATTCATTTCTTTGCGAAGTGTTTCAAGCTCGGGCTTTAAGTTATCGGCAGGTCTGCAAGTAATCTGCTTGTCATCGCCGATGATTTTCTTTTTGATTTCATCAGAGATTTCAACAGGAGTCTTGCCATACTCGCCCTTTATAAGACCTTTAAATTCCTTGGTGACAATCTTATATCTTTCGCCTGCAAGCACATTGAATACAGCCTGAGTTCCCACGATCTGACTTGTGGGTGTAACGAGAGGAGGATATCCTGCGTCTTTTCTGACTCTCGGAACTTCCTCAAGAACCTCGTCAAGCTTTTCTGCTTTGCCCTGCTCTTTGAGCTGCGAAATAAGATTTGAAAGCATACCGCCCGGAACCTGATAGCGCAATGTGTTAACATTAACTCCGAGCACCTTCGGGTCCAGAAGTCCGGATGCAAGATATTTTTCACGGAGATCCTTAAAGTATTCGGTTATACCGTTGAAGCTGTCAAGCGAAATTCCGGTATCGTAAGGAGTGCCGGAAAGAGCGGCAACCATAGGTTCGGTTGCAGGCTGAGATGTGCCCAGTGCGAGTGCTGAAATTGCTGTGTCAACTACATCAACACCGGCTTCAATAGCCTTAAGATAAGTCATTGAAGCGACACCGCTTGTATAATGAGTATGAAGCTGAATCGGGATTTTAACCGTAGATTTAAGCTTTGTTACAAGGTCATATGCCTCATACGGGAGCAAAAGACCTGCCATATCCTTTATACAAATGGAATCCGCGCCCATGTTCTCAAGCTCTTTTGCAAGGCTTGCAAAATAATCGTTGTTGTGAACGGGGCTTATTGTATATGAAATCGCAGCCTGGACATGACCGCCTTCTTTCTTACAAGCGTCAATCGCACATTTAAGGTTTCTCACATCGTTAAGTGCGTCGAAAATTCTTAATATATCAATACCGTTGGCGATTGATTTCTGAACAAAATACTGAACAACATCATCTGAATAATGTCTGTAGCCGAGGATATTCTGACCTCTGAAAAGCATTTGGAGCTTTGTGTTTTTAGCAGCAGCTCTGATTTTTCTCAGCCTTTCCCACGGATCCTCATTGAGAAAACGCATACACGAATCAAAGGTTGCGCCTCCCCATGCTTCAAGCGAGTGATAACCAACCTTATCAAGCTTATCTATGATAGGAAGCATTTCTTCCGTAGTCATTCTTGTAGCAATCAAAGACTGATGAGCATCTCTTAATATAGTTTCGGTAATACCTACCTTAGCCATTTTAGTTTACCTCCCATTATTTATTTGTAAAGTGCAAGGAATACGCCTGCGGCAACTGCCGAGCCGATAACACCTGCAACGTTCGGTCCCATAGCGTGCATAAGCAGAAAGTTTGAAGGATTTTCCTCCTGACCGACCTTCTGAGATACTCTCGCTGCCATAGGAACAGCCGAAACACCTGCCGAGCCTATTAAAGGATTAACCTTTCCGCCTGTAAGATGACACATCAATTTGCCAAACAGAGTACCGCTTGCTGTGCTGATTGAAAATGCCAAAAGACCGAGCACAATGATTTTAATTGTGTTAGCTGTAAGGAACATATCCGCAGTTGCGGTAGCACCGACCGTAACACCGAGGAATATTGTAATAATATTCATAAGCTCATTCTGAGCTGTTTTGCTGATTCTGTCAACTACTCCGCTTTCCTTCATGAGGTTACCGAGCATAAGCATACCGATAAGCGATGTTGCATCGGGAACAAGCAGAAGAACAACAATCGAAACAACAATAGGGAAAATGATTTTTTCCTTCTGGCTTACAGGTCTTAACTGCTTCATCACAATCATACGCTCTTTTTTAGTCGTAAGTGCCTTCATAATCGGAGGCTGAATGATAGGAACGAGAGCCATGTATGAATATGCGGCGATAGCAATTGCCGGTAAAAGGTGCGGCGCGAGAGATTTGGTTACAAATATAGCCGTAGGACCGTCAGCACCGCCGATAATACCTATTGCGCAAGCTTCAAGCATATTGAATCCAAGGAAAATTGCGCCCAAAAAGGTTAAGAAAACACCAACCTGAGCTGCAGCACCGAGGAGAATGCCCTTCGGGTTTGCTATAAGGGGACCGAAGTCCGTCATAGCGCCGATTCCCAGGAAAATGAGCGGAGGATATATTCCGAGTTTAACACCCAAATACAATAAATCCAACAAACCGCCTTCATGGAGAACCTTGCCGTAGTCGATGCTTGAACCCACATACCACTCCGGATGCATCATACCGCCAAGCGGAATGTTTGCAAGAAGCATACCGAATGCGATCGGCAAAAGAAGAAGCGGTTCAAATTGCTTTACAATCGCAAGGTACAGCAGAACACAGGAAATTGCAATCATAGCTATGGTTTTCAGTGCATCAATTCCGTCCATGTTGATAATCATGTCGGCAATTGCTGTGTTCTTAAAAAAGTCTATAAAACCGTTAATTAATTCCAAAGAAATTCCTCCTTCACATCAGTATATCAAAATCAAGATTAAGAAAGTGATATAAGAAGGTCTCCGGAGTTTACAGACTGACCCTGGCTGACATTTACGGAAGCAACGGTACCGTCACTCGGAGCAACGATTTCGTTTTCCATTTTCATAGCTTCGAGAACGCAGAGAACATCACCGCTCTTAACGGCATCGCCAACCTTAACGGCAACCGACATAATAGTTCCGGGCATAGGCGAGTTGACTGTTGTTGCGCCGGCAGGTGCCGAAGACTGCGCAGGAGCAGCGGGAGCTGCCTTAGGTGCCGACACCGGTGCGGGTGCTGCCGAAGGAGCAGGTGAAACAACCGGAGCGGATGCTAAAGCGCCTACTTCTTCAACCTCTACTTCATATGATTTACCATTTACATTAACAACGAACTTTCTCATGATTTAATCCTCCCAAATTAAAAATTATTATTGAAATTCTGAATTCTCGCAGACTGCTTCCACGAAGAAGCAAGCCGCTTTACAGATTTAATCTTAAGGTTATAGGTACTTGTATTAAGGCTTGCCGCTATAGCAGCAGTGATTACAGCCACAAGCTCGGTATCGTCCTCGTCCGAAGCGGGCTGTTTTGCAGGCTCAGGCACTACGGGAGCCGGAATGCTTTCCGAAACTGCGGTTGTGCTGTTTTGTGCAAAGATTTTCTCAAAGAGCTTAAGCACAAAGCAAAGAATTAACAGAATCAGGAAAACAACGCCTACGCCGAGAATTGTAACCTCTATACCGGTAGATATTTTACCTTCAACATCCTTGCTTTCCGAAGAAGAGCTTTCTTTGAAGGTATAGCCGTACTCATCGGCAAACTTTGACGCCGCACTGCCCTTTTCACCGTAAATCACAAGTGAATCCGGACAACCGTAAAATGCCGATTCTGAAATCTTAGTTACGGTTTTCGGAATAACAACTTTTTCAAGTCTGAAGCAATTAAGAAACGCATAATCGGAAATTTCGGTAATTCCCTCATCTTCAATAATCACTTCACGAGTCATGCTTTCAGCACCCTGGAACATTCCGCCTCCGATACTTTGCATACCCATTTGCGAAAAAGAGATTATTGTATAGGTTCCGCTTTTTGCATCATAGGTATAAGGCTGAGACGCATCTGCCTGCTGAGAGCCGACCGCCAAGGCAGGAATCGCCAACGAAAGTATAACGGCAACGGTCAACAGAATAGCTGAAATCTTTTTGATTTTATTCATGAACAACGCCTCCCGATTATAAAGGCATATTGCCGTGTTTTTTTGCAGGTAAAGTAACTCTCTTTGTTGCCAGAGCTTCAAGAGCTGAAATAATCATAGGTCTTGTAGCATCAGGCTCTATTACATCGTCAATGCTTCCGCATTTTGCGGCAATGTACGGGCTTGCATATTCTTCCTTATACTTATTAACCATTTCTTCGCGAGCCTTGATCGGATCGCTTGAAGCGGCAATTTCGTCGTTATACATAATTTCAGAAGCACCCTCAATGCCCATAACAGCAATTTCGGCTGTAGGCCAAGCGTAAACAATGTCAGCGCCGGCTTCCTTACTGCACATTACTGCATAAGCACTGCCGTATGCCTTCCTCAAAATGACATTTACCTTAGGAACAGTAGCGTTTGCATAAGCGTAAATCAAAGCGGCGGCGTGGTTTGAAACACCCAGCTTTTCCTGACACTTGCAAACTGTAAAGCCCGGAACATCGGTAAGCGTAACAACGGGGATGTTAAAGGCATCGCACATATTAATAAAACGAGTTGCCTTTTCGCAAGCATTTATATTGAGCTTTCCGTCTTTTTCGGCAGGCTGATTTGCAATAATTCCGACAGTATTACCGTTCAATCTTCCAAGACCTATAACAATATTCTTTGCATAGTTTTTTTGCACCTCGATAAATGAAGCCGCATCAACAATCTGCTCGATAACCGTCTTAACATCATAAGGAGCATCGGAATTATCGGGAACAATGGAATTAAGCTCCGCAGAAACCCTGTTTATATCGTCCGTAACAACATTTTCCGATTCGCAAAGGTTGTTTGAAGGAAGGTAGGAAAATACCTTCTTTACAGCTGTGAAGCATTCGTCTTCGGACTCAAATTCAAAGTGAGTTGTACCATTTTCACAAGGGCAAACGCTTTCTTTATCGCCGCTTGCGGACTCAATCATTTCAGGGCTGTGCAGGAACAGCTTACCCTGCCCCTTAACATAGAACACAAAATCGGAAAGTGCCGGAGCAAAGGAAGCACCGCCTGCGCAAGGACCGGCAATTATAGAAATCTGCGGAATTACACCTGAACATAAGGATGCCATTTTATAAATTTTGGCATAACCGGAAATTACTTCAATTCCGTCGGAAATTCTTGCTCCGTTTGAGTCAAGAATTGCAATTATGGGAGCACCTGTTTTAAGCGCCATATCCATAATGTTGCATATTTTCTCTGCGTGCAGTTTGCCGACAGCACCGCTCATAACGGTAAAGTCCTGAGCATATGCATAAGCAAGTCTGCCGTCAATCGTACCGTGACCGGTGACAACGCCTTCACCGTCGGTACCAAGCATTGCTGCGATTTCAACGAAGCTTCCTTCGTCGAAAACTTTTGCGATACGCTCACGAGCCAAGAGCTTTCCGGCGGAATTTTTCCTGCCGTTATGCACTAAAGCATCTTTGCGCGTCTGCAAATCATTCTGCTTTTCAATTGTAGTCATAAGCTTACCTCCGTAATATATTAAAACTAAATTATAACACAAAACCGGAATGACTTTCAAATCATCCCATATTCTGTAGTTTCTACATAATACCCTCTGATTCCTTCAAAAATATTCAAAAAAATTTAATTTTTACAAGTTTCACAGCCTGTAAAGTACCGGGCGAGATTCAAATGGTACATTCCGTTGTCAAGCTTTTCAAATCCGCACATATTAAATACATCGTAAAGCTCTACATTTTCCGAGTAAACATCGGAAAATCCTTTTAAATCAACAGAGTTTAGAACAGCTTTGGCAATGAAGTATTTCATTTGCGTGTTTTTTTCATCCGTCATCAGAATATCCGAAAATAAAGCATTCCCGTCTTTAATTTCATAAACGCCAATTCCGGCAAAACCGTTTTCTCTTGCAACCATTATGAATTTATCCGATGAAAGCTCAAGAGGCTTGCCGTATTTTAAATGAATTTCTTTAATATCAAAATAATCATCCGGCACTGCCGGTTTGATAGTAAACATAAAATCAGCCTTTCATAAGGTTATTGACCTCTTTATCCGTTAAATATCTCCACTCTCCGGGCTTGAGATTTCCTATATCAACACTTCCGATTCTCGTTCTGATAAGAGAGGAAACAGTGCACCCAACAGCTTCAAACATACGCCTTACCTGTCTGTTTCTCCCCTCATGAATGGTAAGTGTGACCTTGCAGGAATTTTCATATACGCTGTCTAAAGTAACTGTAGCAGGTGCGGTTTTCTTTCCGTCAAGCATAACTCCGGTTCTTAATTTATCGGCTTTTTCCTCGGTAAATTCACCCTTCACAACAGCAACATATGTTTTTTTTATATTATGACTCGGATGAGTAAGCTTGTATGTAAAATCGCCGTCATTTGTCAAAAATATAAGACCCTTTGTATCATAATCAAGCCTTCCAACGGGATATAACCTGACATCAGCTTCAACCAAATCGGTAACCGCTTTTCTGTCGAACTGATCTTTAGCCGTGGAAACTACTCCTTTGGGTTTATTTAATGCAACATATACCGTTTTTTCTTCGGGATAAACAAGCTTTCCGTCAAATTCAACTTTATCACCGGCTTCAACCAAAGTTCCGAGAGTATTGACAATTTTTCCGTTAACCTTTACTCTGCCGGCGAGAATTAGCTCCTCGGATTTTCGCCTTGAAGCGACGGAGCATTCCGCCAAATACTTTTGCAGTCGCATTAAAACACCTCCAAATAACACCAATTTATATTATACCACAATTATTTTAGTTTGTCACTACCTAAAATAAAAAAAGTGCACCGATTTTTCGGTGCACCGGAGAAATCAGTCCATGCTGATTTCGATATGCTCGTTTTCTTTCTTTTTTGATTTGATAAGATTTGTGATTTTTTCAACTGCGTCCGGAATGTAATCCACAATCTTGTCAAGAGGATTTTCGGAAGTGTTAACGGGAAGAAGCTTAATCTGATTATCCGAAACAACCAAAAATGCCACGGGCTGAATTGAAACGCCCGCACCGCTGCCGCCGCCGAAATTGTTTTCGTCCTTGAAATCCTTTTTTGCAGGGATATCCGAACCGCCTGCCGCAAAGCCGAATGCCACTTTGGAAATCGGTATAATAACAGTACCGTCCTTGGTTTCAACGGGAGTGCCGACTATAGTGTTGACATCAACCATTTCCTTTATGCTTTGCATTGCTGTTGCCATCATGCCTTGAATAGGATGTTCAGCCATTTTTAAACACCGCCTTAATTATAAATTTTTTAATATGGGAAGTATTGCGGTAAAAATATAGATTATATCGGCTATTGTAAGCCTCAACACCACGCTGACCGCAATATGCTTCTTGTTAGTATTAAAATCGGGATTAATCTCGGCACTCATATTTTTAATTTTGAAATGCCTGTCGAGAAACGAAAAAATGTTGTAGTAAAGACCACTTACCGTACCATACAAAACAGCGGTTTTTGCAGCATCCGAAAAGCCGCAGCGGTATTCAAAGTAACAATCCTCGATGAGCAATCTTTTTTTGAGCCTTAAGAGTGCTTTTTTTATATCCCTTGAATTATTATACCATAAATTTTTAAAATTACCAATACCCTGTTCGATATTTTTATCACTTTTTTTAATATTTTCTTTGTCTTTATCTGTTTTGCCCGCTGATTTTTCCGAAGGGAAAAGCTTGAATTTTAAAAAACCGAGCTTTACTGCGATTAGCTTTTCCGATTCCGAAATTTTAACAATCAGTCTTACTTTGACAAACAACAGTAAAAAAAGTATTAAAAGCAAAATGCCGAGAATCCAAAGGAATATCCGCATAAAATCACCTTAATCCATAGGAATTGTAAGCTGTTCGGATGCATTAATCATTTCGGAAAGCGCATCGACGCCGGGCAAATCGTCAATCGAAGAAAGCCCGAATGCCCGCAGAAATTCCTGTGTGGTTCCGTAAAGAATAGGTCTTCCGGGAGAGTTGTGGCGACCTCTTTCTTCAATCAAATCACGGGAAAGAAGCTTATTTATAATCCCCGAGCAGTCAACTCCCCTCACCTGCTCTATTACGGATTTAATAACAGGTTGATTATATGCAATAATGGAAAGAACCTCAAGCGCCGGCCGTGATAAATCGGGATATTTCGTCGGAAGAAGAAGCCTCCTTATAGGCTCAACATACTCCGTTCGGGTGCAAAGCTGATACGAATTATTAATTCTTATCACATGAAGGCCGCTTTTTTTATAGTTGTATTCGCTCGTAAATTCCTCCATAATAACTGAAAGCTCGTCCTTGTCGATTTCAAGAGCCTCCGCAAGGCTTGAAACAGACACAGGATCTCCGGAGGCAAAAAGCATCGCCTCTATTGTATTAAAAAGCTCATTTTTATCAAAATTATTCATTATCTTCATTCCTGCTGATAATTATTTCCCCACCGCGTCTGCTCACGGATAATTCCGAATCCTTTATAAGCTCAAGAACGCCGAGAAACATGGCAACAATGTGAGGTCTTGAAGGTAAATCCGTGAAAATATCTATAAATCTGCATTGCCTTATTGTTTTGAATTTTCGCCTGATAAAGTCAATTTTTGAATTCACCGACACAACCTCATGAGTTACAATGTCGCTTAGCAGCTTCTTTACGGGAACATTTTCCTCTTCCGCTCGCATCGCAAGAAGCTCCCTTACAATGTCAAACAGGTCGGATGCCGATACATTATCTATTACATTTTCGATTTTTGCATCACCGATATTGTCCCGCTTTTTGAAAAATGTATCTTTACCTATGCTTTCTCTGTCACCCAAAAATTCGCTTGCGGCCTTGTATTTACTGTATTCCAACAGTCGTTCAACAAGCTCTGCGCGCGGATCTTCTTCATCCTCAATCTCAGGCTTTGGTAAAAGCATACGGGATTTTATATAAAGAAGCTGCGCCGCCATAACCACAAACTCGCTTGTAACCTCGAGGTTTGCAGATTCCAGCTTTTCAAGGTATTCGTTGTATTGAGCTGAAATTTCGGCAATCGGAATGTCATAAATACTAATTTTGTTCTTTTTAATGAGATACAGCAGAAGGTCGAGAGGACCTTCAAATACCTCAAGAACATATGATGGCTGCTGCAAATTGACAACCCCTTATAAAATAATTTGTTCGGAAATTCTGACAAAAAATTCGAGTATCGGAATTTCAACTGCATTTATCAAGCCTCCGAAAAAGCTGAAGGATGTCAGAATTATAAGTATAATAAATCCGTATCTTTCGTATGTAAGTATAAACCGATAATACTTTTCGGGAAGAAATGCAAGGAGTATTTTTGAACCGTCAAGCGGCGAAATCGGAACGAAATTAAACACCGCAAGCCCTATGTTCATGACTATGAACATCTGCAAAAAATCAATGGCTAAGCCGCTGTATATATGCATTATATCCCATAAGTACACATAGATAAAGGATGCAATAAATGCAAGTATGAGATTTGAAAGAGGCCCCGCAAAGCTAACAAGAACCGTCCCGAGCCTAAAATTTTTATACTTATTGGGATTTATAGGGACGGCTTTTGCCCAACCGAAGTGAAAGAAAAACATACAAAGTGCACCGAACAAGTCAATATGCTTAATCGGATTAAGCGTAAGTCTTCCCATCCTTTTGGCAGTATCGTCGCCGAGCAAATATGAAACAAGCCCGTGGGATACCTCATGAACCGTAAGAGAAAACAAAACCACAATTATTGAAATAATACTTGTTTTCAAAAGCTCGGTATCAATCATTTACAACACATCGTTTCTGACCAGATCTTCATAGGTTTCCCTCTTAACCATTACACTGCTTTCGCCGTTTTTAACCAACACAACCGGAGGCTTTGGAATACGGTTATAATTGCTTGCCATTGAATAATTATATGCACCTGTTGACAGAACGGCAACAATATCACCGCTTTCCATTTTCTGAAGATTACCGTCCTTAATAATTAAATCGCCGGATTCGCAGCATTTTCCTGCGAGGGTTGCAACATCGTCATACGCTCTATCAGGATCGTTTGCCAAAACCGCATCGTATTTTGCTTCATAAAGCGCAAACCTTGGGTTATCCCCCATTCCGCCGTCAATCGAAACATATTTTCTGTGTCCGGGGATCTGCTTTACGACACCGACAGTATAGAGAGTAATTCCGGCTTCACCAACGATAGACCTTCCCGGCTCCATAATTATGAAAGGCAATGTTACATCATTCTCTTTTGCAAGATTTTTTATAATAAGAGAAATGTTTTCCATAAATTTCTCATACGGAATAGGATCGTCCGACTTTGTGTATTTTATGCCGAAGCCTCCGCCAAGGTCGAGCTCTTTAATTTCAAAGTTCAATTTTTTCTTGATTTCCGCAATAAACAGCATCATTTTTTCGGCAGCGCACGCAAAGGGCTTATAATCAAAAATTTGCGATCCGATATGGCAATGAATACCCATTACTTCAATATTTGAAAGCGAAACGGCTTCCTTCACAAATTCCAAAGCTTCGCCCGTATCTATTGCGATACCGAATTTGGAGTCAATCTGACCTGTGCTTATAAAGCTGTGAGTGTGTGCGTCAACGCCGGGAGTAACCCTAAGAATTACCTTTTGCTTTTTATTGAGCTTTTCTGCAATATCATCAAGCAGGTGAAGCTCATACAGGTTATCCACCATGATTCTGCCGATGTTATTTTCTACTGCATATCTGAGCTCGTCACTTGATTTATTGTTTCCGTGAAAATATATTTTTTCGGAAGGGAAACCGGTTGAAAGAGCAGTATAAATTTCTCCGCCCGAAACAACATCAACGCCAAGTCCTTCTTCTTGTATGATTTTATAAATGCGTTTTGCCGAAAATGCCTTGCTTGCATAAATTACAAGAGCATTTCCGTCATAAAACTTGTCAAGAGTGTTTTTATACGCTCTGCAGTTTTTTCTGATTGTTGTTTCATCCATAACATAAAGCGGCGTTCCGTACTCTTTTGCAAGAGAAACACAGTCGCATCCGCCAAATTCAAGATGCCCTTTCTCGTTAATTGTCGTGTTGTCATTAAGAAACATTGGTATCACCTTCCTGAATTGATATATATTTATTATACATTATCTGCGAAAAATTTTCAAGAGAAATTTTATAAACTGATAATTTCACCTGTTTTAAGCATATAAAGTACGGAAGATATGGGCTTTTTGCCGAATTTTTTCTCAATTGCCTCGCTATACATCATAATCTGAGTTCTGTATCTGTCCGCAATATCGGCGGAAGACGCATAAGAATCACTTTTATAATCAACAAGATAAATGTTTTCATCCTTTATATAAAGGCAATCAATTATTCCCTGAACCATTATTTCTTCCTGCGTATTTTCAAAGAAAGCAGATGAATCAAAGGGCAGAACAAAGCTGTATTCCTTGTAAACCTTGTCTGCATCTTTAATGCTCCCAAACAGGTCGGAATTAATAAATTTCTTAATAACCGAAACATCAACTGCCTTCCGTTCAGATTCGGTGATAACGGATTTTTTAACAAAGGAATCCAAAACCTCCTCTATGTTGTCACAGCTTACGCTACCAAAGTCCAGATACTGCAAAACACTGTGATAAGCAGTTCCGAGCAGAGCCGGAGTCAAGCTCTCCGTTTCCTTCATAAACTGAGGTGTAGGTATCAAATTAAGGCTGTTATCTATTTTTCTTGGAAAATACACAACCTCGTCACCGATTGATTCCGAATAATATTTCGTTTTAATTTCGCTGACAGAAAGCTTTGAAGGAACCTTTGCGGCATCGGAATACGGATACTTATACCCCAATATTGCATCTGCATTTGGAATAAATTGCGTTTGTTTTAAGCTGGTTTTCGTGAAATCGCTGTCACAGCCGCTGTAATCAAGCGGAGGATTTATGTCAAATTTAATCCTGCAAAATGTGTCTGACTTTGGAATAAATTCACTCATCAAGAAGCTGTCGGATAGCTTACCCGGATAAAAAGCAAGGGATGACAAAATCCAGTCAATATAGCTGTTTGCACCGAAAGATGCACCTACAGAAAAGCCGGTTTCGTTTATACCGGCAGACGCCGAAATACATTTATTGATTTTTTTGTCCAACCCTCCTCTTTGATAAGAAGCGGTGATTAAAAGCCGCTGCTTTGCACGGGTCAACGCAACATAAAGCAGCCTCATTTCCTCAGCTATTCCGTCATCGGCAATTTTTTGTTCAATCGCTATTTTTTGAAGCGTTTTATACCTAATTCTGTTATCGGTATCAACATAATCTGCGGCAATTCCGAGCTCGTCATGGTATGCAAATCTGCTTTTGGAATCAATCAACTTGAATTCCCCGGCGGTTTCCGCTAAAATAACGACATGATTTTCCAGCCCTTTACTGCTGTGAATTGTCATTATTGTTACCGCATCACCGCTGTTTATATTTGTTGTGCCCATATCCTCATTTTCCTCAAGTTGCTTTTGAAGATAGGTAATAAAACGAAACAACCCCTTAAACGAAGATTGTGAATATTTTTTTGCCCAGTCTGCAAAGGCTCTGAGAATTTTGGCATCCTCGGCATATAATGTGTACATGAACATTTCGTCAAAAACAATATTGACAAGCTCATACACGCTGACAATTTCGGAGAGCTCACGCCAACGATTCAGCTTTTCAAAGAAATTCCGTGCTTTGTCGCTTTCGTACTTTGTAAGACAGGTGTAAAAATCAGCACCCTTATCAATAAGCCTTATGTCTACAAGTTCATCATCGGTAAACCCGAATAAATCAGACCTTAAAACTGCCGCAAGGTCAATATCCTGGCGGGGATTATCAATAATCTTAAAAAGAGATACAACCAGCCTTATTACAGAGTGATTTATGTAATCGTCGCTGATTTCCACATATGACGGAACCGAAAGCTCGGAAAGAGAATTTTTGAATAATTCCATATTCTTCTTTTTTCTGAGCAAAATCGTAAAATCGCCGTATGTGCACGGACGAGGCGAATCACCGTCAGAAACCAAATAGCCTTCGTCGACCATAGCCCTTATTTTTTGTGCGCAGAATTTGGCTTCGAGATAAGCTTTGTCTTCGTCATCGCAAGTATAATTATTGTCAAAAACGGCTATTTCAACCGGAGTATCGCTTTCGGGATAAATTCCACTGAAATTGAGCTTTTCCGATTCGGAATAATCAAGCCCCCCGCACTCTCTGCACATCAGCTTTTCAAATGTGAAATTGACATAATCGAGAATATTTTGATAGCTTCTGAAATTCTTAGAAAGAATAAGCTTTCGTTCCTCTTCTCCTGCCTTTTCTGAAAAGCTGTTATACTTTTCGAGAAAAAGCTCGGGCTTTGAGTTTCTGAATTTGTATATACATTGCTTTATGTCGCCTACCATGAACTTCTTGCCTTTTCCCGAAATCATATTAAGTATATGTTCCTGAAGATTATTTGTGTCCTGATACTCGTCAACCAAAACCTCAGCGTATCGATCCTGAAGCCTTAGTGCAATATCCGAAGGTGAATAATGACCGTTTTCATATTTTGTTAAGAGATCGACGCATTTATGGGAAATATCTGCAAAGTCAACAAGGCTTGCGGCAATCTTCTTTTTGGAAAACTTTTTGTCAAATACATCTATTACCTCCGATACGATTTTTATAATATCGGAGTTGCCCCTGTTCATGACCTCAACATCATATTCTGAAAGATAATATATATTTTCCACAAGAGAAGTTGTGATTTTTTTAGAATATTCTCTTATACCTTTCAGGAAAGCTTTTGCGTTATCGTCACCGCCCCGAACTGTGGGGAGCTTTGAGAAAGCCAGCTTGTTTTGTGCGAAATCGACCGCTTCAAAGTAGCCCTTTTCTATTGAGGCAATAAACAGCTCTGTGATATTTTTATCGTCATAGAACAAATCAAAATATTTTGAAATTCCGTATAATTTCCCGTTCTCTTTAATTAAGTCGATCGCCCGATTGATTAAAACAGACGAGATTTTGAGCATCTTAAGTGAGTATTCTTTAAGATACTGCCCCCAAACCGTATCGTCGGGATTTTCAAATTCCGCACTCTCCGAGCAATTTTTAATCCACTCGGTATAGTGCGGCATAGTCCTTATAAAGTCATAAAGGCCGTAAATAAATTCCTCTGCGGATTTATCGTCCTTTCCGGAAAAAGAGTCCGCAAAGTTTGTGAACGCCGCTGCCTTTTCCTCATCATCATAAAACTCATTAAAGGTTTCATCCAATGCCTCTGCCTTTAAAATCTTTGCCTCGGTTTTTTGAATAATTTCAAAATCGAAAGGCAAATCGGTTTTCTGAAAATTCTCCTTAATGAGATTTTGACAGAAGGAATCGTATGTTCTGATGTCTGCTCCACCCAAAAGCATGAGCTGATTTTTAAGGTGAATATTTTCGGGATGTTCTTCAATCTCCTTTGAGATTGCCGCCGAAATCTTTTCTTTCATTTGCTTTGCGGCGGCATTGGTAAAGGTTACAACAAGAATTTTATCAATATCAATAGGATTTTCAATATCGGTAATCATTCTTATTACTCGTTCAACCAATACCGCAGTTTTACCCGAGCCTGCGGCGGCGGAAACGAGGGTATCGGTATTTCTTATTTCAATGGCATCTGTTTGTTGCTCAGTCCAATTAACCTTACTCATTTTGAAAACTCCTCTTTAAGTTTTTCAAAAACATCATCGTCATTTTTGAACTTTACTCTGTTTTTGCATTTGCCGAAATCACGGCAAACACTTTTATAATCGCAATAATTGCAGGGAGAGCTGTCAGAACGGGTGTACGGGGGATTTATGCTTATATCGCCCTTAAGAATTGCCGAAGAAAGCTCTTTTATGCTTCTTCTTACAGAAAGCCGCAACAGTCTGAATTGCTCCTCTGATGCCTTTCCGCTATTGCTCTTTTCTTGTACGCCCACATAGCTTGGTTCATCATCCATATCGAGTATTATATCGTTATTTTCCAATACAAGCCCCTTCATTGCATACCTGCCCTTAAGCTTTGCTTCTATTTCATTTTGGGAGAGAATATTTTTTTCGTTTTGGATTGATGATGAAATCATGTAGTAAAGCACACCGGCGGGCTTAGTTTTGCTTCCGCAAAGAGCATCGAGATATGTTATAAGCTGAAGATTTTCAGCGTTGTAAATATCCTTGATTTTGAGGTCTTTTGAGCCTGTCTTGTAGTCTATAATGCGAAGATATTTGCAATCATCCTTGGTGAAAGTATCGGCACGGTCGATTTTGCCCGTAATTCTGATTTTTTCACCATTATCCGCAGTAAGATTCATTTCGGATATTCTGTCGCTGTCAAAATTGATTTCAAATCCCTCGGGTCTGAATTTACTGTGATTAAATCTGTTAAGTAGATTATACAGATTATCGGATAATTGTTTTGTCAGTTTAGAAAGCGTATATTTATATCTCGGAGAGCTTAGAAACATACCGTTAAGAAACTCCGGTGCTTCTGCCTTGACTGCTCTGTCTGTCATCTCGGCACAGCTGTCACGGGAAACACTGTCCCAGGCGTTGTTCTCTGAAACCTCACGAACGCATCTTTCAAGTATTGAGTGAACGAGCACACCTATGTCAGGGGCGGTCATCGAATAAACCTTTCTCGGCCGTAGCTTAAGATTGTAGTTCAAAAAATAGGAAAATGCACATTTTGAGTAGCATTCAAGCTTTGATACACTTCCGCTGAAGCCGTTTTCATAAAGCTTTTTGACGCTGTCTTGGGACAAAAACACATCGGAATCCTTCGGTTTCTTGTTAAGCGTCATCATAAGCATGGGCTTCCAATGCTCGTCAGAAATAAACCAATCATAAACACTTCCTTCGGGCATACCTTCACGCAAAAACTTTTCAAAGGTATAATAGGGACTACCGATTTGGGGTAATTCGGTAATTATATTTGTATTCGGAAAAATCCTTAAAACCCTTGAAATAACCTCACTTGGAGCTGTTGCGGTTCCGTCTGTGTTTGTGGTTCTGTATGAAAAATAAAGCCTTTTGCTCGGTGCGGAAAAAACCTTGTAGAGAATTTGCTGTTCTGCAAGTGCTCTGTGTTTTTTGCTGTTTGAAAGCTCAATACCCAAACCTTCGAGAATATCTCGGTCAGCCTCGTCGAACAAACCGTCAGAGGAAGGCGGAGGAGGAAACTCACCACTGCATACGCCTACGGCAAACAGAGTGTTTATATTTCCCGGCACAAATCTTTGCGCATCCGAAACCGTAACACAGTCGGCAACCGGCGGAACACTGCCCACTGTACATTCCTCAATGCCTGATTTCAGCACATTTATAAACTTTGAAAACGAGCATTTTGTTTCGCCCGAAATTTTTACAGCCTCATCGAGCATATTTATAAACATATTCCAGATCTGAGTATATTCTTTTGCGGTCTGAAACCTCTCCTCGGAGTTCAATTCGGAAACAATGTCTTTAAGCTTTATATAAACACCAAAATCACAAAGCAAGTCAAAAAGACTGCGAGCGTGGGTTTCAAAGCTGTGCCTGCCCTTGGTTTTTTCCCTGAAATTCCTTAGGGGTTTTAATATAGCATTCCTTGTTTTGTTAACAGCGTCCGGATTTACACCGTCTTTTTGGAAAATTTTTTCTGTATGTCTGTTCCAAAGTTCATCGTCATAAAGCTTTTTTCCGTACAAGCCGTATCCAAGAATGAAATTTTCAAATATGTCGGCATCATCTCTTGAAACCGGTACAAAAACCGATTTTATCAGGCTGGAAACAGAATCATAGCTGTAGCCGTACTCAAAAACATCAGCGATTGCGTAAACGAAAACAATAAGAGCATTTGATGATATGTTTTCCTTGTTATCCAAAAACATGGGAATATCATTATTTTGAAAAACGCGTTCAATAACCTTTTTATACTCATCCGCATTACGATAACATATTGCAATATCTTTATATCTCATGCCTTCTTCACGGCAAAGCCTGATTATTTCCTGAGCAACCGCATTTACTTCGCTGTAAGCGTCCGGCATTTTAATAACGGTTACATCGGAGGACTCTGATTTATCAGGCGGATACTTAAAATAATTGATACTCAGATGTGCAGGTGCGGAAGTATCTGAATCCGCTTCGATTTTTTCCGCTGTATAATCCGAGGCATCCGAGATAAGCCTTAAATTATTAACGGTTTGTTCAAAGCATAACAAAGCATCCCTGTCGAGGCTGTCTGCGGATGCAGCGATATAGACATCGCAATATTTAACCATAAGCTTAATAAGCAGTCTTTCCTGGTTGGTAAAGCCGCTGAATTTGCTTATAATCACAACCGAATTTTCAAGAGAATACAGCCCGGGATTTTGAACCAACAATTTATATGCAAAGGTTAAGTCGTCGTCACTGTCAACACCGAAATCGGAGGATTTTTTGTTATATGCATCGAAAATTGAATAAAAATCGGTAAGCTTTTCTTTAAGGATACCTTCGGAAGTGTCAATTTTTGATTTAATAAATTCCGCAGAAAGTGCGGCGTGCTTAAATTCAGATACGGTTTTTACAAGAGAGGACGCAAAACCACGCTTATCGGAGCAACTGTCATATATGGTTAAATTTTGGCTGTCGATAATTTTTTGCATAAGCATAACCTTTGAAGACGCAGACAGATATGGCGCAGTAATAATGCCGGCATCTCTGAAAATCATGCCGCAAAGCCGCCTAAAGCTGATAACTTCAAAGTTTGTTTTTGTAGTGTCGGAATAGAATTTTTCCGCAGAAAGAGTAAACTGCTCGGGGACAATCAAAAAAGCATTTTTATCGCAGTGTGCAATAATTTCTTTGCATCTTCTGTCAAGCTTTTTATTGTCCGTACCGTAAAAAATCCGAAGGCTCATAACGAAAACCCCTTAGAAAATATGATATATTAATATTTTAACATAAAAATATTATTTTTTCAATCGTATATTTACAAAAAAATATGATAATACTTATTTTGACAGGAGGTAAATATATGGAAACAACGAGAAATATTATAATACTTAATAATCTTAATTCGGAAAACATCGAACAAGCTATCATTATACTTAAAAATAAAGGAATCAGCTTTTCGCCTGGAAATGATATTGTAGAAGAAGCACAGCAGATTATTGACAGCTATATAAAGAAAAACAGACGGCAGGCAAGAAGAATAAGAGAGGTTCGTTCAATTATCGTGTTGCTCCCGGTAATATCGTTGGTGGGAATGCTGATGTACTTAATATTTAAGCTTTTATAAAAAAGGTTGCAGACCAAGCGGTCTGCAACCTTAACTATTTTTTTGCAAGATACGAATCGGAAGCCATTATTTGATAATTCTTTTTGTAACCGAAGCTTTAAATTTTTCAAGCTTGCAAAGCGCCATGTCGTAGGTTTTATCATTTACTCCGAAGTAAATTTTAACCTTAGGCTCGGTTCCTGACGGACGAATTGCAAATGTTGAATCGTCGTCCAAAGTAAACAAAAGCACATCCGATACCGGAAGAGTCAAATCTTCTGTTTTTCCGTCGGCATACACTTTTTTGTGAAGCTTGTAATCTGCTATTGATTTAACCTTCACACCGTCAATATCCTTCGGCGGATTGTTGCGAAGCTCGGAAATTATTTCCTTGATTTTTTGAACGCCCTCTATCCCTTCCAAGGTTACAGCCGTCAAATCTTCCGCATAAGCACCGAAGCGTGAAAAAATATCCTCCAGAACATCGAAAAGAGATTTTCCGAGTGTTTTGTAATACGCTGCCGCTTCACAAACAAGCATACAAGCAACAACGCCGTCCTTATCTCTTGAATGGGTTCCCGAGAGATACCCGTAGCTTTCTTCAAATCCAAAGAGATAAGTGTAGCTTCCGTCTTGCTCAAACTGCCTTATTTTCTCGCCGATAAACTTGAAGCCCGTAAGAACATTCATGCAAGTAACGCCGTAGCTTTCCGCAAGACGATCGGCAAGATAGGTTGAAACAATGGTCTTTATAACAGCACCGTTGTCGGGAAGTGTACCGTTAGCCTTTTTGGCAGAAAGAAGGTATTCAAGAAGAATAACACCTATTTGGTTACCGGTAAATGCATCAAATTTACCGTCCTTATTCTTTGCCATAACGCCAACTCTGTCGCAGTCGGGATCTGTTCCGATAATAAGCTCCGCACCGGTCTTTACGGCAAGCTCCTCCGCAAGATAAAACCCTGCCTTGTCCTCGGGATTAGGTGACTTAACCGTTGAAAATGCAGGATCGGGCTTTTCTTGCTCGGGAACAACCCAAACCTTGTCAAAACCTGCAGCCTTGAGAGCCTTACGAACAGGAATATTCCCTGAGCCGTGCAATGGAGTGTAAACAATTCCCATATCGGCCTTTTTTGCTATACCCGGATTTTGTTGCTGCTCCAAAACTTTAGATACAAACTTGTCCTCATCGCAAGAAGTAATCATCTCTATAAGACCGACTGAAACCGCATCTTCAAAATCCATATGCTTTACACCGGTGAAAATATCGGTTTTTTTGATATATGAAACTATTTCGTCTGCCATTTCAGGAGCAATCTGCTCGCCCGTTTCGCAATATACCTTATATCCGTTGTATTTCGGAGGATTATGGCTTGCAGTAATCATAATTCCTGCGGCAGCACCCTTTTGGAGCACGGAAAACGAAAGAAAAGGTACGGGACGAAGCGCATCGGAAAGATATGCTTTTATTCCGTTTGCGGCAAGAATACAAGCGGATTCTTTTGCAAAAACATCGGAATACAGTCTTGAATCGTAGGAAATGCAAACACCGGATTTTGAAAGCCCGCGTGCGTTGAGATATGCGGCAAGAGCCTGTGTTGCCTGACCTACGGTGTACTTGTTCATTCTGTTTGTTCCTGCGCCTATAACACCGCGAAGACCGCCCGTGCCGAATTCAAGGCTTTTATAGAATCTGTCTTCTTTTTCCTTTTCATCAATGCCTTTAAGCTCATCCGCAGTATCTTTGTCGGCTGACTTTATCCAAAGTTCGTAAATCTCATTATAATTCATAACACACTCTCCATAGAATACGACTGCCTAAAAACAAAGGCAGTCGCATAAAAATTTTAATTCACTCAGAACTCAATGCAATACTTCTTAACGGCATCGCAAACATTGGCAGGATTAGCACTTACGGAAAGAACAAATTCGATTGAGAATTTAGTTGAAACAGCCTCAAGACCGTTCAAGAAACCTATAAGCCCGTCGGCATCACCGCCGGTAATTTTAAGAATACCGTCAATATAAATTTGAGTTATATCAAAATTCTGAGAAATAATACCTTCAATAAATCCAAGAAAAACATCGGGATTTGTGATGTTGAATTCTTCTGTATCAACAAGACGGACACCAATATCAACATCATGCATAAGTCTGTTGCCTTTGTTAATGCAAACAACCATGCCGTCAGCGACGGAAGCGGCTTTGTTAACCATATCGGTAAGCACCTTGGTTTTACCAGTTCCTTTTTCGCCCATAAGTATTTTAATCATATCAAGTTACCTCCCAATTAGAAATTGTGTTTATAGATATATTGTACTATAGATTGGGAAAAAAATCAAGTGTTTTTTGTTTATTTGTTCAATCTTTTTTCAAGTTCATCTTTTCTGTCTTCATATCCGGGCTTACCGAGAAGAGCAAACATATTCTTTTTGTAAGCTTCAACACCGGGCTGATCAAAGGGATTTACACCTAAAATATATCCGCTTACTGCGCACGCCTTCTCAAAGAAATAGAAAAGATAACCGAGATTATATTCGTCAGCCTTCGGTATGGTAATGACGAGATTCGGCACATTTCCGTCGGTATGAGCAAGAAGCGTTCCCAAAAATGCCTTTTTATTAACATAATCGAGAGTTTTTCCGGCAAGAAAGTTAAGACCGTCTCCGTCATCCTCCTCTTTTTCTATCACTACATCACATGAAGGTTCTTCGATCGAAACAACGGTTTCAAAAATATTTCTCATACCGTCCTGAATATACTGCCCCATTGAATGAAGGTCGGTTGAAAAATCAACAGCCGCCGGAAAAATACCCTTGCCCGACTTTCCTTCGCTTTCGCCGAACAGCTGCTTCCACCATTCTCCCACATAATGGAAAAGAGGCTCATAGTTAACAAGAATTTCGGTTGACTTGCCTTTTCTGTAAAGAGCATTTCTGATTGCGGCATATGTGTGGCAGTCATTGCTATCGGAAGCATAGTCTGTGCACGCATCCTGTGCGCCCTTCATAATCTCATCAATATCCGCACCGCTGCAGGCAATGGGAAGAAGACCTACTGCTGTCAGAACGGAAAATCTGCCTCCAACATCATCGGGAACAACAAAAGTTTCATAGCCTTCTTCATCGGCAAGCTTTTTGAGAACTCCTCTTGCCTTGTCGGTTGTGGCATATATTCTTTTTGCAGCTTCTTCCTTGCCGTACTTTTCAATCAGCATTTTTCTGAAAACACGGAAAGCAAGAGCTGGCTCTGTGGTTGTGCCCGATTTTGAAATTACGTTAACAGAGAAATCTCTGTCCCCAACAATATCTATAAGCTGCTTAAGATAGGGACCGCTTATAGAGTTTCCGGCAAAATAAATATCGGGAGTATTTTTTGATTTGGCATTATAAAACGGTGAGCCCAAAAAGTCAACAGCGGCTCTTGCTCCCAAATACGAACCTCCTATACCTATAACAATAAGAACCTCACTTGTATCGCAAATTCGTTTTGCCGCAAGCTTGATTCTTTGAAATTCTTCTTTATCATAATCATACGGAAGGTTAACCCAACCGAGGAAATCGCTTCCCTGACCGCTTTTATCCTTTATTTTTTTATTTGCCAGGGCAACAGCGTCCGACAAATAATCAATTTCATATTTTCCTATAAAAGAAAGAGCATTTGAATAATCAAATTTTAACTTATCCATTTTGTATAATCTCCCCACATTAAAATAAAATTCAAATTATATTTTACCCCAAAATCCAAAATAAATCAAGTACCTATAATAATTTTGGTTAAATTGTATTATTTCATAATGTAACATGCCGATAAATTTACATCTATTGTGCAATTTCCCGCAGAGCTTCAATAATTTTCTTTTCTCTGCGTGAAATTTGAACCTGTGAAACACCGATTGCTTTTGCTGTTTCGCTTTGGGTTTTTTGTCTGAAAAATCGTAATACAACGATTTTTTTATCTTCGTTTGACAAAACCGAAAGTAAGCTTTCTATAAGTATTCGGTTGTCAGCTTCTTCAAAGCTGTTGTTTTTCTCATATATTTCCTTTCCGCTTTCGGATAGCTCGTCAAGGGAGGAGACAGAATCTGTGCTTTGCAGAGCATATGCAACATCGGTAGCATCACAATCAAGAGCCTTTGCAATTTGGTTTACGGAAGCATCGGCAAATTCCGCTGTCTGCCTGAGCTTGTACACCTTCAATGAAAGCTCCTTAAGACTTCGGCTTACCTTAACAATGCCGTCGTCTCTTAAATAACGCTTGATTTCTCCTATTATGAGCGGCACTGCGTATGTAGAAAATTTGTTCCCCGATTCAGTATCAAAACGCTCTATAGCTTTCAGCAATCCAATAGAGCCTATCTGGCAAATATCCTCAAAATCGTATCCCCTGCCGCAAAATCTACGGGCAACCGAATGGACAAGTCCCATGTTTTCAGCAACTATTTTTTCTTTTGCAGCCATATCACCGCTTTGAGCCGTGAGAATATCGTTATACAAATTTCGGCTCACCTCAGTTTTTTGGTCATAACAATTCTTGTCCCCTTGTTTCTTTCGGATATAACATCAACCGTGTCCATAAACATCTGCATAACGGTAAATCCCATTCCCGAGCGTTCTTCATCGGCATTTGTTGTGTAAAGGGGCTGCATTGCTTTTTCTACATCTTCGATACCGCAACCGTAATCCTCAACAGCAACCGTAAAAATCCCGTCCGTTTCCGATAATTCCAATATAACATCGCCCTGCTTTTCCTTGTAGCCGTGAACTATTGCGTTTGTAACGGCTTCGGAAACAGCAGTCTTAACATCAGCCATAAAATCGACGGTCGGGTCAAACTGCAATAAAAATGCTGCCGCAACGTTTCTTGCAAAGCCTTCGTTGATTGATTTTGATATAAACTCGCATCTTGCTTTATTCATGCTTTAACCTCCTTAAGCCCCTTTAATGCATCCGATACGGTTTTGTATGAAGATACTATTTTTTTCAAACCCGAAGCAGTCAGCATTCTGTTTACATTCGGTTTTGTGACAACAACAGCTGTTTTTCCGCCGATTTGATTAATTAGCTTATAACGACCGATTATTACTCCTATCCCTGAGCTGTCCATAAAATCAAGCCCGGAAAAATCCAAAATAAGATTTTTGATTTCACTTCTTTTCAGAATTTTGTCAAGTTCTCTGCGTATGTTTGTTGCACAGTGGTGGTCAAGATCCCCGTCTATATGCGCAACCAAAGTTCTTCCGACTATTTCTAATTGCACAAAAAAACCTCCTTATGTCAGTTCATAAGAAGGTAATTCTATTATTAACAATTATTTCCTTTAATATACGAAAAAATTCAATCGACAAAAAAATTATCGTTACGAAACTCCCGTCGAATACTGCCGATTAAATAGAGAGAACCGCAAACACAGATTAAATCGTCTTCCCTCGCCATTGCTTTTGCAAAACTAACTGCCTCGGACGGGCTTTGGAAATATAAATCTGTGGAGAGAACCTCGGCAAAATCCTTTGCATCGAGCTTTCGCGGATTTGGTGGTTCAGTTGCTATAAGAACATCACTAACATTTTTAAGCATCTCGGCACATTCCTTGTAGTTTTTGTCTGCAAGCATACCGCAGACAAGGATAATTCTGTCAAATTGCTGTTCTCTGAGGCAATCGCAAAGAGCGGAAACCCCGGAAGGGTTATGAGCCCCGTCGATTACAATATTTTTATCTATAAACTCAAACCTTCCAATGAATTGAGTTTTCTCAATACCGGAAACAACAGCAGTATCGCATATCTCCGCCCCGTTTTGCGTAAGGACGGATACGGCGGAAATAACAGTCTGCATATTCTTAATCTGATGATTTCCCGAAAGAGAGGGTTTTAATGTGTATGATTTATACTTTTCGGTACTATCGGCAATGGTTAATCGGCAACCTCGTTCCCTGCAAGTGTTTTTTATTACTTCAAGAGCCTCTGGCGGCTGCTCGGGATATGTAACAACAGGCACGCCGGGCTTAATTATACCACACTTTTCATAAGCAATTTCTGTAAGAGTATCGCCGAGATACTCCATATGGTCATAGTCAATAAGAGTGATGACAGACAGAACGGGATTTGTCAAGACATTTGTAGCGTCAAGCCTGCCGCCCAGACCGACCTCGATAACAGCATAATCGCAATCGGCAAAATACAAAAAGCCTATCGCAGTTACAACCTCAAATTCCGTGGGATGATTAAATCCGTCCCTTACCATTTCCTCACAATTGGATTTGACAATCTCAGTCAGGTGCGCAAGCTCAGCGTGAGAAATTTTTTCGCCGTTAATCTGAATTCGTTCGCAAAAATCCTCGATATAAGGCGAAGTAAAAAGACCTGTTTTGTAGCCTTGACGCCTGAGTATTTCGGATAACATCACGGATGTTGAGCCCTTGCCGTTCGTTCCGGCGACATGAATAGCCTTGAATTTATTCTGTGGATTTCCCAGTCGCCTCATAAGCTCGGTTATATTAGTAAGCCCGAGTTTAGAGCCGAATTTTAATATTGAATGAATATAATCTATCGCTTCACTGTATTCCATATTCTCGCCCTTAACTAATTTGTGCGGACAATATCACGCCAGCCGAAGTCGCCGCGTTCAAGTCCCATAATCAAAATTTCTGCAGTTGCGAGATTTGTAGCAACGGGAATTGTATGTATATCGCAAAGCTTTATCAGCTCGTCAATATCATTCTCAACTGTTTCGGAATTTAACGGATCGCGCAGAAAAATCAAAAAATCAATTTCGTTATACGCAATTCGTGCAGCTATCTGCTGATAGCCTCCGAGAGGCCCGGAGAGAAATGCATTAACAGGTATCCCGGTAGCTTCGGAAACAAGACGGCCTGTTCCGGCTGTGGCAAACAGAGTATGATTCTTCAAAATTCCCTTGTATGCGATACATAGCTGAACCATAAGTTCTTTTTTGGATTCGTGAGCTATTAAAGCAATATTCATAACGCAAAACTCCTAACTTTATTGTTTATGGATTGCCTTGATTATTCTTTTAAGCAACCCATCATTTTGAAATTTTTCAAGGGGTATGTCAGCTCCCGCAATTCGCCTTGCGGTGTTCATAAAGCATCTGGCGGCGATGGACTGCGGTTCTGAAATAACAGGTCTGCTATTTGCAGCAGCGGTTATTACCGAGTCATCCTCGGCAACAACACCGATTATGCCGACTCTGAGAATGGAAATAATGGCATCAATTTTAGGGGTAACTCCCCTTTCGGCAAGAAGTGGTCTGTATCTGTTGATGAGAACCTTAATCTTACGAATGTCATATTCATCATTAAGAATATCGGCAATCCTGTCCGCGTCACGAAGTGAAGCCGGCTCGGGTACAACAACTATAATAGCCGAATCGGCACCGACAACCGAGTTTTCAAATCCTCTCTCAACGCCTGCGGGTGAGTCTATAATAACATAATCGAACAAAGATGAAAGTTCCCTGCATAAAGCTTTCATTTCATCGGGAGAAACAGCAAGCTTGTTTTCACTTTGAGAAGCAGGAAGAATATACAACTCACCAAAACGAGAATCCTTAATCAGTGCATCAGGCAGTGAACACCGATTTTTTATGACATCAACCACATTATAAACAACCTTGTCCGCAATTCCGATTGCAATATCAAGCTTACGCAGACCGAGATCCATATCAATGATTACTGTTTTTCTTCCGTTTTTTGCAAGTGTTGCACCGATATTTGCCGCAGCGGTCGTCTTACCCACTCCGCCTTTTCCGGAGGTGATTACAATAACCTCGCCCATAGTCTGCCCCCAATTATATAATACTGATTATATTATAACTTTAAATTTCGTTTTTGTCTACGGTTATTTTTAAAAAAATTGTAATTCTAACAAAAAAATAATATTTTTGAAACATTTTTGAAAATCCAAAAAATTAAAGCAGCAAAAAATACTAACTTCAGACTGCTGTCAAGACAGTGCTGTGCCTTCTTTAGTCATAATCACCATATTCCTTTTCTGTAATTTGACGGAGAAATGCCCTCCCTTTTGAAAAAAAGCTTTGAAAAATAGAGAGGATCTGAAAAACCCGTAGCCGCAGAAATTTCTCTTATGGGATAATCAGTGGCGGAAAGCAACTCCTTAGCCCGATTAATACGCACATTCAAAAGATACTGTTTTGGCGACATACCCGTTTTTTCTTTAAAAAGTCTTGAAAAATAGGCTTCATCCAAATAAAATGACTCCGCAAGCCCCTGCACCGTTATTTTATTGTTGTAATTGTATTCGATTGTGCGTATTGCACGAGAAATAGGATCATATATTCTTTTTGTGTTTTCGCAAATAACAAGCTCTGCAAAAAAATCATACAGCAATGACTGTACTTTATATTTAGCGAACATCGAGCCCTCACATTGAGTTTCGTATATTTCCGAAAGTATTCTCGATATTTCTTTTGGGTTATTCGGGCTAAACACCGGATTTTTCTTTGTCACTCCGATTTTATGAAACACCTTGTCTGCCCTTCCGTCAACTCCAATCCACTGTATGCTCCAATCCGAAAGCGCACGGTAATAAACCCTTTCCCCGGGAAACATAACGAGGATATTGTCTTTCCTTATCGGAATATCTTTACCTGTTGATTTAAGTACGGCATTGCCTTCATTGACAAAAACTATAAGATAATGAGAACGAATTTCAGGCCCGTAAACATGATTTTTGGTTTTAATTCTTTTTCCGCAATAGAACATTCCCAAGGAATCAGAAAGCGGCTCCGTATGTTTTTCAAATAATGTATTGTCAGCCATATTATCACCCATATGTATTATAACACAATATGTCAAATTTGTCCATATTATTTTCTAAAAAGTCCATTGCAAATATTATTCATTTGTTTTATAATGGTCAGAGGAGGTGTAAGCATGAGCTTTACAATTAAAAATGAAAATGTTGAATTTGAATTTATAACAGAAAAATCCATTTCGGAAAATGACGGAGTTTTTACTGTCGAGGTCGAAAATGCCGTTCCGACTCCCGTAATTTTACGCGGTGACAGGCTTATTCTCCCCGTAGGAGAAGGAATAGCGATAAATGTTGAGGAGTATTACGAATCCGGAGAGTTTTCCTGTGAAAAAATAGGTTGGAATTTTTGCAGCGGTCATAACGCCTCATTGTCAATGATACTTCTTGAACGAAACAAAAGCTTTCTTGCGATTTGCCCGAATGATCCGGTTAACTCGGAATATGTCGTAAAAAAGGTTGACGGGATATATAATCTTTTTATCTCGTGCAATAAAAAGTCCACGGTGAGCTACAAAATATTTAATACATTGCCGGAGGCGTGCAAATGGTATCGTGAAAATTACAATCCCGGCTGCCGAACTCTATCGGATAAAATCAATAAAATCAAAAATATCGAAACCCTTGTCGGCGGTGCGATTTTTTGGATTTGGAACGATAATTACAATGATGTTATGTACAGCGAACATGATGTTTCGGCTTCACCGGCATCCGGAGAAAAGCTTTTGGAAATAGCCGGAGATTTGCATAAAAACGGTGTTTCAAAAGCACTGTTCGGGCTCTTTTTTGAAGCAGATTCATGCCTTTCAGAGCCCCTTTATAAAAATTACGGGTTCTTGTCTACTCAATATGATAATTACAACGATATTTTAAATCCCGAGCTTCTTGACATAGTCCCGAACAACAGAGTAAAAAACTGCGACTACACCGCAAGAAGAATGAAGGATTACCCCGAAGGTGTTATTATTAACAAGGAAGGAGAACTCGCACCGGCATGGGCATTGAAGGGGTTTGACGGAAAAATGCACAATCAAAATACCATGTGTCCTGCTTGCGCAAAGTTGCGTATGCAAGAGGAAATCCCGCAAATACTTAAAAAATATCCTTACTACAGGGGCCGTTTTATAGATGTATTCGGAGGGTCTGTCAATGAATGTTTCAGCAAAGAGCATCCTCTGACCAAAGAGGAATCAATCACCGTCAAAAACGAAGCTTTTGAAGCACTGGAGAATATGGGACTCATTGTCGGAACGGAAGAAGGCTTTGATAAAATCATTGACCATGTTGCTTACTCCGAAGGATTTCACAGTCCGGTATATTACAGAAATAACGATTCCGGCAGAAATCATGCCAATGTTTACACGGATGAACAATGTGAACACATAAAAAAGAATATGCTTAATCCCAAGCGCCGTATTCCGTTGTGGCAGCTGACATACCATGATTGTCTGTTAACATTCCCTTATTGGGGAGATTCTACAGCAATGTCATTGGACATTATAAAGGATAAAACGCTGTTTGCCTGTCTTTACGGTTGTCCTCCGCTTTACTCATTTAAAGAAGGAAATTACAATAAGCTGAAACAGGCTATACTTAAAAGCTATAAAACGATTACTGCTGTTCATGAAAAAACCGCACTTCTGCCTATGACTGATTTTAAGATTTTAAGTGATGATTATATGCTTCAACGCACTGTTTTCGGAAATAAATACAGAATAACGGCTAATTTTTCAAATGAGCCTCGTGTGACAGACGGCATAACCGTTTTACCAAAGGATTTTATAATGGAGGAAATTTAGCTTGAAGTATTTATTAATACCGTTAATGTGTATATTGGCAGTTGCAAAAATCACTCTGCAATCAGATTTTTCAAAGAAATCAGACAAAACTCTGTTTGACAGCATTTATTATAATATGCTGATGTTCTCAATGGCGGCGTTGGTATTCTCACCGTTTTTATTAAGCGGATCCATTCATAGGCAAACGCTTTTACAAGGTATAATTATGGGTGTTTTAAGCGTTATTTTTCAATTCTTTTATGTTTGTGCATTTTCAAAGGGTAAAATGACGCTGACCGTAATTATAAATAATTTCAGTATGCTTATCCCCATAGCGTTTTCATATCTGGTGTTCGGCGATCCTCTCGGCCTGTCAAAAACAGCCGGTATTGCGCTAACTCTTGTATCTCTTGTAATGATAAGTGCAAAAGTCAATAACAGTACAGGCGGTAAAAAATCTGACAACATCTTGTGGGCTGTATTAATGGTTATTGTTTTTTTGAGCAACGGTTTTTGCTCTGTAAATCAAAAAGTTTACTCAATAACCTCACCGAAGCTTGAGATTTTTGAATTCGTTGCAATAGCATATATCAGCGCAAGCATTATTTCGGCAGTTATTTTATTGTCGATGAGGCTTTCAAAAAACCACTACAGGTCAAAACTCACCGGAAAAATGTATATTTCAGGTGCTTGCGCCGGAATAATATTGGGGATTTTTCAGTGCATATACACATATTCCAACTCCGTTATACACGGAACAATGCTTTATTCAACCTATAACTGCGCAACTTCGATACTTTCTGTTATGGTAGGCAGGTTGTTTTTTAAAGAAAAGCTTACAATCAAGCAGTTAATAGGAGTAATTATCGGTATAGTAAGCATATTGCTCCTGTGCATATAATAAGTTGTTTTTTTCCGTAAATAAAAGCCGCTAAAAATGCGACTTTGGATTATTTCATGGTTTAATTCTGAGAGGAAGCTTTTCCTCTCAGATTTTTTTTGTTTTTTGGTTCTTTGCAAATTCTACAATATCGCCAACCCCGTTCAGAACCATAGTTGGACGATAAGAAAAATCAGAAATGGTTTTTTGGTAGGAAACGCCGGATAAAACAAGTACCGTAGCCATTCCGCACTCCATTCCGGAAATAACATCCGTATCCATTCTGTCACCTACAATTACTGCTTCTGCAGAGTATCGAGAGAATGGCTTTCCCTTCCCCCCACTATGACATAATCCGGATTTACATCGTTCATAGTTGTTCCCGCATCATACAAAGTATAATTAATAATGTAGGCATTGACCTTCCATATTAAAAAGAATACAGGCATATCCTGATGAAATATTGGCAAGCATAGTATAAGAGGTATTTATTTCATAATTTATATACTTTTAATAATACCGAGAGGTTAATTATGATAATGCAATGGTTAAGATACATATTGAAAGAAAAACAAACGACAAAAACCGGAATAAAAAAGAAAGGTGATGTTGAAATGAAGAACGAAACATATTATGTAAACAGAGAGCTGTCATGGCTCAAGTTTAATGAGCGTGTTTTGGACGAAGCCGGAAACCCGGATGTGCCTCTTGCGGAAAGACTATCATTTACTGCTATTTATCAGTCTAATTTAGATGAATTTTATATGGTCAGAGTAGGTTCTCTTACAGACAGGGAAAAAATTAATAAAGACGAAAAAGAAAACAAAACGGGTATGACCCCCAGACAGCAAATAAATGCAATTTTAAAAAGAACCAAGGAATTGGAAGTAAAAAAAGCCCGCATATATGAGCAGCTTATGGGCGAGCTTGAGCCGCAAGGAATAAGGCTTATTAACTTTAATAAGCTTTCCAAGGATGAAGGTGAAGGTTTGGAAAAATATTTCAATCACCATATAGCACCCTTCCTCTCTCCTATGATTATAAGCAAGCAACAGCCCTTCCCGTTCTTTAATAATAAAACTCTCTATGCCATAGTGCTACTGAAAACTGCTAAAGGCAAAAACAAAACAGGAGTTGTGGCTTGCGAGAACAGCGTATTTAAAAGACTTATTGAAATTCCGACCCGTCCCGGTACCTTTATGCTGTGCGAGGAGCTTATTTTGCATTTTGTGTACAAATTATTCTCAAGGCATACAGTAAGCGAAAAAACAGTTATAAGAGTAACCCGAAATGCTGATATTGATACCGAGAATTTCAGTGATGACAATCTTGACTACAGAGATATAATGGGTAAGCTTATAAAAAAGCGGACAAGATTAAATCCCGTGAGAATTGAGATTACCCGTGATATAAATGATAAGATGAAATCCGAAATAGCAAAGTATATCGGTGTATCGGAAAAGCACATTATAAAATCAGGCACACCGTTGGATTTGTCTTTCGGATTTTTACTGCAAAACTATTTAAGAGAAAAAACAGATTTATTTTTTAAAAAGCGCACTCCGAGAACAACCCCTAAACTTAATCTTAAAGAAAGCATAATAAGCCAGGTTGAGAAAAAGGATGTATTACTTTCGTATCCATTTGAAAGCATAAAGCCCTTCCTTGCAATGCTTCATGAGGCTGCAGAGGACGAAAGTGTGGTATCCATCAAGCTGACTTTATATCGTGTGGCGGAACGGAGTAAAATTATTGAAACTTTGATCGAGGCCGCCGAAAACGGGAAAGAAGTTCTTGTAATGGTTGAGCTCCGCGCGAGGTTTGACGAAGAAAACAACATAGAAGTTTCAAGAATGTTAGAGGATGCAGGATGTCGGATTATATACGGTTTAGGAAAATATAAGGTTCATTCCAAGCTGTGTCTTATAACAAAGAGTACAGACGAAGGATTCTCCTATATTGCACAGATAGGCACGGGCAACTACAACGAAAAAACATCAAAACAATACACTGACCTTTCATTGCTTACAGCAAATCAGGAGCTCGGTGCGGAAATTGCGAAGGTGTTCAATGCATTGATGCTCGGTGAAACGATAGAAGAGACAAATCATTTGCTTGTTGCTCCTAAAATGATGCAAAACAAGATTATAGAAATGATAGACAACGAAATAGTCAAATCATCAAATAGGCAGAGCGCATATATCGGAATCAAGATCAATTCCCTCACCGATAAGGATATTATAGACAAGCTTATAGAGGCATCGAAGGCGGGGGTTCATATTGATTTGATTGTAAGGGGGATTTGCTGCCTTAAACCGGGGATTAAAGGCGTAACGGACAATATCAATGTCATAAGTATAGTGGGCAGATTTTTAGAGCATTCTCGTATATATCGTTTTGGAACAGGTAAGGAGGAAAAAATATACATATCCTCCGCAGATTTTATGACAAGAAATACAATAAGACGAGTTGAAGTTGCCGCACCCATTTATGATGAGAATGTACGAAACCGAATCCGTCATATATTCGATATTGCTTTAAGCGATAATGTAAAAGGCAAAAAAATGTTACCGGACGGCACTTATTCTGATATTGTAACGAATGGAGAAAAAATAAATTCACAGGAAGTATTCTATCAGGAAGCATACGATGCTGAAATAAACGGATAAAAAGAGAGGTAGATAAAAATGAAAATAGGATTATTAACAAGCGGCGGAGATTGTCAGGCGTTGAACGCAGCAATGCGAGGGGTAGTAAAAGCTCTGTATGAAAACAGCAACGACATTGAAATTATAGGGTTTGAGGACGGTTATAAGGGATTGATATACAATAATTATCATGCGGTCGACCTCTCGGAGTTTTCCGGTATTCTGACACAGGGCGGAACTGTTTTGGGTACATCCAGACAACCATTTAAAAAAATGAATGTGCCCGACGAAAACGGTCTGGACAAGGTCAAAGCCATGAAAATGAACTATGAAAATCTTAATCTGGATTGTTTGGTTGTTTTAGGAGGTAACGGTAGCCATAAAACCGCAAACCTGCTGAGCAGCGAAGGGTTAAATATTGTGACACTTCCAAAGACTATAGATAATGATATTTGGGGTACGGATATTACTTTCGGATTTCAGAGTGCCGTTGATATTGCAACCAATGCCATTGACTGTATTCACACAACTGCCGCATCCCACGGAAGAGTATTTATTGTTGAAGTTATGGGACACAAAGTAGGGCATTTGACATTGCACGCCGGAATTGCCGGAGGTGCGGATATTATTCTTATACCGGAGATACCTTATGATTTGGATAAGGTGGTTGAATCAATCAAAAAAAGAGATAAGGCAGGAAAAAGATTTACAATTCTTGCAGTGGCAGAAGGTGCAATATCCAAAGAAGATGCGGCTATGTCCAAAAAAGAATACAAGCAAAAAATCAAGACATCGAAATATCCTTCGGTTGCCTATGAAATTGCAGATAAAATCAAAGAAAAAACCGGTAAGGAAATCCGCATAGCCGTTCCGGGGCACACTCAGCGAGGCGGCGCCCCCTGCCCTTACGACAGAGTAATATCAACAAGGTTCGGTGCCGCAGCAGCAGACTTAATTATAAAAGGCAAATACGGAAATATGGTTGCAATGGTTAACGGTGAAATAAAGAGCGTTCCCTTAAGTGAGGTTGCGGGCAAATTAAAAACAGTCAATGCTGAAGCCTCGGTGATTAAGGAGGCTAAGGCAATAGGCATTTCGTTCGGTGATTAGTATAAAAGAAAAATACAAGGTGCATAGTCGGCTTTTTTCCAAGTCTTATAAGGGAAAAGCCGACTTTTATTATTTACAACCGCAGACATTTACTTTTGACCTCAGCTATTCGTTATAGCGGCAAAATACTTATTTTTATACTGAAAAAGCCATTGAAAAAGTGAAAAAATTGTAGTATAATTATTGTAATATATTAAATATTTAACAGGGATGAATTACATGAACGGTAAAACAATAAAGATTATTTTAAGACAGTACATTTTGTTTCTGATCGGATTATTCATAGCCTCAATGGGCGTTGCGTTCTCGACAAAAGCAGGTTTGGGCACTTCGCCTGTTGCTTCACTTCCCTATTCGGTATCATTGGTGAGCAGTCTGTTTTCATTCGGTGGATGGCTGAATGTGCTGAGCGTAATTCAGATAGCGGTTCAGGTTATACTGCTCGGAAAGAAATGCAAACCTGTTGAAATCCTTATCCAAACCGTACTGGCGTTTGTGTACGGCTATCTTACAAACCTCTCCTGTTGGCTGATACGCGATATTCCCGTTAACAGTTACCTTGAACAGTTATCGTATTTGGCAGTAAGTTGTTTTGTTCTTGCTTTCGGAATATGGCTTCAATTAAAAGGTAAGGTCGCAATGCTTCCGGGTGAAGCAATGAACCGCGCGATAAGCGAGGCCACAGGAAAAAAATATGAAAATATCAAGATTTTGTTCGATGTTTTGTATATTGGCGTTTCGGCAATTATCTGTCTTGCCTTTCTTGGCGAACTTAAAGGAGTAAGAGAAGGAAGCATTATTGCCGCCTTTGCCGTAGGACTGATTATAAAGCTATATAATCGCATATTAAAAAAGATATGAATGATAATAAATCCGAGTTTTTTAAGGGGCAAAATGCGTTTCGGAGATTTTGCCCCTACTATTTGTGATTTGTTCTTAAAAAGGTAAACACCATAGAATTAATTTTTCCGCAAAATCAACCAAAAAGTACATCTGTAATCAACATAATGCAAAAGCCTATAAGCAAAGCATATGTAGCACCTCTCTCACTTCCGTGAGCGTGCGTTTCGGGAATCATCTCGTCGCTGATTACATAGAGCATTGTACCGCCTGCGAAAGCAAGCGCGAAGGGCAAAATTGCAGTAGATATGCTGACAGCAAAATATCCGATAAATGTTCCGACAACCTCGATAAATCCGGTTATCACAGCAATAAGAAATGTCTTACGAGGAGGTATGCCTACTGCGAGCATAGGCGCAATAATTACCATACCTTCAGGAATATTCTGCAGAGCAATACCGCCGGCGATTATCAATGCCTGTATTGTATCTCCCGAACCGAAACCTACACCTGCGGCAATACCTTCGGGCAGATTGTGTATAGCAATCGCCATAACAAACAACAGCACCTTGTTAAGATTTGTGTTATTATGGTTTTCGCTGTCGGCACCTGTAAATTTATGCAGATGCGGAACCAATCTGTCAATCAGATTCAGGGAAATCGCACCTGTAAAAATACCGGCTACTGTCATGACAATTCCGTATTTTCCGCCATATTCAAGCGATGGCAGTATAAGTCCGAGAACGGCTGCGGCAAGCATAACTCCGGCGGCGAATGATAACACAATATCGGAAAATTTATGTGATATATTTTTAAATCCAAATCCAATAACGGCGCCGATTACCGTAGCGGAACCCACACCAAGAGCTGTTATCCATACAAGCTCCATTTTTACCACTCCCTGTTATTACAGCAATTTTTGTTTTTGATTTTAATAGAATTATATCACATCCGGCAACAATTTTCAAGGAAATTTTTATTAAATGTAAAATTACGCCTTTTATTCTTTATCCATACTAAAGCTGACACTTCAATTTACCGTGGCAACAAAATTGTGTAATCCCCACAAATATGCTCACCCCTATAGTATATACCGTACGCAGGATCCAAAATTTGTTCAAACCGATCATAATATACCGGCGTTAAATCACCTTTAAGTACACTTGAAACCTTCAATGTTTCATTCCCTCGCTTTTCCGGGAATATGCAAACCGTTGCGTCATTCAGACCTGTAATACGCAGTATTCTATGATATACCACACTTACAGGAGCAATTTCCTTTAACGATATTATTCCTTTTTCCTGCTCAACAAACACCCTGCACTCCTTGTGTTCGCTTCTTCCAAATCTATACATAGAATATCCGTCTTTTATTTCACAGTCTGTTCCTGTCAAAATCGGTGCTCCCCATGGGAATTTTAATGCCGTTTCCGTCGTTAAGTTTGGGTTATACACTGAAAACAACATGGAATTATCGCTTGATGACACAGTAATACAAGGTGATTTTGCATCATTCGATATTTTATTGAATTTAATGCTGTATCCGAAAAGTTCAAGCATTTCCCTGATTTTTGACGGCGATGATGTAACAGCTGCCTTATTTGGGGCATCCGGAAATTCGGACAGTTTTTCTTCACTTCCGTAATATATAACTTTACCGCCTGTCTGCTCAAACTCCGATAATTTATTCGCAATTTCTGCCGTTTGAGGTATGGGCGATACTAATATGCTTGCTTTGTATATATTCAAGTCGTGTTTTAAGAAGTTATCGGCAGATACAACACAATTCAGAGGAAATCCGTCATTTATTGCATCCATTATATATCTATCTCCATAATACATTTCCGAAAGCGTACCAGCATCGGTTGTTGTTGTAAATTCACGCATTGGATAAACCCATACCAGCGGCGACGGCTTATCTGCCGCATCCTTTTCAGCCTTTAATATATGCGGCAAGGGTTCATTTACACAAGCATCGGGCATATCTCCAAATGAGTTGTCAACCGATAAAATGTTTAACAATTCAGCTGAACATACATTACCGGCGGCATCTATTCTTGAAACAGCCATCGGTAAATATATATCATGAGGCTCACCGCCGTAACGGTCATACCACGGAGAATTTACCCACCACGGGTCATGTATGTAATATCGGAACAAAAATTCATCCTCGGGCAATTCACAGATTCTTGTCATATGCCCCATAATCTCAAGTCCAAAGTTATCGTTTAATGCAGCCCACGGCGAATTTGGCGGAGGTACAATATTAAGTCCTCCGTTATAAATATCGTACAACGGGACACCATCGGTTGCATAATCAATACCTACGGAATTATTTGTACCCCTTGTCGCAATGAGAATATCGGGACACTCTTTCCTGAACAAAGTCCAAAATTCTTTAATCTTGTTCTTTACTCCGTACAGTCTCTCGGGCTTGAATTCATTACCGTCAAACACTTTGCCCTCAAAGCTCCAAGGACAATCACTGAACCCGAAACCGTTAGAAAGCCAAATGTAGTCAAACCCCATATCTCGCAGAAAGATATTCGCTTGCTTACCCAAAAATGTTGCGAACGGAGTTTTGTCGGGAATGCCTTCGGGATATGCAGCATATCGGCGATTATCACCATTTAATAGCGCCGTTGCATCAACAAATCCGAAAGTATCAAGCTTCTGCCCCGATGTGATTTCCTTATGACGGTTATACTTAAAGTCTGACACAGCAAATTCTGGACCTATATCAAATGTTTCACCTACCGTTATCTTTGAATTTGGATAAAACTCCTTGCCAATTTCTTTAATTTTGCCGACTATATTTTTTAATACTCCGTATGTCATAACAGGAGGATTTTCTATATATTTTTGCTTTCGCTCGTGAAGTGATGTTGCCGGATTTTCTTTCTCTGACAAGAACGGTTTATTTGCGGTTCCGACATAGCTGCACCATTCAAATGCAGCATCGTCATCTCCGTTATACTCCAATATTTCACTTCCGTCCGATGTCCACATCATAACCGAGATTTCTTCACGCTCTTTAAGTAACGGCATCCACTGCGCAAACATTTTCCGTATTACCGCCTCTATATATTTATCATCTGTTTTCTTGAAAGGTTTAAGACTAACTTCAAGCGTTATTCTTTTAAACATGGTATATTCTCCTTATTTGACAATTACACTTTCTATTCCCAGCACATCAGCAATCTTTTTAATTGTACATGCATAATGACCTATTCCCAATGCGTAATGATGTGTCGGACCTTCCATTACCCATTTCTTGATAAATTCCTTTGTTGTAGGCTCAAAAAATCCTCTTGTATTTGTGTTACCTGTCGGCGGGATAGGTCCTTTTTTGGAGTAACCCTCTCCTATTACAAATTTAAATCTTCCATCATGCGTCTGTGTGATGCCCAGCATTGTAATCGGTCCTTCTTTTAACTTAAACTCAACAGATGCACCGCTTCCCGGTTTGCCATGAAACTTTGTAAGACTTCTTAAAATGGGCTTACCCTCCGCAATTGCGATATGATGCGGACCGTCATGTCCGACAAGAATAAAGTCCTCATTGAAATCAAACGGATGAAATTCCGCAAAACTTCCACCTATGTTTAGCCTATCCATAATAAGCATGGCAACTAATGTTTTAATATCAAATTCACCACACATCGGTATCCCCTGTGCATTGAGTATTGAATTACCCACAATGAACGATGTTGCAACCTCACGCTGTATAGTATTCTCTTGACCTTCATAATAGTACGCAAGACCGTCAAGCTTGAATGTGTCAATAAGCCTGTCGAGTGCCGCCGCTCCCTTTGCCGCCTTTTCGAGGTCCGCATCAGTAAGCTTCATCGTAACAGGGTCGCTTATCGGCGTAGGTGTATCAAATTCTTCAAGAATTAACGCCTTTTTTTCTTCAATTTCCGCCGTTGTAACTTTTTGATATTCCTTAACAACATCATCAATTTCAATCAGCGGAATGTGCAATCCGAATGCCCCAGATATTGCCGTTGGGTCTGCGTGCATATCATACATCGCCTCAAGAACATGGCCCATAAGGCCGAGTCTCGCTCCCTTTAAATCATGCAACACCTTTGCAATCTCACACCACTCCGAAATTTGCTTCTCTGCCTCTTTATCATTATACAAGCAGCCTATTATTACATCTTTTACAGGTTTTCCGAAACGAATTGCAACACCCGTAAACTCCGGTACAGAACAAATATTGTCATTCTCAAGCTGCATAAATGTGCAGGCTTTTGAGTAATCCATATGCATAAGCGGCTGTAACGCCGTAAGAATAATCGGTGAATTTGTGTTCTGCACTATTGGCGCAAAAACCGATGAAGTAGCGTATGTAATCATATTACATATAATAAGATCTATATTATCGCCGTTAATTCTCTCTGCTGTTGCAAATGCTTCACTGTTGGAACCGATAATACCATAATCAAACACCTTTACACCATTGTTTTCTACCAATTTCACTGTATCGGCGTGATAACCGTTCAAGGATTCTTCAAGTCCCTCAAACTGTTCAAAATACACTTCGTGAATTACAGAAAAAAATGCAATATTTGCTGTTCGTTCTTTTTTGCGTGTAATCATATAAAAGTCCACCGTTTTTCTTTATTATTGTATCTTGATTTTAACAAAAAATTATGCTATAATCAATATACAAAATAAAGATATTTTAGCACAAAATAAAGATTTGTGCAATATATTATTGATACAAGTATTTAAATATGATACACTGTTTGTTGCGGAGATGGCTTAAATGAAAATTAAAGACAAGCTTAACATGAATATAGAACAACTTATGGAAAACGGTCCAATCACAATAGTTGTTTTCGGTGACAGTATAACCCATGGTGCGTTTGGTCCGGGTGAAATAGATTATGAAGCAGTATATTGGAATATACTAAAAAAAAGACTGAACGAAGTCAGAAATTATGTCCCTGTAAACATAATCAATGCCGGAATCGGCGGAACAACTGCAAAAAGCTCCCTATGCCGATTGGACAAACAGGTTTTAGCTCACAATCCGGATTTGATTATTGTTTGTTTCGGTTTAAACGATGTTAACGGCAGCTTGGAAGATTATATCACTTCTCTGAATACAATCTTCACAAAATGCATCGAAAAAGGTATTGATACTGTTTTTATGACGCCTAATATGCTGAACACTTATGTTGCACCCGATACAAGCAAACAGTATCTTGAGTATGCCGCAAAAACAGCCGAATTTCAAAATTCCGGAAAAATGGATTTGTTTATGGAAAACAGCGTCAATCTGGCAAAAGAAATGGGAATATCTGTTTGTGATTGTTATTATGAGTGGAAGAAGTTAAATAAAACAACCGATACCACAATGCTTTTGGAGAACCGCATCAATCATCCTACAAGAGAAATGCACAAGCTGTTTGCAGATAAGCTGTTTAGCTTATTGATTGGTGAAAAGAATGATTTTAATAACAATTCCGATACCATGTGGAACAGAGAAGAAGAAAGGGCTTGTAATGGAACTGAAAGATATTAATCCATTTGTAAGGTTTTCGAGATTCTTAACAATTCAAGAACATTCGCAATTTTCAGAATGTTGCCCGATAGATGCACGGCTGTTTTTCGTTGAAAGCGGTGAGGGTAAAATAATGGTAAATGACAAAACCTTTGTTATGCCTGCTTACAGTTTGCTTTTTATCAACTCAGGACAAAACTACCGAATTTTGCCGGCAAATACTGTTTACAATGCCATTAACTTTGATTTCACTCAAAGATTTTCCGCTTTTGAAGCCCCAATACCTCCGGTAAACATAAAGAACATGGGAGGAAAAACTCCGTTTGAGAAAGTATCATTTTCAGATGCTCCATGCTTTGATAATTACTGTTTTCTTCCCGATTGTTATTCGCTTCGGCAGCATTTTATCAAAATAATGGATACCTATGAAAAAAAAATGCCGTTCTACAGACTCAATACTTCGATAGAATTATCACTTGTTCTTCTTAAAGCGGCACAAAAATCAGAAAAACGAACTCCAAAAAAAGATGGTTTAAATGTGGAAAATATAATTGAGTATGTTCAAAATCATTATTGCGAAGAACTGGATAATACGGAGTTATCTAAAATATTCCACTTCCATTCTAACTATATAAATTCGGAATTCAAAAAACATACCGGCAAATCATTACACGGATATGTGTTGGAGTTGAGGATACTAAAATCAATATCCCTAATTGAGTCAGGTTTTACAGACATATCCGAAATCGCCCATTCCTGCGGTTTTGGCGACAGCAACTATTTTTCGCGATATTTTAAGAAAAAAACAGGAATTTCACCAATCAAATACGCCAAACAACAATACTAACCAAAAAAGTATAAGAGTTTCTATTAAACCAATATAAAGCAAAACCCTCAAGGTTTATGACAGCCTTGAGGGTTTTATTTCAAGCCGGTAACGGGACTCGAACCTGCGACCTGCTCATTACGAATGAGCTGCTCTACCAACTGAGCTATACCGGCAACGACCTTTAATATTATACAATGTTTTTTATATTTTGTCAATAGATTTCGGCAAAAAAAGTATGCCTATGTAAGGCATACCTAAAAATCGGACAAACCAAAGCTTACCAATATTGCAGTTTCAACGCTTTTCATTGCATTTTCATCAAGGTGCCCTATTTTTTCTTTCAGTCTTTGTTTATCAATTGTTCTTATCTGCTCCACCATAACAACCGAATTTTTTGCAAGCCCAAAGGACTTTGCATCAAGTTCGATATGAGTGGGCAGCTTTGCCTTATTGATTTTAGAGGTCACTGCGGCGGTTATAACAGTTGGGCTGTATTTATTTCCAACATCGTTCTGAATAACCAAAACAGGTCGTATTCCGCCCTGTTCCGAACCAACAACCGGACTCAAATCAGCGTAAAAAAGATCTCCTCGTTTTACAACCAATTCTATTCACACTCCGAAAGTTTTTCCTCATATTGCAATAACAATTCATTGTCGGCTGCCAAAAACTCCTCAGCAATTTCGAGATTTATGTCACCCATTTCTTCATAACCTTTCTGCATTGCGCAAAACAGTTCACGATTTCTGCGTATATAAATCTCAACGGCTTTTGCTGCCAAAACATCATCCGAGGTATCGGACTGTTTCGCCATTTCCGAAAGAGCCGAATAGCTTTCATCAGGCAGCGTAATAGTGATTTTGTGTGCCAAAACAACCAAGCCCCCAATACTGTTACTTCAAAGTGTAATTCTATTTATATCTACACTATAAGTACAGATTTATTATACAACATAACACAAAAAAAGTCAACGAACAATGTTTTCCAACAAATAATTTTGCTCGGAGCATTTTTTGCCGTGCTGCAAATAAATCCTCGGTACTCTCCGTCCGACAGCGCAGACCAGCTCGTAGCCTATTGTTCCTGCGACTTCCGCTAAAGAATCTGCCGTCAAATCGGTACCGAACAGCGTGAGGTAATCCCCTACACCAATATTGTTGACAGAACTTACATCAAACATACATTGATCCATACAAATTCTGCCGATATTTTTAACTTTATGACCGCTATATACGGCACAGGCTTTCCCCGAGAAGGTGCGGAAATATCCGTCCGCATATCCTATTCCTACTGTTGCCACACGCATAGGATGCGGTGTAACAAAAGTATTTCCGTATCCTACACAGATGCCTTCGGAAAGATTTTCAACTCTCGAAACCTTAGCTTTAAGCGTCATAACGGGCATAAACCCAAAATTTTTCTTATTAAGATATTCTGACGGAGCAAGCCCGTATAGTATTATTCCGGGTCGAACCATATCAAGGTGCATATTAGGATACATCATTGTAGCGGCGCTGTTTGATATATGTTTTGTGGGAATTTTAATGCCCGATGCTTCAATCCTGTCAACAAAATCCATAAAAAGATTAAACTGCCTGTCGGTGTATCTCGTATCTTCTTCATCGGCAGTGGTAAAATGAGAAAATATGCCGTCAATAATTATCCCCGGCAGCTTATTAATGCTTTTTATCTGTTCAATAACTTCCCCACTGTCATTCATATTATTAATATTAAATCCGATTCGTGACATACCCGTGTCAAGCGCTATATGAATTTTCGCGGTTTTACCGCACTTTACGGCAGCATGTGACAGCTTTTGAGCCGTATTTAAATCAAAAATCGCAGGCATTATGTCGTACTCAACAGCCTTTTCGGGTTCATCGGAATATCCGAGAACAAGGCAAGGCTTTTTAACACCGCAGTTTCTTAATTCTATTCCTTCGTCAATATCCGCAACAGCAAAAGCATCCGCACCGAGTTTATCAAGAAAAGGCGCAATTTGAGCTACGCCGTGTCCGTATGCATTCGCTTTTACAACGCACATTATTTTACTTTTAGTGCGGTTTTTAATTATATTAAAATTATGCTCTAACGCATCAAGATTTATTTCAGAAATTACTCTTTGCAAAATTTTACAACTCCTCAAACTCCGAAAATGCAAATCCAAGATTATCAATTATGTCAGTAGGAGTAAATGAATATTCGCTACCCTTTTTATCTTTTGAAATATCGCCCGCAAGCGCATGGACAGCAACGCCGCAAACTGCCGCAGAAAGAGCGTCGGCGCCTTGTGCGACAAGGGAAGCTATAATCCCTGCAAGGCAGTCACCGCTTCCGCCCTTTGCAAGCCCCGAATTACCCATAATATTAACAAATACCCTTCCGTCAGGAGAAGCAACTACAGTTCGAGCGGACTTCATGACAAGTGTTACACCGTTCTTAACAGCGAACCTCGATGCGCATAAAAGAGGCTTCTCTGCAAGCTCCTCTTGGGTATCGCCCGACAGCCTTGCCATTTCGCCAAGGTGAGGAGTAAGGATTACGGGGCAGGTCTTCTCCTCCAAAATATCTAAATTCTTTGAGAGAGCAAAAAGCCCGTCCGCGTCAATTATAACTGGAACATTTGTCGTGGTTATTAAAGCCTGAAGTGCGTCTGAAACCTCATCGTTTCTTCCGATACCGCAGCCGAACAGCACAGCGTCGCAGGCAAGCGACGCTGCTGTAATTTCAGTAGATGCGCTAGAAATTAATCCGTCACCGCCTGAGGGCAGTGCATAAGTCATAACCTCTGTTGTTTTTTGTTCCATGATTTCAGAAATACTCTCCGGAACATAAAGCTTAACAAGTCCGCATCCTGAGCGTAACGCAGCTTCGGAGCACATATAAGCGGCACCTGAAAGCCCGGGAGAACCCGCTATGCACACAAGCTTCCCAAAGGTTCCCTTATGTCCGTCCGCCCTTCTTTTTGGCAATAAACCGCTGACAAGCGGCTTGTCAATAATAAACTTGTCTGAATCCATACATTCATCTATAATTCCGATGTCACGGCAAACCACCTCACCGGCGTAAAGCGCTGACGGAAAGAACACAAGAGCATTCTTCATTGCGGCAAAGGTCACGGTCAAATCCGCTTTAACGCAGGTGTTCTGCTGAACGCAATAATCACCGTATGCTCCGCTTGGCAAATCTATCGCAACAACATAAGCATCTGAATTGTTAATTCTTGTAATAATCTCGCCGCAAAAATCATTCAGGCGATTATTCATGCCGATACCGAAAAGTGCATCGACAATAACATCCGCCTCATCAATATAAGATGCTTCGGCAAACCTTACACCGGTTTTTCTGCAAATACGGTAGTTTACTTCGGCGTCCATACCTTTAGGCATCATAGAAAATGCATTGATTATTTTAACATCGGCACCGCTTTCAAAAAGCATTCTTGCGAGGGCATATCCGTCACCGCCGTTATTACCCTTGCCGCAAACTACAGCTATCCTTTTACTGCACAGATTGCGCTTTTGCATTTCAGAAAAAACGGCTTGTGCGGCGTGCTCCATAAGCAAAAGCGTTGGATAATCATAGTTTTCCGCCATGGAGCGGTCGGCATTCATCATTTCGGATGCGGTAACAAGTTTCATAACAATCCCTCCCGATTATAAATATTTCGGAATAATCGCACTAACAGCCTCTAATATTCTGTCGTCAGGCTCAATGATAACCATATACTTACCCTTCGGTCTTGTAACTACGCAATAATACATTCTGTCAGTTTTCTTTTTATCACCCGAGGAAAAATCAAGCACCTTGGTTTTGATATTAAGCTGGTGATTATATTCAACATCCCCGATTTTCCCAAACTTCTCCAGCCTTGAAAGCTCTAACGGAATGAGCTTTCTCCTACGGCTTTTTGACATAATCTTATAAACATCGAGGATTTCTCCCTTTAAGGCATACTCAAACTCGATGCGTCTTTGGGAAATAAAAAAATAAGAAAACCAAACGGACACAATAATACCGAGCATACCCAAGTTTACAGCAAGACTCAGCCAAAAAACTACCAATGCAACCAAAACTATAAGTGTGCGAATAAAAACCTCTTTAACTGTCAGCTTTTTCTTGACAACATATTCAATAAATGCGCTTCCTGAATCATACATTTCCATGTATTCACCTAATTTTCAATAATAATATCTACTGTTTTTTCGGAAGAATCGAACGGAATAAAAGTTTTCTTTCCTCCGTTTTTAACGGTGATGTTGTATCTTACGCCCCTGAAAACTCTTGAAATTTTTACCTCTTTCCACTCTTTTGGCAGACATGGATTTATTTCAAGACCGTCCCATTTTGCCTTTACACCTAAAATATACTGCGTTGCGGCAATATACATCCATGCGGCGGTACCCGTAAGCCAGCTAACATTGGCAAGCCCGAATTTATCGCTTTCGGGGCCGAAAATGTTAGATGCATAAACATAGGGTTCAGCCTTGTATCTCCATTCCCCTGCTTTTTCCTGAGCAACCATAGGAAGGAGCTGATGATAATACTTATAAGCATTTTCCGGTCTTCCAAGCATACATTCTGCAATGATTGCCCAAGTATTTGCGTGGCAGAAAACAGAGCCGTTTTCGCCGCATCCCTTATTGTAATATGTGAGAGGATCTTCTTTTGAAGGATAATCCTTCATTGAAGGATGAATTTTTTTGATTCCAAGCTCCGTATCAAGATATTTCTTAACGCTGTCCATCGCCTCACTGCCATGCTCACCCATTTTGGAAATAACCGACCAGCTTTGAGAATTAAGCCAAATTTTTGCCTGGGGTTCTTCTTTTGAGCCGATAAATCTACCTTCGTCGGTGATACATCTTCTGTACCATTCACCGTCCCAAGCAACATCATTGACAAGCTTTTTCTGCTCATCAAAAATCTCAAGGTATTTTGAATCATCCTCACCTTTAAGTCTTGCAAGCTCTGCAATCATCGGGAGAACCGTACCGAACTGCATTGAAGTCCAGATACTTTCACCCTTTCCTTCTCTGCAAACCTTATAAAGCATATCGTTCCAGTCAGAGGCAAGCATAAGCGGAAAGCCATGAGAACCGAGATTTGCCATTGTAAAGTCGATTGACTTTTTAATGTGATTCCAAACCGTGTCCTCGCCGCCGTCATAAAAGGGTACGACTTCATCCAAATAATCCAGCTTACCTTCTTCAATAACTATGTTGTAGCAGGTCATAACGAGCCACAAATGGTTATCGGAATGAATTCTTGTTACCGGTTCCCAGCCTTCATAGGGAAAACAATAGTGGTTACAGTGACCGTCCCGGTACTGCTGAGTAAACAATAGATTAAGCTTATCCTTTGCTCTTTCGGTATCAAAAGGAACCATAGAAAGTATGTCCTGTGCCGTATCACGAACACCTACTCCTCTGAATGTACCGGTTGCGTAGTAAGAAAGATTTCTCGAAAACAGGAAATTTCTTTCAGCCTGGTAAGGATTCCAAATGTTAATCATTGTTTCTGCGTCCTTATCAGGAATTTCACAGCTGAAATGGCCGAGATAATCCTCCCAGTGCTTATGAAGCCTGTCGAATGACTTTTTGACAAAATCATCCTTTCTGCACTCTTTTACTGTGTTTATTATATCGTTTTCCGTCATTTCGGTTCCGAGGAAAATATTAACTGTCTTTTCTTCACCGGCTTTAAGCTCTATATCAAGCTGAAGCGCAAAGCAAGGATCTCCTCCTGCAAGGGTTGAATTTGTACAGAAGCCCTTTTCAACATTTTGAGGGTTTTCCTCACTTCTGTAGCTGCCCACAAATTCATCACGGTCACAGTCAAAAGCAGAAACGGGAACATTTGCCGCAAAATACGCAAGGGGCGTCTCGTCAGGCTTTGGCTGCATTTCAACGCCGTATTTAAACACCAAAATATCGTCCATATTGTAAACGGTCATCTGATGCTTATTGTAGCACTGCCACTGAAGCTCGCGCATAAATTCCATCATACCGAGCTCTACATATGGAAATACCGTGATTTTCTTGTCGGTATCGCTCTTTAATTTCATGTTCCAGATAAGGCAGTTTGCGTATTCACCCACAAAATATGTAGTTTCTGCGGAAACGCCGTTGTGCTTGGCTTCAAAACGGCTGTAGCCCATTCCGTGAGTGGATTTCCAAACCTCAGGCTTTTCCTTACATGGCTCGTTTGTCGGACACCAATACTTTTCGCCGTCCTTAATATATGTGTAAAAGCCGCTGCGGTCAGTGGGCAGGTGAAAAAATCTATAGTGATTCAATCTCCAAATCTGGGGTGACTTATAAAACGCAACACCGCCGCCTGCCTGACTCATCATGGTGTGAAATGTGCCGTTTGAGAAATAATTCATCCAAGGAGTTGGAGTGTTATATTTGTCAAACGATATTTCTTTCTCTACATTGTTAAACTTATACATTTCTAATCTCCTTATTTTATTGAATATTTTTTTAATAATTCATTCTTTTTGTCCCAAAGCTTTTGCGACAAATCCACATAGTAGTTATGAGGATTTTCAAATCTCAGAACCTCGTCCCACAGATGACCGATTTGCTCCGCACAATACCTTTTGATTTCATGAACATCAGGGGACTCATACACGCATTTACCCTTGTCAAAAACAGGAACCTGCAATTCCTTTGCATAAAAATCATATACATCTTTTCGTTTCCAGGTGTATTGAGGGTCAAAAATCTCGTAATTTTGGGTATCGTCAATCACTTCATCACGACAGGTCAACACATCTGCCAATGCTTTGTCGTTTTCTCTTGAATACAGCCTGTAAATCCTTTTGAAATCGGGATTTGTTATTTTAGATACATTTTCACTTATCTTGATTTTAGGTACAACCTCGCCATCCTTTTCCACAGCCACAAGCTTATACACACCGCCGAAAACAGGCTCGCTTTTTGATGTAATCAATCTTTCGCCAACGCCAAAGGAATCAACGCAAGCCCCTTGCTTGATTATATCACGGATTATGTCTTCGTCAAGGGAGTTGGAAACTACAATTTTACAGTCCGGGAAGCCTTCCTCATCAAGCTTTGCTCTGATTTTTTTTGTAAGATATGTTATGTCACCGCTGTCAATTCTTACTCCGGCAGGTCTGTAGCCTTTGGGAACAATTACATCTTTAAATACCTTAATTGCATTCGGAAGCCCCGATTTAAGGACATTGTATGTATCAATAAGCAAAGTGGTATTTTCGGGATAGCTTTCAGCATATGCCTTAAAAGCATCATACTCGGTATCAAACATCTGAATCCAACTGTGAGCCATTGTTCCGAGAGCCGGTATTCCGTAATCCCTTTCGCAGATAGCGCAAGCAGTTCCGACGCATCCTCCGATATAAGCCGCCCTCGCTCCCATAATTGCACCGTTATAGCCCTGAGCTCTTCTCGAACCGAATTCCATAACGCTTCTGCCTTCTGCGGCACGGCAAATTCTGTTTGCTTTGGTAGCTATCAAACTTTGGTGGTTAATTGTTAAAAGCACCATTGTTTCAACAAGCTGAGCCTGAATAACAGGCCCTCTGACAGTCACAATGGGCTCTCCCGGGAAAACGGGAGTACCTTCGGGGATTGCCCAGACATCACACTCAAATTTGAAGTTTTTGAGATAATCGAGAAATTCTTCGGAAAAAATGCCTTTGCTTCTCAAAAAGCTAATATCATTATCATCAAATTTCAAATCCTTAAAATATTCTATAAGCTGCTCCAGACCGGCAACAACGGCAAAACCACCGCCGTCCGGCACTTTTCTGAAAAACATATCAAAAATTGCAATTTCTGAGCCGCAACCGTTTTCAAAATATCCGTTTGCCATAGTAAATTCATAAAAATCGGCAAGCATTGTGTAATTTATCATTAAAATCACTCCAATTCTGATTTTTTGTCCCTGAGCATGAGGTCATAAACTGCTTCTTTTGGAGATTTATCCTCAAACAACACCTTGTATGCTTCGGCACAAATAGGCATTTCAACATTGTATTTTTTGGAAAGCGCCATAGCGGCATCGGCAGTTCTGAAACCTTCAACAACCATATGAACACTCTCTATTGCATCGGAAACCTTCATACCTTCTCCGATAAGTATTCCGGCGCGTCGATTACGGCTGTGCATACTTGTGCAGGTAACAATCAAGTCCCCTATCCCGGAAAGTCCGGAAAAGGTTTCTCTTCTGGCACCCATTGTTGTTCCGAGCCTTGCAATCTCTGCTATACCGCGCGTCATAAGTGCAGCCTTTGTATTATCGCCGAAACCGAGACCGTCACAAATACCGGCACAAAGGGCAATAACATTTTTTAATGACCCTCCAAGCTCCACACCTATCATATCATCGCTTGTGTAAATCCTGAAAACACTTGACATCAGCTGTTCCTGCAAATGCTTTGCAAGCTTATGATCCTCGCAAGCAACAATATTTGTTGTAGGAAGCTTTCTGCCAACTTCTTCAGCATGGGAGGGCCCCGACATAACCGCAATAACCGCATTTGGAATTTCAGACTTAATAACCTCAGACAGTCTTAAAATAGTATTTTGCTCCAATCCTTTTGATATATTCAATATCGGGCAACCGTTATATTTATCTTTGATATTACGGGCAGTGGCTCTCGTGGCATGAGAAGGAACTGCGGTAACAATAAGCTCGGCTGTATTAAGGCTTTCAAAATCCGTTGTAAATTTAACGGTATCGGGAATTTTTA
>CABUMF010000005.1 GCA_902492655.1 uncultured Eubacteriales bacterium | reverse complement strand
GGTATTGTGAATGCCAAATCCTCGGGAAGTGATATTGAGGGCTTAGGCTTTGCAATTCCGGCAAATACTGTAAAGCCCATAGCTAACGATATTATTGAGTACGGATATGTACGGGGAAGAATTTCTACCGGCATGGATTATATTGACATAAATAATTCCGCATCTGCCTGGATGTACCGTGCGAAATACTTGGGTGTATATATAAACAATGTCCAGAGCGGTTCAAACGCAGAAAAGGCAGGGCTTAAGTCGGGCGACCTTGTTTTGTCGGTTGACGGTAAAAAAATCTCGTCTGCAAATGACATAAAGAATGTGGTTCAGCAAAAGAGTATCGGTGATACCGTTACATATGTTGTTCTCAGAAACGAAACTCAGCTCAGTATCAGCTTTGCGCTTTCCGAATACTATCCCGGATAAAATAATCAATATCGGAGATTCTTATGAGAAAGTTTATTAAAAAAGTGATTCTTTTCGGAATTCTTGCCGCTTTAGTCTTCTGGGGAATTGCTGTTCTGAAATGTGAAATATACACCGCCTCTCATGCGAGTGAGTTTGAGGACGAGTATGTTCAGGAGGACATTGTCGTTCCGGCAGACAGCATTAAGATTTTATTTTACAGTGACGAATACGCACAGGTTTATTACGAATGTGGTGACAGAGCGGATATTATTGATTTCAGATACAGAGATAAAAAGTGGTATTTAATGCGCCGCGTATCGGTCAAGGAAGAAGGGGACAGCCGCCCAAAACGCTTTGTTTGGCCGTATCTTTGGTACTATTTGCTCTAAAATAAAAAAATTTAAAAAGTTTTCCAAAAAGGCTTGCATTTTTTTAATAAGTGTGATATAATCTTATAGAATTACGGGCAGTCCTCTGTCGATTTGATTTCGGCATGAATGTCTTTGGGGAAAGGAGGACGCAACTCATGGATATAGTTAAGGCAATTACTGCTGAGCAGATCAGAACCGATTTGCCTGAGGTTTTAATCGGTGATACCGTTAAGGTGTACATTAAAATCAAGGAAGGCTCTAAAGAAAGAATCCAGATGTTTGAAGGTACCGTTATCGCTAAGAAGCATGGCGGAATCCAGGAAACATTCAAGGTAAGAAGAGTATCTTACGGTGTGGGTGTTGAAAAGACATTCCCTGTTAACTCTCCCCTTATCGACAGAATTGAAGTTGTTCGTCACGGTAAGGTTAGACGCGCTAAGCTCTATTACCTCAGAGATCGCGTTGGTAAGGCAGCTAAGGTTAAAGAAAGAATATAATTTCAAGATAAATGAGGCGGCTGACAGCGGCCTCGTTTGCTTTTTTGGAGGTTTGTCCCTATGTTTGCTATTCAGAACAAGGTTTTAAAAGAAGTTGTTGACTGGATTATGGTTATAGTTGTCGCATTTGTTGCGGCTTTCCTGATCAGAAAGTTTTTGTTTACTATGGTTTTGGTTGACGGCCATTCCATGGATTATACACTCGCAGACGGCGACAGGCTTTGTGTTATAAAACTGAACTATGAGCCCGATAACGGCGATATTGTTGTGTTTGACCCGTACGGAGATGATTCAAGACCGTACATCAAAAGGGTTATTGCACTTTCCGGGCAAACTGTTTTTGTGGATGGTGACGGTACGGTTTTTGTTGACGGTACCGCACTTTCGGAGGATTATACCGGCTCGGTTTCAAATCACGGTATAAGCTTTGCGGCGGACGCTGCCGGAAAGCCCGTGCCCTCCGACGAGCCCGACCTTGTATATCAGTGGATTACTCCCACAAAGGATAACCCGTATAAGGTTCCCGATGACTATATTTTCGTCATGGGAGATAATCGTGCGAACAGCCGTGACAGCCGTGACATAGGCCCTGTAAATAAAAAGGATATAGTGGGGCAGGCTGTGTTCAGAGTTTATCCGTTTAATTCATTCGGATTGCTTAAATAGGTGGAATTATGAGTATTCAGTGGTTTCCCGGTCATATGACCAAAACAAGAAGGAATATTGAGCAGGACATTAAGCTTGTTGATGTTGTGATTGAACTTCTTGATGCAAGAATTCCCATTGCGTCGAGAAATCCCGACATTGACAGCCTGACGCGCGGCAAACCCAGAGTTGTGGTGCTCAATAAGGCGGATATGGCGGACAAGGAAAGAACCGAGGAATGGGTCAGGTATTTTTTAAAAAACAATATCCGTGTTTGTGTTACCGATTGCCAAAGCGGCAGAGGAACCGATAAGGTCATCGGCGAGGTGCGCAATGTCCTTTCGGATAAAATCGAAGCCAATGCCAAACGGGGCATAAACAAGAGCATCAGAATGATGATTGTCGGTGTGCCCAATGTGGGCAAATCGTCTTTTATAAATAAAATTTCCAAAAGGGCAAGCACAAAGGTTGGGGATAAGCCGGGCGTTACAAGAGGGAAGCAGTGGATTCGCCTCGGCAACGGCTTCGAGCTTTTGGATACTCCCGGTATTCTGTGGCCGAAGTTTGAGGACGAAAATGTTGGCTACAAGCTTGCGTTCACAGGTGCCATAAAGGATGAAATTTTAGATCCGGAAGAGCTTGCGTGTGCGCTTATAGGTGCACTTCGCACGGTAGGCTATGAAAAAAATCTTTGTGAGCGTTACAAGCTTCCAAAGCCTGACGGAACGGTAACATCCTATGAGATTTTGGAGCTTATCGGCAAAAACAGGGGATTTTTAAGAAGCGGCGGAGTGATTGACACCGAGCGTGCGGCCAAGATTTTGCTTGATGAATTCAGAGGCTGTAAGCTTGGCTGTATTTCTCTTGAAAGGGCTGAATAGGTTATGACAGAAACGGAACATCTCCTTCACGAAAAGGGCTTTAGGCTTATCGCCGGAGTCGACGAGGCAGGCAGAGGGCCTTTGGCAGGGCCTGTTTTTGCGGCGGCTGTCATTATGAGCGAGGATAAATATATTCCCGATATTAAGGACTCAAAAAAGCTGAGCGAAAAAAAGCGTGAGAAGGTTTTTGATTATATAATCGAAAATGCGGATTACTATGCCATTGCTTCGGTTGACGAGCATGAAATTGACGAAATAAATATTCTGAATGCAACGCATAAGGCTATGAATGCCGCTGTTGATTCTCTTGGAGTAAAGCCTGATTATGTTCTTATTGACGGCAACAGCATAAAGAATATGGATTTACCTCATGAAACTGTCGTTAAAGGCGATGCGAAGGTTGCGTGCATTGCGGCGGCTTCGATACTTGCAAAGGTGAGCCGTGACAGGTACATAAGGGAGCTTTCGGACAAGTATCCCGAATATGGCTTTGATAAGCATAAGGGCTACGGTACGGCGGCACATATTGATGCGCTTAAGAGGCTTGGCCCGTGCCCTATACACAGAAAGAGCTTTCTTAAAAAAATACTGGGTGAATGATATGAAAACTGACAATAAATCCGTTGGGACTTTCGGTGAAGCATCGGCTTGCACTTTCCTGAAGCATAAGGGCTATAAAATTCTTGAACGAAATTACAGAAATCGCGGCGGGGAGATTGACATTATTGCAAGGAAAGATGATTACATCGTCTTTGTTGAGGTGAAAACAAGAAATTCCGAGGATTTCGGAGCACCCTCCGAGGCGGTTAATGTAATAAAACAGCAAAAAATCGTTAATACCGCAATGAGCTTTATAATGCAAAACGGAAGCGACAGCGATTACAGATTCGATGTAATCGAGGTAATGTACAAAAGGTCGGTTTTCGGCGGTTTTAAAACGGTTAAGGTTAATCATATCGAAAACGCATTCGGAGTATAATACAGAAAAAAAGGAACCTGCATAAAATACGGTGCAGGTTTTTGCTGTCTTATTGGAATACTTTTTTCTTGAAATATTATCGGTGTTTTTCTTTCATAATATGACGAATATGACGAAAAACGGCACGGTTTTTTATAAACCGTTGCACATGAAAACTTGTTTTATGGGTTTTTATGAAAACTATATAACTTTTGTCAAAAACAATTTATGAATTTATGTAATAAAAAACTTGCAAAAATTTCGATTTTGTATTACAATATATATATAATACTATTGTGAGGACGATTTGAATGGAAATTTCTATATCTAAAAAGATTGGTACAATAAATCCTTCGCCGACTCTTGCGATTGATGAGAAGGTTAAGGCGCTTAAGGCGGCAGGTGAAAATGTCATAGGCTTCGGTGCTGGTCAGCCTGATTTTGATACGCCGGATTACATTAAGGATGCCGCTATCAAGGCAATTCGTGACGGCTTTACGAAATATACTCCCGCTTCGGGAATTCCTGAGCTTAAATCGGCAATTTGCAAAAAGCTTGAGCGTGATAACGGTCTTTTCTATAAGCCAAGCCAGATTGTAGTAAGCAACGGCGCAAAACATTCCTTGGTAAATGCTTTTTCCGCAATCTGCAATCCGGGCGATGAGGTAATAATTCCGGCACCTTATTGGGTCAGCTATCCCGAAATGGTAAAGCTTGCGGACGGAACGCCCGTAATCATAAGAGGCGAAAACGGATTTAAGATTACGGTTTCCGACCTTGAAAAGGCTCTTACGGATAAAACAAAGGCTTTTGTGCTCAACAGCCCCAATAATCCCACAGGTCTTATCTATAATGAGAACGAAATCCGTGCTTTGGCTGAGTTTGCAGTTGAGCACAATCTGTATGTAATTTCTGATGAGATTTACGAAAAGCTTATATATGACGGCGAAAAGCATGTGAGCATTGCTTCATTCGGGGATGAAATAAAGCAGAGGACAATAATTGTTAACGGTCTTTCAAAAAGCCATTCAATGACGGGGTGGAGAATAGGTTTTACCGCCGCTGACGAGAAAATCACAAAGGCTATGGCGAATATGCAGAGCCATGCTTCTTCAAATCCCAATTCCATTGCTCAGATGGCGGCTCTTGCGGCTTACGAGGGCAATGATGACTTTACAAATATGATGTGCGGCGAATTTGTTAAGCGCCGTAATTATATGGTTGAAAGAATTAATTCCATTGAAGGCTTATCTGCCGCTATGCCTGACGGGGCTTTCTATGTAATGATGAATATTTCAAAGCTCTTCGGGAAGGATTTCTACGGCACAAAGATTAATTCCTCATATGAGTTTTGTGAAAAGCTTCTGGAGGTTGCAAAGGTCGGGCTTGTTCCGGGAGGAAGCTTTGCGGCTGAAGGTTATACAAGGCTTTCGTATGCAACATCTATGGAAAATATCGTGGAAGGTCTTAACAGAATAGAAAAGTTTATCAAACAGGAATATTAATTTTTTGAGGTGAAGGATTTGAAAAATACCTATGAAACTCCGCTTAATTCAAGATACGCAAGCGATGAAATGAAGTATATTTTTTCTCCCGACAAGAAGTTCAAAACATGGCGCAGGCTGTGGATTGCCCTTGCAAAGGCGGAGAATAAATTGGGACTCCCCGTTACAAAGGAACAGATTGAGGAGCTTGAACGCTTTAAGGATGATATAAACTACGAGGTTGCGGAGGCACGGGAAAAGGAAGTAAGGCACGATGTTATGTCGCATGTGTATGCATACGGTGTTCAGTGCCCGAACGCCGCAGGGATAATACATCTCGGAGCAACATCCTGCTATGTCGGCGACAATACCGATATTATCATTATGCGTGAGGGGCTTATGCTCATCCGCAAAAAGCTTATCAATGTTATGGCACTTTTGGCGGATTTTGCGAAAAAATATAAGGCTTTGCCCACCCTCGGGTTTACGCATTTTCAGCCTGCTCAGCTCACAACCGTAGGTAAGCGTGCTACGCTTTGGCTGCATGAGCTTTATCTTGACTATCAGGATATTGAATACGTTATTTCAAGTCTGAAGCTTCTCGGTTCAAAGGGAACCACCGGTACGCAGGCAAGCTTTGTGGAGCTTTTTGAGGGCGACAGCAAAAAGATAAAAGAGATGGAGCGGATTATCGCTTCGGAAATGGGATTTGAAAGTGTGTATCCCGTTTCCGGACAGACATATTCCAGAAAGGTTGACAGCAGGGTTCTTAATGTGCTGAGCGGAATTGCGCAGAGCGCACATAAGTTTGCAACCGATTTAAGGTTATTGCAAAATCTTAAGGAAATCGAAGAGCCATTTGAGAAAAACCAAATCGGATCGTCCGCTATGGCATATAAACGCAATCCTATGAGAAGCGAAAGAATTTGCTCTCTTGCAAGATATGTTATGGCGGATGCGCTGAACCCCGCTATGACATCTTCCGTTCAGTGGTTTGAAAGAACTCTCGACGATTCTGCAAACAAGAGATTATCCGTTGCGGAAGCATTCCTTGCTACCGATGCAATTCTCAACATTTATATGAATGTTGCCGAGGGCATGGTTGTTTATGACAAGGTTATTTCTGCAAGGGTTCAAAGCGAGCTCCCGTTTATGGCGACCGAGAATATTATGATGGACGCTGTTAAGAAGGGCGGAAACCGTCAGGAGCTTCACGAAAGAATAAGGCAGCATTCCATGGCAGCCGCCGCAAAGGTTAAGGTGGAAGGCGAAAAGAATGACCTTGTGCAGCGTATCGCTGCGGATGAAGTGTTCGGGCTTTCCGAAAGCGAGATTAATTCAATTCTTGACGGTAAGAACTTTATCGGAAGGTGCCCCGAGCAGGTGGATGAGTTTGTTGACGAATTTATTGCGCCCGTTTTGGAAGCGTACAAAAATGAAATCGGCTTGCATGCCGAACTGAAGGTGTGATTTATCGTGATTGAGAATTTGAAAATTGGCGTTATCGGAGCCGGAAATATGGCAACGGCAATAGTTCGGGGTATGGCATCGGCAGTCAACCCAAAGCACATAACCGTTAGCGATAATGACGGCGCAAAGCTTGAAAAGATTGCCGAGCTTGGAGTAAACACCGCCGAAAACAATATAGACGCTGTACAAAATTCCGATGTGGTTATATTGGCTGTAAAGCCTAATGTTTATCCTGTGGTGCTTAATGAAATCTCGGAATTTTCGGATAAGCTTTATATTACAATAGCTCCGGGGCTTACGATAGAATATGTTTCGGGGTTTTTCGGGGGCAATGCCCGTGTGATTCGGACGATGCCGAATATGCCTGCGCAGATAAACAGCGGTATGACGGTTTTTTGCCGAAATGGTGATTCTTCTTCTGAGGATGCGGAGATTGCCGAAGAAATTCTTTCCTGCTTTGGCTATGCAATCGAGCTTGACGAAAAGCTTCTTGATGCATCCGTTGCGGTGAACGGAAGCGGTCCGGCTTATGTTTTTATGATGATTGAAGCCATGGCGGATGCCGCGGTTAAGCTCGGTATTCCTCGGGACAAGGCTTATGTTTTGGTATCGCATACCGTTGCCGGCGCAGCGGAAATGGTTCTTGAAACAAACCTTCATCCGGCGGTTTTAAAGGACATGGTCTGCTCTCCCGGAGGGACGACCATAGAGGCGGTTAAGGTGTTGGAACAGAGCGGTTTCCGTGCTTCGCTCATGGAAGCTATGGACAAGTGTGCAGAGAAATCGAAGCAATTATCAAAGTAATCAAAAACGAATTTATTTCCCGTCTCCTTCATATATTTTATTGAAGGGACGGGAATTTTTATGTTAAAAAGAGTTTTAAGGTTTCTGTATAATCATTTTTGCGAAAACAAAAGCTTGTATGTTATAACCTTTGCCGCATCGATTGTAGGTGTACTTTTGGGAATATCGGGAGGAAAAAGCTTTTCTGACAGCGAGTATCTTTCCGCATTTTTCGGCGGATTGGACGGGCTTTCCCACTCGACGCTTGTCTTTCGTGCGTTTTGTTCGGCATTTCTTATTTCGGCGGCTGCCGTGGTGTTCGGATTTTCGCCGTTCGGTATTGCGGTAATTCCGCTGATTGACGCTTATCGTGGCTTTGCCGTAGGCTATTTGGCTTCGGCATTTTACAGTGTGTACGGCTTTAAGTCTATCGTATTTATCCTTATTGCATTGGTTATTCCGTCACTGCTATGGCTTCCGCCTTTGGTTTTTGCCTCTGTAAATTCTGTGCGAGCATCAATTTCTATGATTAAAATTTGCCGGAGAAAGACCTCTCCCGACTTTTCCGTGAACACTCGGTTTATGCTTATTTCCTGCGTTATTATGTTTGTTTTTATGCTTTTTTCAAGATTGGCGGAAATTTACATTATTCCTCCAATCCTAAATGTTGTTTGCGGACTGTATATATAAACACAATATATATGAAGCGAAAAATCTTGCACGAAAATAAGCAGTAATTTTTGTGTAATATTTTTGTAAAAAAGACTGTACAAATCCTCAATTTTGGAGTAAAATATTATGGTAACCAAAAAATATTAGGGGAATGGAAAATGACAGCTTACATAACAGAATTTGAGGATTATCTTGTGCATGAGAAAAAAGTGTCGGATAATACTTTGGAATCATATAAAAGAGATATATGTCAGTTTATAGGATTTTTGGAGCATGACGAACAGTTTGAAAGCTCACTTCTTGCAACGAGCGCATCTGTTTCTGCGTATATCGAGCATTTAAAGGAGCTCGGCAAGGCGGCTTCAACATTGGCAAGAAATGTGGCTTCCGTCAGGGCTTACTATAAGTTTTTGCTTCGGGAAAAGCTTATTTCATATGACCCGACGGCGAACATAAAGGCAGGGAAGATACCTAAAAAAGAGCCTGAAATTCTTTCGTCCGACGAGATAACACAGCTTCTTAATCAGCCTAAATGCGTTGACCTTAAAGGCTATAGGGATAAGGCAATGCTTGAGCTTTTGTACGCAACGGGAATAAGGGTTACGGAGCTTATTTCGCTCAACATTGACGATGTCAGCATTGAATTGGGTTACATAAAATGCCGTTCGGGAGCAAACAAAAGGATTGTTCCGATACATACCGTTGCGGCAGACGCAATTTCAGACTACCTTTCAAACTCAAGAAAGGTTATGATAATCGACCCGTCGGAAACTGCCTTATTTGTTAATTGTAACGGCAACCGCCTGAGCCGTCAGGGCTTTTGGAAGATTATCAAGCATTATGCCGCTGAGGCCGGAATTGAAAAGGACATCACTCCCCACACCCTTCGGCATTCCTTTGCAATGCATCTTTTGGAAAACGGAGCGGACCTTCGTTCAATCCAGGAAATGATGGGACATTCCGATATATCTTCAACTCAGTTTTACGCTAACATGGCTAAAAAGAGAATTAAGGATGTTTACAGCCGCTCTCATCCCCGTGCGCGTGTTTAGAATTATGAATAAAAAGGAAAGCTCATTTTTCGAGCTTTCCTCTTTTTTCTATATCAAGAATTTAACAATAAAAAATATCTGAACCGCAAGCATTATCGGTACGGTGTAGGTAAAATAGACCTTTTTGGTTTTGTGTCTTAATACATATATCCCAATAAGTGCACCTAATGAGCCGCCGATGAGGGCAAGGAGCAAAAGCGTTGAAATTCGTATTCTGAAGCCGCCCCGTACGGCACGAAGCTTATCGAAAGCATATACTGCAAATGTGACAGCGTTAATTGATATCAGATAAATAACCAATGCTTTATGATAATCAATCATACATTAATAGCACTCTTTCAAAATGTTCAGAATATCCGCATGAGTAAGCACCATATAGCCGCCGCCCTCTTCACAGCTTTCGGCAATTTTGGGGAGCATATCCTCCGTTGCACCCAGCTCACGGAGGGTAAGGGGTATTCCAATTCTCCTTGCAAAGTTTTCAAGGCACGAAATGCCTTCAAGAGCCGCTTCATCCTTTGTTTTTCCGTCCGCATCAACACCCCATACATTTTCTGCAAAACGAACAAATTTATCAATACCGTTTTTGTATATGTATCTGTAATAAGGCATTGAGATTGCCGCAAGCCCGAGCCCGTGGGGGCAGTCGGTGTATGCTCCGAGCTGATGCTCAATGGCGTGAACCTCCCAATCCTGCGTTTTTGAAACGCCTGTTATTCCGTTAAGAGCGAGGGTTGCGCACCACATGATATTACTGCGAGCCTCGTAATTCTCAGGGTTTTCATAGGCAATCTCGGCACTTTTAATAAGGGATTTCATGACAGCCTCTATTACATAGTCGCTTGTGTTGTCATCCTCTCCCGAAAAATACGCTTCCATAAGGTGGGACATAATGTCAAACACGCCGCTCACCATTTGAATTTTCGGAACCGTATATGTAAACTCGGGATTTAAAACAGAAAACTTGGGATATACAGACGGCGGAAAAACTCTTCCGTTTTTAATCATTACATCTTCGTTTGTTATTACGCTTCCGCCGTTCATTTCAGAGCCCGTGCCTGCCATTGTGAGAATGCTTCCTACCGGTATGATTTTGTTGTCCACTTCCTCATAATTAATCCAGTATTTTTGCCACGGATCCCCTTCTGTATATGCAGAAACGGAAATTGCCTTTGCGCAGTCGATTACCGAGCCGCCTCCGACAGCCAAAATCAAATCAATATCGTTTTCGGAGCAAAGCCTTGCGCCCTCAAGCACCTGACTGTATGACGGATTCGGCTTGATTCCGGAAAGCTCCGTAACATTTTTATCGCAGTCCTTAAGAATCTTGATAACCTTGTCGTAAAGCCCAATCTTTTTAATCGAGCCCTTTCCGTAAAGAAGCAAAATATTTTGCCCGTAGCAGGAAAGCTCGGAAGGAAGATGCTCCATAGCACTTTTTCCGAAATGAATTTTGGTGGGGTTATAAAACGAAAAATCGTGTAACATATTTATTCCTCCTTTGGAAAAAGGTTAATGTACTGATAATATTATATAAAATTATACACTCCTTGTCAATATTAAACCTTAACTTATATGTTGCATTTTTGCCGTCACTGTGCTATAATGTATGCATAATTAAATAAGGAGAGAGCTTTATGTGGTATAAAAATGTTTACAGAAGGCATCTTTGCGATATGCATATAGATGATTGGAGTCCTGAGTTTTTATCGAAATTTTCACCCGAGAGTTATCTTGATAATCTGAAAAGAGCAAAAATTCAGAATGCTATGATTTATTTTCAGTCGCACGTCGGGCTTTGTTACTATCCCACAAAAGTCGGCAAAATGCATAATTCGTTTATAGGCAGAGAAGATCTCGTTCAAAAGCTTTGCAATATGTGCAAGGATAACGGAATAAATGTTACGGGATATTACAGTCTTGTCTACAATAATTGGGCATATGACGAGCATCCAAAGTGGAGAATGATTACTGAAAGCGGGGTGCCTTTCCCGGAGGAAAAACGCGATGCCGCATTAGAGTGTGCAACCGGAAAGCACGTTAACAGATATAAGTTCTGTTGCCCGAATAATGAGGAATATCGTGAGTTTACCGCAATGCAGATAAAGGAAATGTGCGAGTATTTTACATTTGACGGGATGTTTTTTGATATGCTTTTCTGGCCTCATGTGTGCTATTGCGAAAGCTGTAAAAAACGCTGGAAAGATGAGGTTGGGGGAGAGCTTCCCACAAAAGCTGACTGGAATGACGACAGGTGGCTTCTGAATATAAAAAAGAGACGGGAATGGATGGGCGATTTTGCTAAATTTGCCGCTGATGAGGTAAGGAAGCACGTTCCCTTTGCAAGCGTTTATCACAATGCCGCATTTGCGGGGTTGCCCGATGCGACAAAGGCACTTGCGGAGGAGGTTCTTGATGCGGCAGACTATGCGGGCGGAGATCTTTACGGAGGAATTTATGCCCAGTCCTTTGTTTGCAAGCTTTATAAAAACGCAACGAAAAATCAGCCGTTTGAATATATGTTTTCACGCTGTAAGCCTACGCTTGCTTCGCATACGCTTACAAAATCGGAAAATGAGATGGCAAGCTCGGTGTTTCTTACCTGCGCACACCACGGTGCAACCCTTGTAATTGATGCAATCGACCCTGTGGGAACTATGGACAGTCGTGTGTATGACAGAATAGGTAAGGTGTTCGAGAAAGAAATACCCTATGAGAAGTACCTCAAAGGTGAGATGGTCGAGGATGTAGGGATATATTACAGCTTAAAGAGCAAGTTTAATCCCGATGGCGAGATTTACACAAATCACAACTGTGCCGTAAATCTTGTAAAAACAATATTCCTTGCGGTGTTACGGGAACATTTAAAGATTTGAATTCGTACAAGCTTATTGTTGCACCTTATCTTACCGATGTCGACAGCGAAGACTTCGACAGGCTGAAAAGCTATGTCCGAAACGGCGGAAGTCTTTACATAAGCGGCGGAAATTGCAGGGGATTATTAAAGGAATTTTTCGGAAATGAACCCACTGAAAGGACGGCAGAATCTATTGTATATCTTGCGCCGAAAAAGGAATATGAAGGTGCATTCGGGTTATTTAACAGCAATTATCCCATGCACTTTGATGCCGCAGCTCCCGTTATGAACGGCGGAGAAAATGCAACGGCGATTGCCACGGTGACCTTGCCGTACACCCGACAGGATATTTCAAAGTTTGCTTCCATTCATTCGGATCCTCCGGGAATAAAAACGGACATACCTGCCATGCTTTATACCGAGTACGGAAAGGGCAAGGTGGTTTGGTCTGCACTTCCGGTTGAGTACGGTACATTCGGGGAATACCGTAATGTCTTTATAAATATTATAAAGGACTTCCTCGGCTTTGAAAGCTCAATTTCCTCCGATGCACCGAGGGATGTAGAAATTATAACGCATAAGGACGGTGACGATTACCTTATTTCCGCAGCTGTGCTTACCGAGGATGATGCGGTAAGGAATATAGGAAGCTTCCAAATATCCGTAAAATCAGAACGGGAACCGATTGAAATTGAGCTATTAACCAAGAACGAAAAGATTGATTATACATACGAAAACAATACCATTGTGTTTAATACAGAAAACCTTGATATGTTTGATATGTACAGAATAAGATTCTGAATGTAAGCGTAAGGAAAAAGCACCCGCAAATGCGTAGTACGGCAGTTTGTGATAAACTTATAAAACAATTTATTTGAGGAGACTGTCAACCGACACATTAAATATTTCTGCTAATACTTTGTTATTCTGTAATTACACTGATAATCAACATGATATATTATTTAATAAGGTTAAGGTTTATTTTTTAAAAAATCAAACAAACCGGAGTTCATAAAGCTGAACTCCGGTTTGTTGTATTTTATGTTTTTGTTTATTTATCCGCAATAAGCGAGCTTTTTATAGCGCCGTAAAGAATTAAAGCTCCGCCAAGTATTACAGAAACTGTAAGTTTTCCGTCAAGAGAGGGGATAAATATCGTGAGAATTGCGGCAAATACTGTTGCAAAAACCGGTTCAAGACCGCACAGTATCGCCGTTTTTGAAGCCTCAACATTTGCGGTGCCTTTTGCAAGGAGAAGAGAAGCGATGCCTCCGGAAAAGATTCCGCAGTAAATGAGTCCCAAAACAGCCGGAATGTTTGTAAAGTCCATCTTGTATTCGCCGCGGATACCTATAAAAATCCAAACTGCAAGCATTGTTAACGTGGCGGCGGCAAGATGAATTATATTAACTGAATTTTCATCGTATTTTGAAGAAAGTTAGTTAAAATATACAAGATAGAACGCCGTCAGTATTGCGCATATCAGCGAGAGAAAATCTCCGTATCCCAATTTAAGATTAAAGCTTAACGGATTGAAGCTTATTATGCCCGAAATGAACAAGAAGCCTATTGTTATGGATACGAGCCCTATAATCATGTTTTTTGATGGCTTTTTTCCGAAAATCAGAAACATGATAATAGGAACATAAATCACATTTGTCGAGATGATAAAGCTTGAATTTGCAGGATTGGTGTTTGCAAGACCTACCGTTTGAAAATATGTATGGATAGCAACGAGTACACCGAGCAGAATGCTGTGAATAACCATCATTTTGCCTTGAAATTTAATTCTTTTAAAATCAATTATAACAAGAATGAGTGTGCTCAACAGGAATTTTATAAAAAGCAAGGTGGTTGCATCGAAGGTTTCGCCAACGAATTTCAACATGGAAAACTGTAATCCCCAAAGCATGGCGCACGCTAACAGCATTGATTCGTATTTTAGTGAGTTTATATTTTTTATCATTTTACAGTTACCTTTCCTATCTTTCCAAATCCTGTTCCGCCCTCCGGCAAAGTGTTGGGGTAATCAGGGTTTATGCTTTGATGTGTTTCCTTTACGAGCTTTTCGGCTTCTGTTACTTTAACATCATCAAAGGTTATATTCTCGAGGTTGATATCTTCCACAAAACAGCACATATCAGGTTCAAAGAAATCTCCCCACTTTGATTTATCATCCGTATATTTGAAAGTTGCCGAAATGGGTCCGACATTAATAAGCTTTATGTTTTTATCATTAAGCTCTTCCAAAGAGTGCTCCAATTTTATGTTTTTTAAATTTAAATTTTTACAGTCAGCCAATATATCAAATATTCCGTAAACGGGAATGTCATTAAAGCCGGAATTGCGGATTTTGGGTACGGTAATATTTTCATAGTATATATCATCCATTTTTCCGACTGTTTCTGCAGAATCAAAATGTTTTCCCATTATAACATTACGACAATTAGGCTGATAATACATTTTATAGGTATATATGCCCGTTATGTTTTCAAAAACACACCGTCTTATATCACAATCCTTTTTCTTTCCGTTCCGGTAAACCTTTCTGCCTGTCAGAAGTCTTATTTCGTTGTTGTCTCCCTTAATGTTTTCAACAAGTATATCTTCAATGTCTCCGTTGGTAATGCCCGAAGAAAACCAATCCCATGCTAAAAGCGCAACCATGTCATCTCCCAGCCCGACACCGTCGAGATTGCTGATAATTCCGAATTTTGCGGGACCGTCAATGTGGATTCCGTCCTTTTTATATTCATCGAATTTAATACTATCAACATAAAAATTGGTGCAGTTACTTATCATGACAGCATATGATGTTCCGTGCGAAAAAGTTGCGTTGGTAACATTAATATAGCGTGCATTTGAAAACGCTATTTCGGAGAATCCTCCGACAATGGTTCCCAGATTATCCATTCTTAATCCGCCGTTGTCGGGTGCTGCCCAAATTCCTCCGTTAACGGTGATATATTCATCGGGATTTACCTGTTCCGTGTATGCGTGTCCTCCGGGAATCATATTTCTGTTTCTGAGCATACATACATCGGTATGTTCTTTGAGCCTTATTACTTGTTTTTCATCGACTTTTAGATTTGTATGAGAATCCATAAAAATTGTGCCGTCAATTATAATCTCATGCCCCATATACGGAATATATACATTTTTCTTTTCGTTGAGGGCTGTCTGAATTGCTTTTGTCCAAATATTATCGGTTACCAACGCTTCGTAATCCTTGATATTTGTGAAAACAAGTGATGATGTGTCGATAACTTTTACTGTTTCTTTTATATTTGATTTTATTCTTTCTTTCATTTTTATACTGCGTCTCCTTTAATTATATTTTTAATTGATTTCTTTCTGAAATTCGGGAATATACTCTTTCGGATCACCTTTCCATGTAATATTCTTTATGCACAGATTTTTGAATTTGAGCTTACTGCAATGTGCGTCAAATCAGATTTCTACAATCAACTCATCTGTACAAGTTAATTATATAATAAAAGTGAAATTTTGTCAAGTGTAAATATTGCATTTTCTTGAAAAAAAGACTATAATATAAAGTATGAAATCTACGGAGGTATATATATGATAGACAGAAGCATTAATGTGCCCGTATATATCCAGTTGGCAGAAGATATAAGAAGTAAGATTACAAGCGGCAAAATAAAACCCGGAGACAAGCTCTTGAGCGAAAACGAAATGATGAGAGAATACGGTGTTGCCCGTCTTACGGTAAGGGAAGCTCTTTCAGTACTGGTAAATGAAGGCTTGATTGAGAAAAAACACGGTAAGGGAACATTTTGCAAAAACAAAGTAAAAGGACTGTCGATAGATGTTTTGCTTGACATGAGCGATTATTATTTCATTCCTTATTATATCAGGTCAATAAGCGGTGTGTTTGATAAATGCGGTGCTGATTTTATTGTAGGGGACACTAAAAATTCCTGGAAAGAAATTGTAAAGCTTTTAAATAAGATTTTGCAAAAAGGTTCTGACGGTGTTATTGTACAGGCAAGCCCCGAAGATGATTTTGATAAAAATATGATTGAAAGCGTATTCAGACAATTTGAAGAAAAACATATTCCGTTAATTCAAATAGATGCCGAATATGGAATAGAGGGACAATCCTATGTTATTATGGATGAAGAAAAAATAGGAGTTTATGCAGGTGAGTGCTTCCTTGGATTCGGTCACGAAAAAACTGCGATTTTGTATATGCCGAACAACAGAATATCGGATAAACGAATGAAGCATTTTAAAGCAATGTTTGAAAATGTAATTGAAATTGAGTTCGACAGCGAGATGAAGAAAAATATTAAAGCCGCTTATGAAAGCGGTGTAACCGGCATTTTTTGTTTCAGTGATTATGTTGCAAAGGAATGTGTTGACGCACTGACCGAACTAAAGCTGTCTGTTCCCGATGATGTATCCTTAATCAGCGTGGATGATACGCTGATTTCAAAGGTGTATAAGCTTACATCAATAACTCATGCTAAGGAAAAAATAGGGGAAATAGCCGCAAAGTCAATTATAGAAAGGAATTTACCGGTTATGAAAATTTTTTCACCCGATATTTCGGAACGAGATTCGGTGAAGCGTATAAAATGAAAATATGGTATTTTAGATTAAAAGCAACCCAAAAGAGCTTGGGTTGCTTTTAATTTATAGTGATATTTTGTTATTCATCGTATATGGGGCTTAATCCAATACTGCTTGCCCAATATGCGGCATAGACATTTTTACCGACATTAAAGCTTGAAATGTGGCAGTCTTCAAAAGCTGCAGGGTCAATATACTTAACTTTTTCACCTATAACGACATTTTCCAAAGCGGTGCAATTAAAAAATGCGTTCTTTCCGATTTTTTCAAGGGAATTTCCGGTTATAATTTCAGTTAATGCGGAATTTTCCGCAAATGCATCGGAAATCATCTTGACATCATCCGGTATTTGAACGGAAGCGGAATTTCCTGTGTATTTGACGAGCACCTTTCCTATTTTTAAAAATCCTTCATTATCAGGCGACAGGGACGAAAGGTAAGGGGTACCTTCAAATGCGGAGCATCCGACAAATTCCGCATCCTCCGAAATAGTTACATCGGAAAGCGATGTGCAGCCCGAAAATGCTTCGTTGCATATGAATTTCACGGAGGGCATATTGATTTTTGTGATATTTTCATTCCCGGCAAAAGCGTTTCCGACGCTTTCGATTTTATCGTCAAGATTTATCTCGTTTGAGGAGCCGTTATATTTAATGAGCACCTTCCCCAAAGCGGCAAATTCCGATGTTTGAGAGGCAAACCACGGAGTGTCGGAAAGCGCATCCTTACCGACAATATTAAGCTTATCGCCACCGGAAATCTCATTGAGGCTTATACATTTTTCAAAGGCATTATCTCCGATGTCTCTGACATTTAAAAGGTCAAGCTTTTCTAAAGTCGAACAGCCGTAAAATGCACTTTTTCCAATGCTTTCAACAGAGTCCGAAAGATTAAGCTCACGGATTGCCATGCAGTTATAAAACGCTTCGGTATCAATTCTTTTGACATTTTTGCCGAAATTGACAATTTCAATGCCCGTACAGTCACGAAACGCACCTTTTCTGATTTCGGTAACCGTATCGGAAATGTTAAGAATCTGAGCACCCGTATCTGCGTTAAAGGAGCCCTTTCCTATAACCGTAACAGGCTTTTTTGTGCCGGCTTTGGCATCTTCAATCTCGGAGGGGATTGTAACCTCAAGCGTGTCTGCTCCGAAAAAGTTTTTGACCTCTGCATGGTCTTCATATATATTATAGCCGAATGTGCCGTCCTCGACATAATAAAGCGGTTTTGAGTATTTTTCTTCAATAACGGGTTTAACCTCTTTTTCGGAATTGCATGACGAAAAAACAGAAACCGTCAAAAGAAGCGAAAGAACAACGGATAATGCTTTTAAAAACGATTTTTTCATGTACAAAACCTCCTAAATAAATGCACCCGGTTGCGGATTTCACAGCAGTCCGGGTGCAAAATATACATTGGAATTATTCTTCTGTTGCAGGTTCTTCCACAGGTGTTTCTTCAACTTCAGCAGGTGCTTCAGTAGCTTCTTCAGCTTCTTGTGCAGCCGGCTCGTTAGCCTGCTTTATGCTGAGGCTGATTTTCTTTTTGGAACCTTCAAGGTCGATTTCAAGAATTTTAGCTTCAACTTCCTGACCGATTTCAAGAACATCTCCGGGTTTTGCAATGTGTTTGTCGGCAATCTGGGAGATATGTACCAGACCGTCAACCTCCGGTACAACCTCAACAAATGCTCCGAACGGAACAAGTCTTACAACCTTGCACTTAACAACATCGCCCACATTCATTGCTTCAACCTTTTTCCACGGATCATCCTCGGGGTTCTTGTAGCCGAGAGAAATCTTGCCCGTTTCCTTGTTGAAATCAATAACGAATGTATCAACAACATCTCCGACATTTACAACTTCGGAAGGATGCTTGATTTTCTTCCAGGAAAGCTCACTAATGTGAATAAGTCCGTCAACGCCGCCGATGTCAACGAATGCACCGAACTGTGTAAGTGATTTAACAACACCCTTGTATTTTTTGCCGATTTCGATGTTGTCCCAAACTTCCTTAAGCTGAGCCGCGCGTCTTTCGGCAAGAACCGACTTAACCGAGCCGACGATTTTATGCCTTCTCGGATTAACATCAATAATTCTGAGAGGAAGCTCTTTTCCGATTAAGGGAGTGAGATCTCTCATAAATCTGTCATTTGCCAAGGATGCGGGAACGAAAACTCTGAGAGAGTTGACAAGCATAATCATGCCGCCGTTTACCGTTTCCAAAACCTTTCCTTCGAGAACGGTTTCGTTTTCCATAGCTTCTTTCATTACTTCCCAGTCCTTCATATTGGCAATTTTCTTTCTGGAAAGCTGAATTGTGCCTTCAACATCGTTCACTCTTACTACGAAAACCTCGATTTCGTCGCCAACCTTAACAACATCAGCAGGATTTGTTCCGGGAGCTGCACCAAGCTCATCTGCCGGTATGAAGCCGTCGGCTTTTGCGCCGAGGTCAACATATACCTCTGTAGGGGTAATGCGTATAACAGTACCCGTTACAATGTCTCCTGTATTTAAAGTTTTGAACGATTTTTCCAACTCATCGGCAAAGTTGATTTCGCCCTGAGCGATTGTGTTTTCTTCTGTCATTGTCTGAATAACCTCCTTAATTATACCCGCCGGAGTTGATGCCCCTGCGGTAATACCGATATTTTTACCCTCGATATTTTTGGGTAGCTGGTCTGCGCCTTCTATATGATATGCAGGACAGAAACGACTGCATATATATACTAATTTTTTAGTGTTTGAGCTGTTTGTGCCTCCGATAACTATCATAGCATCGGAACGCTTTGCAATTTTTTCCGCTTCTTCTTGCCTTTCCTTTGTTGCGCTGCAAATTGTATCGAATACCTTGATATTATTGCCTGAAATTTTCGATATTATTTGCTCCCATATAAAACGATTCAGTGTAGTCTGCGCAACAAGCGATGCTGAGGGAAGCCCGAGAATTTCGTCCGTAAGCTCATCGGGTGAAGAAATGATTAATGCGGAATTATCGCACCAGCCGTTTATCCCGATTACCTCGGGATGCGTACCGTCGCCCGCAATAATAATCCTGTCACCTGACTCGTATTGCTTTTTTACTATATTATGAATCTTTTTTACAAACGGACAGGTGGTATCTATATATGAAATCCCTTTGGCTTCAAGATATTCATAATCAGCCTTCGGAACTCCGTGTGCACGAATAACGACCGTATTGGACTCATCCGCTTCAAAAACGCTTGAAATCACCTTTACTCCGCGTGACCGGAGGTCATCGACAACCTGAGGGTTATGAATTATCGGGCCGAGCGTTACGGGATTTTTATACTTTCCAAGCGAATCGTAAACCATGTTTACCGCGCGGTTGACACCGAAACAGAAACCGGCAGTTTTTGCAACTTCGATATTCATATTATCAATCCTTTGCAAGCGCCTTGATTTCGGAAAGAATATCTACCGCAATCGCACTCATCTCATCGGATGAAAGCTTTTTTCCTTCATATTCGGTAAGAACAATGGGCTTTCCGAATGTAATGGTAAGCTTTGAAAACAGTCTGAACTTTGAATTGATATTTACCGGGATAATCGGTGCGCCTGCTTTGTGAGAAAGCAAGACCATACCTGCCTTTGCGGCAGAGGAATCGCCGTCCTTCACCCTTGTCCCTTCAGGGAACATAAGCATTGCACCGCCGTTTTTCAGTATCGAAAGAGAATTTTTTATTGCAGAAATGTCTGCCTTACTGCGGTCAACCGGAAAAGCACCCAGCTTTTTAATCAGAAAACCGAACAGTTTATTGTTAAACAGCTCTTTTTTCGCCATAAACGAAAGCTTCCTGTCGCAAAATGCACCGAGTACAACAGGGTCAAAATAGCTGGTGTGGTTTGCACACAGTATGCAAGCACCGAATGTAGGGGCATTGCCGTTAATTTTAACCCTGAATATTATTCTGAAAAACAACCTCAATAAGGCTTTTGAAAACTTATATATCATAGCTTAAAGGCTCAACTTTTCATTTATTATATCGAGAACAGCCTGAACCGACTCCTCTAAATTAAGCTCGGAAGTGTCGAGCAAAACAGCGTCCTTTGCGCACTTAAGCGGCGATGCGGCACGCGTTGTATCGTTTTTGTCACGTTTAATCATATCGGCAAGCACATCTTCGTAAGAAATGCTTTTGTCCTTTTCCGAAAGCTCGGCAAACCTTCTTTTTGCCCTCATCTCGGGGCTTGCGGTAAGAAAAATCTTAACCTCGGCATCCGGAAAAACAACCGTTCCTATGTCACGCCCGTCCATAACCACATCGCAGCCCGATGAAAGCTCCCTTTGAAGGTCAACAAGCTTCCGCCTTACCTCGGGTATCGCCGATATTTCGGATGCGGCTCGGGAAATCTCGGGAGTTCTGATTTTATCCGAAACATCCTCTTTGCAAAGATACACCCTTTGACAGCCGTTTTCATATCCTATTTTTATATCGAGCTTTGGAAGCAGTGCGATTACGCCGGCATTGTCCTCTGCAATGGAAACGCCGTGCCTTAAAGCAAACAGACCTGCCGCTCTGTACATAGCGCCCGTATCAATATATATCCAGCCGAGCCTGTCGGCAACCGATTTTGCTATTGTGCTTTTGCCTGCCCCAGAAGGACCGTCAATCGCTGTCTTTGACATACAAAATTGTCCTTTCCGAAATAATGTGTTTTGCATGACCTAACTATTATACAACAAAACTTTAGAATTTGCAATAGTTATTTTATAAAAAATATGTCAAAATAATGTGAAAAATATATTACATTATATATCAGATTGTAAAAAATCGGTTTTTGATGTTTTAGTTGAATTAAATTTTGATAAAAAGAATTTAACCGTTGGTTGATTTTTTTGTGAAATATGCAGATAAATCCCCGAATGGTTGATTTTTTCGCAAAATCCCTTGACCTTGCGGTGCAAAAGTTGTATAATGAATGTATTGTTTTTAAATATTATTTTAGATTGTTAAAAATCAAACAATCTACATGGAGGTTTTTATAATGTCAAGAGTTTATAATTTTTCCGCCGGCCCTTCAATGCTTCCCGAAGCTGCTCTTAAAAAGGCGGCAGAACAGATGCTGGATTATGAGGGAAGCGGTCAGTCCGTTATGGAAATGAGCCACCGCTCGGCTGAATATAAAGCAATTATTGATAATACAGAGGCTCTCCTTCGTGAGCTTATGCATATTCCGGATAATTATACGGTATTGTTTTTGCAGGGCGGAGCGTCCTCGCAGTTTGCAATGATTCCTCTCAATCTTATGACCAAGAACAAGAAGATGGATGCCGTTGTTACGGGACAGTGGGCAAAAAAAGCCGCAAACGAAGCTAAAAAATTCGGTGAAGTAAATATCGTTGCTTCAAGTGAGGATAAGACCTTCTCTTATATTCCCAAGCTTGACAAATCAATGTTTTCACCCGATGCGGATTATGTTCACATCACAATGAACAACACAATCTACGGTACAAAATATAACACAATCCCCGATACGGGCGACATTCCGCTTGCGGCGGATTTGTCTTCCTGCATACTTTCGGAGGATTTTGATGTAACCAAATTTGCTCTTATCTATGCAGGAGCGCAGAAGAATATGGCACCTGCCGGACTTACCGTTGTAATCGTGAGAAACGACCTTATAGGATTTGCTCCGGAGAGCTGTCCGACGATGTTCAATTACAAAACCCATGCGGATAACGGTTCAATGTTCAACACACCGCCCACATATTCAATTTATATGTGTATGCTTGTTCTTGAGTGGCTCAAGTCCCTCGGCGGTATTCCCGCAATCGAAAAGATCAACCGCGAAAAGGCAAAGCTTTTCTATGATTATCTTGATAATTCCTCGATGTTCAAAGGAACCGTTGTGCCCGAGGACAGATCTTTGATGAACATTCCCTTTGTAACGGGAAATGAAGAGCTTGATGCTAAATTTGTTAAGGAATCCAAGGCGGCAGGCTTTGTAAATCTTAAGGGACACAGAACTGTAGGCGGAATGAGAGCGTCCATTTACAATGCTATGCCCATTGAAGGCGTAAAGAGTCTCATCGAATTTATGAAGAAATTTGAACTTGAAAACAAATAAGGAGAGCGTTTAATAATGAAAAACATTCTTTTGTTGAATAAAATCTCAAAAATAGGGCTTAATGTCCTCGATCCGGACGCTTATGCCTGCTCGGACAGCGTTGCAAATCCCGATGCGATTATGGTAAGAAGTGCGGCAATGCATGATATGGATATTCCCCAAAGCGTAATTGCCATTGCAAGAGCGGGCGCAGGTGTTAATAATATCCCGATTGAAAAGTGCACCGATGCCGGAATTGCGGTATTTAACACACCCGGTGCAAACGCAAATGCGGTAAAGGAGCTTGTTATTGCAGGACTTCTGCTTTCTTCGAGAAAAATCGCTCAGGGTATCGACTGGGCTAAAACACTTGCCGGCAAAGATGATGCCGCAAAGCTTGTTGAAAAAGGTAAAAGTCAGTTTGTAGGCCCTGAAATTGAAGGTAAAACACTCGGTATTATAGGTCTTGGCGCAATCGGTATTCTGGTTGCAAATGCCGCTGTGGGACTGGGAATGAATGTTGTCGGCTTTGACCCTTATATTTCCGTTGACGGAGCATGGGGGCTTTCAAGAGCCGTTAAGCACGCAAAGACTATTGATGAAATTTTTGCAGTTTCCGATTATATCACAATTCATGTTCCCCTTAACGATTCTACCAAGAACACTGTCTGCGCCGATTCAATCGCAAAAATGAAGGACGGCGTGAGAATTCTCAACTTCGCAAGGGGCGGTCTTGTAAATAATGACGATATTAAGGCGGCACTTGCAAGCGGTAAGGTTTCATGCTATGTTACGGATTTTCCGGACGCTTCGGTAATCGGCGTTGAAAATGTTATTGCAATTCCTCATCTCGGAGCTTCAACTCCGGAATCCGAGGATAACTGTGCGGTTATGGCTGCTAAAGAAATCAAGGCTTATATCGAAGACGGAAATGTTATAAATTCCGTTAATTTCCCCTGTGTTTCCGCTCCTCGCACAACGGATGTAAGAATTTGCGTTCTTCATAAAAATGTTCCCAACATGATTAACCACATTTCCGCAAAGCTCGGTGAAAAGAATGTTAATATTGAGCATTTCACAAACAAGAGCCGCGGCGATGTCGCTTATTCAATCATTGATCTTGCCGGAAGCGTTTCGGACGATACGGATTCGATTATTTCTTCAATCGACGGCGTGATAAAGGTAAGAGTAATAAAATAGTAAAAACTCGAAAAAAACAGTCCCCAAAAAAGGGACTGTTTTTTAAGTTTTTACATGAATTTGTGAAGGAACTTTGAACTTATTTCAAGGCTTTTGAAGGGGTCGTTATAAAGCCATTCGCCGTCCTGCTCAACGCAATAATGCTTAACTCCGCTGTTTACGGCACTCTCTATTATTCCTTCCCACCAAAGATTTCCGTTACCGATTTCCGTAAAGAAAAGAGGTTTATCTCCGCCTCTTCTGCCTACATCCTTCAGGTGGAGAATGTCAACTCTGCCTTTGAGGAGCTCGATCCAATGCCTTACATCGGCACCGCCCTGCTGAACCCAACAGGTGTCAAGCACAAAAGAGGTCTTTACCGGGTCAAGCCCTTCAACAAGTAAGTCCCAAATTGTGTCTTTATCATTAATCTTAACAAATTCGTGGCTGTGGTTGTGGTATGTAAATTTGAGACCGTTATCATAGAGCTTATCAGCGATTTTGTTTGCGGCTTCTATGAAGTTTTTCGTAGCCGATTCGGAGGAGAGCCCGAACTGTCCTCCGATTCCGCAGTTTGTTGTTCCCATAGCCCTGTGATCAGCAAGCGTTTGCTCGAAATTGTTGTGCATATCGTCCCAGCTGTAGTGGGTGCCGACAATTTCAATACCTGTTTCTTTTGCAATTTCCGCCAACTCGGTGTAAGTTACGCCGCCGCTTCCGGCTGTCTGAGCCTCGTCATAGCCCATGTCTTTCAGTCTTCTAAAAGACGCTCTCATTTCTTCAGCAGTTTTCATATAATCTCTTATGGAATAAAGCTGAAGTCCGATTTTTTTAATCATACGATTATCTCCCATTCTCTTAATTTTGGGCTGCTCAAGCCCTTTCAACTTCATTATACACATTTTAAAAAATATTGCAAGAGGTATTATTAAAAAAAATAATTTTCAATCAAATTGCCTAAAAAATATTGACATTATCATAAAAATTGGGTATAATATTAATTGATGATTTCCTGTCGGGTGTTATGTTATGTACACTCGAAGGCGGTTTTGTACTTAGAGGAGCTTTTCCTTACGAAAAATACGGGTCGGAGCGACAGGACCTGTAAAATAGCTACTTTTGATGAGCCTTATTGATACCGGTAAGGTTTATATGTTTGTGCTATTCTTAACTTAGAATTGGAGGTTATATTTTTTGGCATTAAAAAAAGCGAAGCTTAAAATCATCCCTTTGGGTGGTCTTAATGAAATAGGTAAAAACATGACTGTGTTTGAGTACAACGACACTATTGTTGTGCTTGACTGCGGGCTTGCGTTTCCCGATGACGATACACCGGGAATTGACCTTGTGATTCCCGACACCACTTATCTTGAAAAGAATTCCGAAAAGGTCAAGGCGGTTGTATTAACTCACGGTCATGAAGATCATATCGGCGCATTGCCGTATTTTTTGAAGCAGTTCAATGTGCCGGTTTACGGTACGCACTTAACCCTCGGAATTGTTGAGAACAAGCTTAAGGAACATTCCGTAAAGGCTAAGCTCAATATTGTGAAGGCAGGCAGCAGAATTAAGGTCGGGCCATTTAACATTGAGTTTATTCACACAAATCACTCTATTGCGGATTCCGTTGCAATCGCATTGCACACCCCTGTGGGGACAGTTGTTCACACAGGCGATTTCAAAATAGATTCAACGCCGATTTCCGGCGAGATGATTGACCTTACGCGTTTCGGTGAGCTGGGCAAGGAGGGCGTGCTTGCGCTTATGGCGGACAGTACAAATGTTGAGCGTCCCGGCTTTGCAATGAGCGAAAGTACGGTGGGAATATCCTTCAGGGATATTTTCAAAGATTGCTCCAAGCGCATAATCGTGGCAACATTTGCTTCAAATATTCACAGAGTTCAGCAAATTATTGATTCTGCCGCCCATCACAAAAGAAAAGTCGCAATTTTAGGGCGAAGCATGGTCAATATCATAGGTGTTGCGGAGGAGCTCGGTTATATCAATATTCCGGACAATGTTCTTATTGATATTGAGGAGGTTAACAGATACCCCAAAAGCAAGGTTGTTATCGTTACAACCGGTAGTCAGGGAGAGGCTATGTCGGGGCTTACCCGTATGGCGTTTTCCGACCATAAGCAGATTGAAATTACAAACAGTGACCTTGTTGTTATTTCCGCAAATCCCATTCCCGGAAACGAAAAGCTTGTTTCGAGAGTGGTTGACGAGCTGTTCAAAAAAGGTGCTGAGGTTATTTACGAATCAATGGCGGATGTTCACGTTTCGGGACATGCCTGCCGTGAAGAACTTAAAATCATTATGGCTCTTACAAAACCTAAGTTCTTTATACCCGTTCACGGAGAATACCGCCATTTGAAGCTTCATTCGGAGCTTGCTCAGGTTATGGGCATCCCCGGAAAAAGGTGCATTATTGCCGATATAGGAAATGTGATTGAAATGACGGGGGACAGTGCAAGAATTACCGCTTCCGTTCCTTCGGGCAGAGTTTTGGTTGACGGTCTTGGGGTAGGAGATGTGGGAAATATCGTGCTTCGAGACAGAAAGCATCTTGCAAAGGACGGGCTTATCGTGGTTGTCATGACGCTTTCGGGTGATTCGGGAATGCTTATTGCCGGCCCGGATATTATTTCAAGAGGCTTTGTGTATGTCCGCGAATCGGAAGATTTAATGGAAGAAATGAAAACTGTTGTGCTTGAGATAATAGATAAGTTTGAAATAAGAAATATTCGTGACTGGAATTCCTTAAAAACATCTGTTAAAAACAAGCTCGGGCAGTTTATATACGAAAAAACCAAGAGAAGCCCCATGCTTCTTCCGGTAATAGTTGAGGTGTGATTATGAAGATTTTGTTTCAGGGCGATTCGATAACGGACGCCGGCAGAAATAAGAATACTACCGCCGCAAACCGTGACCTCGGTATGGGATATGTTAATTTGGTTGCCGCAAGGCTTACTTGCGACAATCCCGGGATTGAGATTTTTAACCGAGGCGTAAGCGGAGACAGAATTGCCGATGCATACGGACGCTGGATTGAGGATACGCTAAATATTGAGTTCGATGTTTTCAGCGCCCTTTTCGGAATTAACGATACGGGCTTTTCATTAAGGCTCAATAGGGGTTCTGATTTGGAACGGTTTGAGTTTATTTATGACCGTATGCTTTATGAGGTCCGTGAAAAAAGACCGGATTGCAAAATGATATTGATTGCTCCGTTCCTTTTCAAAATGAAGGATGAAACAAACGGCTGTGATATATGGAACGATTGGGAAACCTGGAGCGGAAGCATTCGTCAACGGGGCGAAATTGTCAGAAAGCTTGCGGAAAAATACAATGCACGGTTTTTGCCTATGTTTGATATTTTTGAAAAGGCTCAGCGTGATATTGCCCCTGCCGAGCATTGGTCGCAGGACTGTATTCATCCCACGCCCGCAGGGCATGAGCTTATTGCCCGTTCGTGGATTGATACCATGAAGGATATTTTATAAAAAATGAGGTGACCTTTTGAAAAGATTTGTTTTACTTTTGATTTCGGTGCTTGTGCTTTTGTGCAGCTGTGAAAACAGCGACAGCATTGAAGGGACATATACGGCGACGGATGACGGAAGAAGCCTGGCAATTATCCTCGATGACGGATATTGTCTTATTGATGTGCTGGACGAACAGGACGGAAAGGTCGCCGCCACGGCGGCCGGCGGAAAATACACTTTGGAAAAAGATGAATTAACCATCGAGATTTTGGAAGGTATGCTGAAGGGAGAAAGGTTCAGCTTTTTGTATAACGAAAATCGGGGTACTCTCGCCGACTCGGGGAATAAAACCGTTTACGAAAAGCAAAAGGTTAAAAATCAAATGCCCGACGGCGTGTATGCTTATGATATCGGTTCGGAAAATTGCGTTCTGACGATTGACGGTGATTATTGCAGTATTTTTGCCCATTCGATAAATGCAAACGGCGAGGAGGCTACCGCCGAGGAAGAAGGAACGGTAAAGGTCAGTGGTAATACGGTTGAGCTTGAGCTCGCCGATAAGAATTATAAATTCATTTATGCATCAAATGCGAATGTATTAATGGATACGGTTGATGGCAGAGTATATAAACAAAGTATAACGGAGGAATAATTATGAGAAGAATTGTATCTTTGGTTTTAAGTTTTTTAATGTGCGTATCATTTTTTGGATGCGGCAGAAGGGGAGAGAGTTCCGCTATTCCCCAAGGCTTCGGCGGAGAATATTACTGCGAAGCGGCTTACGGAATGGAGGATTTTTATTCCGAAATAGATTTTGATATTCAAGATATGGAATTTGATTACGAAATCACCCATTTCGGGGAAGATGTCGAGGAGGACGAAGGAAGATTTACAGTCAAAGACAACATTGTAACCCTTAACGGTAAAAAGAACGGTACAAAAACATTAAAATACGATCCCGATGAAAAAACCCTTTACAGCGAGGAAATGGATACAACCTGGGTTCATTCAAGTGAATTTATAAAATCCTTAAAGCCTGACGGAAGTACGGCGGAAAGCAAAAACGCAAATTCCTTGGACGAATCGGTGTTCGGAACCTACAAGTATTCAAATGAGGCGCTTGATGCCGAAATAGTTATAGACCGCGGCGGATATAAATTAACCGGTAAAACAAAGCTCGATGATGATACGTTTGATGAGTCGGGAAAGGTTTCGCTTTCGGATAACCTTCTGGTTTTTGACAGCGGTGAAGAAACTGTTTCCTGTGAGTACGATGCCGAAAAAGGCACAATCAACTATGACGGTATGATTTTTACTTTGGAAAAATAGGTTATTGGGGCGGAGCAATCTGCCCCTCTTTTTAGTTTGGGGGGAAGCATATTTGCTTTGGAGTGTAATTATTCTTGCGGCTCTTTTGCTTGCGGTGTTTTGCTTTATATATCTTGCTTGGCGTTTGACCGGCGTTTTTTCTTATGAACGAAGGGCAAAAAGCTTTTTCGTAGGCTTGGGTATTGTTGTTGCATTCTTTGTCGTTCTCGTTTTGCTGTGGGATACGGTAAATGCGATAACGGTTATCTTTCATTTTGCATTTTTCGGACTGGTATGCGATCTTATATTTTTTATCGTCGCTAAGCTTTTTGATAAAATACCTTCCAAAGCTTTTAAAGCTGCTTTGCCCACTTCATTGGCGGTTTTGTATCTTATTGTGGCATGGTTCATGCTTCACGGAGTTTGGCAGACAAATTATGAGCTTTCCACCGACAAGAATGTCGGAAGCTTAAGAGTTATTCAGTTTGCCGATTCGCATATCGGGACGACATTTTCAGGAGAGGAGCTTTCGGAATATATCGAGAGAATGAATGAGTTAAATCCGGATGTTATCCTCATTACGGGCGATTTCGTTGATGATGACACCTCAAAAAAGGATATGATTGACGCCTGCAAATCCTTAGGGCGTGCAAAGACCGAATTCGGAGTGTATTTTTCCTTCGGAAACCATGATAAGGGTTATTACAGCAGCGAAAGAAGGGGATACGGTAAAGACGATTTGGTCAATGAGCTTGAAAAGAACGGTGTTACCGTTTTGGAGGACGAGGCAGTTCTTTTGGACGATAGATTTTACATTGTCGGAAGGAAGGATGTATCTGAAAATCTTTTGGGCAACGGTAGATTGAGTGCCGATAAGCTGCTTGAAGGTCTTGACAGTGAAAAGTATATTATTGTAATGGATCACCAGCCCGCAGATTACGAAAATGAATCCGAAAGTGCCGCCGACCTTGTGCTTTCGGGGCATACCCACGGAGGTCAGATGTTCCCGATAATGTTCATTGACAAATTTTTCGAAATAAACGATTTTATATACGGGCATAAAAGGATAAACAATACAGATTTTATCGTCAGCTCCGGGATTGCAGATTGGGCTCTGATGTTCAGAACCGGCTCCAAATCGGAATTCAATGTGATTGATATAGAATAGTTTAAAAGGAAAACAGGAAGGGCGTGTGTGTGAGAACCCCTCCTGTTTTCTATATGGAATTTTGTGTGGGCAATAATTAAAGCATTGCGGCGCCGAGTGCGCCTGCATCATTCTGAAGCTTGGATGTTTCAATCGCCACGGGCGTGTCAATCTTTGCCTTTACAGCATCCACAAGTCTGTTTCCACCCTCGGTTATACCGCCGGCAAAAATAATTGCATCCGGCCCGAATATCTGAATGAGGCTCTTAACGCCTACTACAATCCAATCCACATATTTATCGAATACCGCATTTGCAACGGGACAATTTTTGTCAAGAGCTTCAAATATAAGCTTTCCGTTGAGCTTTCCGTTGGCTGCATAAATTTTATAAAGCTCGCTTTCCGTATTCTCCTTAGCCGCTTTTTCTGCAGCTTCGCAAAGAGCCGTAACGGAAGCATACTTTTCAAAGCAGCCTGTCTGACCGCAGGAACAAGGTATTCCGCCGTCAGCCTGAACAATCATATGACCGATTTCGCCTGCGCTGTATTTACCGTGACAAATTCTGCCGTCAATTATTATTCCGCCGCCTACTCCCGTTCCGAGAGTAACCATAATTATGTTATCCATTTCCTTGCCGACACCGAATTCAAATTCTCCCAGTGCGGCACAGTTTGCATCGTTATCAATAGTAACCGGAACGGAAACCAATTTTTTAAGCTCATCTGCAAGGTTAACCCCTTTAAGCGGAAGATTTACCGCCGTAACAATTCCGTCCTGAATGAGTCCGGGTGTTCCCACGCCGATCGTATTATACTTATGTTCTTTTTTTATTCTCAGACATTCGTTCGCAATATCCTTTATAAACTCCTCGGTTGAGTTATGGTTTGTGGGGATAGAGCTTTTATATGTAACGGTGGAACCTTCAACAACCGCAAATTTAACCGCACTTCCTCCGATGTCAACACCGAGGCGGGAACCGCTCAACGCTTCCTTATCGCAAATAAGAATAACATCGGGATGAACCTTAAGCATTGTTGCGGGGATTGAAGTATCAATATCCTCGTTAAGAAGAGCGTTTACCACTCTGCTCTTGCTTGCGCCGCTTGCAAGAAGGATTATCTTCTTTGACTTGAGTATAGTCGAAATACCCATTGTGAGTGCGTGCTTGGGAACATCGTCAGCCGAGTCAAAAAACCTCGAATTTGCTTCGATTGTGTTTCTTGTAAGACCGGTAAGGTGAGTTTTCGAGAAAAGCTGTGCGCCGGGCTCGTTAAACCCAATATGACCGTTCTGACCTATCCCGAGAATTTGCAGGTCAACACCGCCGGCTTTTTTTATCTTGGCTTCATATTCCTTGCATTCAGCCTCCGGATCGGTAGCTTCGCCATTGGGAATATACGTTTTAGCCTTATCAATATTTACATGGGAGAACAGATGCTCGTTCATGAAATAGTAATAGCTCTGATCGTTATCCCTTTTTATGGGGTAGTATTCGTCAAGATTGAAGCTTGTGATTTCGGAAAAATCAATCTCGCCCTTCTTGTTCATTTCAATAAGATTGTCATAAAGACCGATAGGAGTTGAACCTGTTGCAAGACCGAGAATGCTGTCCGGCTTCAAAGTAATCTGGCTGGCAACTATCTTTGCGGCTTGATTTGACATTTCTTCATAGTTTTCACAAAGTATTAATCGCATAACAGTTCCTCCACAATCTTTTTCATTTCGTCTTCTTTTTGCTCAATATCCCAAACCAGCTTGAACTGCGTTCTTGCACGGTCGAGATTTTGCCCCTCTCGGTGGGTTGCAAAATATGTATCTCCGTTTAAGTAATCCGCCAAAAATCTCATTCCGCACTCAAGCGTCATAAGCTTAACGGAAAAGGGTAATAGCCTTATTTCCTCTGCGCAAAGAGCATCCTTGGCTTCCTCAAGATAGCCTTTAGTAAAGCTTCTGAATATATCAAGGTCAAACCATACCTTCGACAAGTCCTTTTCGTCCTCGTCAGCTGTTGAAGCACCAAACCTCAATGAGTCGCCGAAATCGTATAAAAACGAACCGGGCATAACGGTGTCAAGGTCAATTACGCAAACCCCTTCACCTGTCTTATCGTCAAGCATAACATTGTTGAGCTTTGTATCGTTATGCGTTACGCGAACGGGTATGGTTTTGTTTTTAATTCCGTCCGTAATCACATTGACAATATTCTTTCTTTGTCTGACAAATTCAATTTCGTCCGTTACAAGGCCCAATCTTCCTGCCTTGTTTTCTGAAACCGCCGTTTCAAACTGCTCATAACGCTTTGCGGTATTATGAAAATCCTTAATTGTTTCAAAAAGCGATTCGGCAGGGAAGTCCGAAAGCATATTCTGGAACTGCCCGAATGCCTTTGCCGCATTGTACATCTGAAGCGGATTTTCGCATTTGCTGTAGGTAGCAGCGTTCTCAATAAATTTATATACTCGCCAGCAGTCGCTGCGCTCATCACGGTAAAACAGCTTGCCGTCAATTGTTTTAACTACAGTAAGAGTCAAACGTTCGGGATTTTTATTAAGCATTTCAGCTTTTTTTCTGATATGAGATGTGACCTTATCAATGTTCTCCATAAGTTTTTCGGGGTTTTCAAAAATGCCCGTATTGATTTTCTGCAGAATGAAGGAGGGACACTTGTATGTCCTGTTAATGTGCCCGTCTCCGTAAAGCGGAATGTCACTGTAAATATCGAAATTATCCAAAATGTTTTTCATACCAATCCCCTATTGACAAAACAGTATATATATATTATAATTTATCTTATATCGGGTGTATATTGAAATTCGGATATATTTTATTTGAAATCGGATATGGTGTGGTATGAAATACGAAAGATTTGAAGTTGGTAAAAGTGTGGAGATACGAGGGATTTATACCTTTTTTTCCGAAACCTACGGGAAGGGCTTCTATTTTGACGGGGAGGCTCATGATTTTTATGAGGTTGTGTGTGTAATCGACGGTCAGGCCGGAATTACATCCGACAGCAATGCGCTTGTTTTAAGGTGCGGGCAGGCGGTTATTCACAGACCGAATGTTTTTCATAAGATATGGGCGTCGGGAGAAGAAAAAACCTCTGTAATCATTTTCTCCTTTGACGGCTTTATTGATATGCCCGAGGATTCTTTTGTGTTCGACATGAGGGACGGAATAAATGAAATTATGAGGCTTGATGCGGAAAAAAAGCACATTTTTACATTTAGTGATAAGTCTCCGAAGTCGGTTAAGCCTAAGAAAAGGTACGAACAGTCGGTTTTTGTCAATAAGCTCGAATATTTTTTGATGAAGCTTATACAAAACAGCTCCGATGTTGAGCCGCAGTCGAAAACAGCGGAGGACTATTCAAAGATAATTACGGTACTTGAAAATCACATAGGGGAGACTTTGAGCCTTGACGAGGTTGCAATGCTGTGCCAAATGAGCTGTCCCAAGATAAAAAAGGTTTTTTCAAAATATGCGGGAATGGGTGTTATGACTTATTTTAACTCCATGAAAATGCGCCGCGCGGAGGAATATCTCCGCACGGGCATGAGCGTCAAGGAAACTGCTTACAGACTTGGCTTTGAAGATCAAAACTATTTCAGCTTTGCCTTCAAAAGATATATGGGAAAATCGCCGAAAATGTTCAAGGAACCGTAATTAATCAGTATTCCGATATACTGTTTTTATCCCTTGAGCAGAAAAGCGGTACGGTCAGCGCCAAAATGCAAATCTGGGAAATAATCTCCACCGCAGCTATATTCAGTATAGTAAAATTTTCGATTATGAATGCGGGGACGGATTCGATATATTTATTATAGCTTGCCACTGTAAAAAAGTATTCAAAGCAACAAATAATACCTAAAACCGCAAGAATGTTAACGGTTGTTTTGACAGGCTTTTTGTAAGAATACACACGACTCATCATCATAATGACAACAAATGCCGGTAAATATCCGGCAAAGTAGTAAATATAAAGCCATGCCGGGATATTGTTAATCAATACTGCGTTGCTTATTCCGCCGACGCAAAGCGAGGCAATCGAAATGAACAGCGCGAGGAATACTCTAAGCAGCTCCCTCGGTTCTCTGAGCCTGACAAAGCCTGCAATCGCCTGCGCTATAAGCGTAAGAGCCTGCACGAAAAGAATCAGCTGGAACACGAAAAAGTATCTGTCAAGCGAAGGAATAAATGACAGTATTATGTACAGCGGTGATGTTATCATCAGTATGAGATGACAATTTTTCCTAAGTTCAAAAATATTGCTTGAGCTCATAATTTCCTCCTAAAAATACAGCCAGTGATTACGGCCCTTTTTATAGAACATGAATAAAACCGTGCAAATAACAGTCCATGAAACAGGGTATGCCATCATAAGCATTGTGAGATTGCCTGGGAAAAAGTGCTTCATTGTAAAAATCCATACAAGTCTTCCTCCCACAATGCCGAGCATTGATGAAATCATTGGAAACAGCGGTGCGCCGGACCCTCTTATGGTACCAGAAAGCGTTTCCATTACGCCGCAAAGGAAATAGCATGACATCATTACAAGGATAATATCCTTACCTATTGATACAACCTCGGGGTCGGAATTGAATATTCCGATAATGTTTTCCGAAAACAGGATTGAAATAGCGGAAGCTGTCATAAGTGCAATTACCGCAGAAAGGAGCGAAACCCACATTCCTTTTTTAATGCGGTCGAACTTCATTGCGCCCTTGTTTTGTCCGGCAAATGTTGTTGCGGCAATTCCGAACGAATACGCTATCGCCCAAGCAAAGGATTCAAACTTGCTTACGGCAGCCCTTGCCGCAACTACGGATGCGCCGAACGAGTTGAACTCCGACTGGACTATTACATTTGAAATACTGAAGGTTGTTGCTTGAAGACCTGACGGTATCCCGAGGCGGAATGTCTTTTTCACAACATTGGGGTGTATGCGTATTTTTTTGATATGAAGCTTATAATCCTCGTTTGTGCGTATAAGCCTCATAATAACAAGAAATGCCGAAACTGTTTCCGCAATGACCGTTGCGGTTGCCACGCCGTTTGCGCTCATGTCAAAGAACACAATAAAAATATAGTTGAAAACAATGTTAAATATACTTGAAATAACAAGATAAACAAGAGGTCTTTTGGAATCGCCTACGGCTCTCAGAATTCCCGCGCCGAAATTATAGACGGTTGTGGGTATCATTCCGAGGAAAATGATGCGTAGGTAGCTTTCGGCAATCGGCGCAACCTCGGGCGGGGAATTGGTAATTTTAATTGCGAAAGGCGAAAGAAATACACCAAGTATTGATACGATTGCGCCTATGATTATGCTCAACGCTATTGATGTATGTACAGAATCGGACAGGGCTTTTTTGTCCTTCGCGCCGTAGTTCTGGGCAATTATTACACAGGCTCCGGCAGACATTCCCATGAAAAACCCTGTGAACAGATCAATCATTGAACCCATTGAGCCAACCGCACCGAGGGCATATTTTCCGTTCGATGCGAGCTTTCCCACCATCATTGCATCAAATGCGTTATATAAGTTTTGGAAAAGTGCCGTTAAAAGCACCGGATATACAAAAGAAAGAATCGGTTTGATAATCGAGCCTTCCGTCATATTGCCGTTTTTTGAATTCATTATTATAATTACCTCTTGAATTTTATGATACATATATATAATAATCTATTTTTAATGAAAAGTAAATACTTTTTTTGATTTTTGATAAAAATTAATGTGAAAGGCGGTTGCGAATTGGTTTCAAAAGCTTATTTTTTGTACAGAAAGCTGTCGGCGGACGATATATGGAACAGCTCTGCGGCGTTGTCCTATTATCTTATGCTGTCATTTTTCCCTTTTGTCATTCTGATTGTTTCGCTGTCGGCATTTTTACCTTTTGATATAAAAGAAATCCTTAATACTGTCAGCCTGTATGTTCCAAAGAATCTGTTTGAAATCATAAAGCAGAATATCGAGGTGCTGTCAGATAAGAGGATCAGCGTGCTGTCTTTGGGATTTATATCCATGATATGGGCATCGAACAAGGGGTCTAAGGCACTCATTCGGGCAATAAACAAAAGCTACAGCGACAGATTCGCAAGGGCGGCGTATAAACGAATTATAGTTGCACCGCTTCTGACGCTTTCCCTCATTGCACTTTTGATTGTATCCGCGGCACTTTTTATTTTCAGCGATCAGATTATTGCGATAATTGACCTTTCCAAAACCCAGATATACATTGCGGAAAGGTTGCGCTCTGTTGTTCTTTATGTTGCGCTTGTTGCGCTCATGGCTGTGTTTTTTAAGGTTGTTCCCGATAAAAAGCTGAGCTACAGGAGCGTCATTCCGGGTGCGCTTGCAACGGGCATAATATGGGTTCTGGCGACAATCGCATTCAGTATTTACCTCTACAATTCATACCGCTTCAGCTTCCTTTACGGAACCCTCGGAAACTTTATTGCCCTTATGCTGTGGTTCTATCTTCTCAGCTTTTCGATTTTGTTTGGAAACGCTCTTAATTCTTTTAGAATGGAATATCATAAAAGAATGTGAAATGATACACTTTATTGTTAGTTTGCACAAATTTTAACAATTTAAAAAATAACTATTGATTTTTTATAAATTTGGTGTATAATTATATTAGGCGGAAGTTGAATTTTATTTGGATATGCTTTCGCATCGGTAGTAATTTTACGAGAAAAGAGGTACTTTGTTATGGCAAAAATTGATTTAACCAAATACGGAATTACCGGTACGACAGAAATCGTTCACAATCCTTCCTACGAGTTTTTGTTTGAGGAAGAAACAAAGCCCGGTCTTGAAGGCTTTGAAAAAGGTCAGGAAAGTGAATTGGGTGCTGTTAATGTTATGACAGGTATTTATACCGGTCGTTCTCCTAAAGATAAGTTTATTGTTATGGATGAAAACTCAAAGGATACCGTTTGGTGGACATCCGATGAGTATAAAAACGACAATCATCCCGCATCAATAGAGGCTTGGAATGCCGTTAAGGAAATTGCAAAGAACGAGCTTTCCGGAAAAAGACTCTTTGTTGTGGATGCCTTCTGCGGTACAAACAAGGATACCCGCATGGCAATCAAATTTATTATGGAGGTTGCTTGGCAGGCTCACTTTGTAAAGAATATGTTCATTCAGCCCACTGACGAGGAGCTTGAAACCTTTGAACCCGATTTCGTTGTTTACAATGCATCAAAGGCTAAGGTTGAAAATTACAAGGAGCTCGGGCTTAATTCCGAAACTGCTGTTATGTTCAATATTACAAGCCGCGAGCAGGTAATTGTTAACACTTGGTACGGCGGAGAAATGAAAAAGGGTATGTTCTCCATGATGAACTATTACCTTCCTCTTAAGGGAATTGCCGCAATGCATTGCTCTGCAAATACCGATATGGACGGCAAGAACACAGCAATATTCTTCGGTCTTTCCGGTACAGGCAAAACAACCCTTTCAACCGACCCCAAGCGTCTTCTTATCGGCGACGATGAGCATGGCTGGGACGATAACGGCGTTTTCAACTTTGAAGGCGGCTGCTACGCAAAGGTTATTAACCTCGACAAGGATTCCGAGCCTGACATTTATAACGCAATCAAGAGAAATGCGCTTTTGGAAAATGTTACGCTTGACGAAAACGGAAAGATAGATTTTGATGATAAGAGCGTTACCGAAAATACTCGTGTTTCGTATCCTATCAATCATATTGAAAATATCGTTCGCCCGGTTTCCGCAGCTCCCGATGCTAAGAATGTAATCTTCCTTTCGGCGGATGCTTTCGGAGTTTTGCCTCCGGTTTCCATTCTTACACCCGAGCAGACGCAGTATTATTTCCTTTCCGGCTTCACTGCAAAGCTTGCAGGAACCGAAAGAGGCATAACCGAGCCTACTCCCACATTCTCCGCTTGCTTCGGTCAGGCATTTTTGGAGCTTCATCCTACAAAGTATGCCGAAGAGCTTGTTAAGAAAATGCAGAAGAGCGGCGCTAAAGCTTATCTTGTAAATACAGGTTGGAACGGAACCGGTAAGAGAATTTCAATTCGTGATACAAGAGGAATTATCGACGCAATCCTCAACGGCGATATTAATAATGCGCCTACAAAGAAAATCCCGATATTCAACCTTGAGGTTCCTACAGAGCTTAAGGGTGTTGATACCGGTATTTTGGATCCGAGAGACACATATGCCGATGCATCCGAGTGGGAAGCAAAGGCAAACGACCTTGCCGACAGATTTGTTAAAAACTTCAAAAAATACGAAGGTAACGAACATGGTAAGGCTCTCGTTTCGGCAGGCCCTCAGAAATAATCAGTATAATGAATAAGAGCTGTCCGCAATGCGGACAGCTCCTGTTTTTTCGGAAATTAAAAAGCCAATCTTAAAAAGATCGGCTTTTTATCAATAAAATCATTAAGCTTCTTTTGCAACTACCTGCTTACCTTTGTAGAAACCACATGAGCCGCATACTCTGTGAGGCATCATATATTCCTGACACTGCGGACACTTAACCATGCCCGGGATTGTAAGCTTCCAGTTTGCGCGTCTTTTATCGCGACGAGCTTTTGATACTTTACCCTTAGGTACTGCCATTATCTACACCTCCTTAAAAGATTAGGATGGAATATGTTAGCTATTTTAACAAATCCCTCAACGCACTGAGCCTTGGGTCATAAGAATGTCTGTCACAGCCGCAGTCGCCCTCATTAAGGTCGGCACCGCAAACGCTGCAAAGACCCTTACAATCCTCCCTGCAAAGGTGCTTCAGTTCAAGGTTGAGGAAAATATCCGTCATAATTATATCGTCAATTTCAAGCTTACCGTTGACAATAAGGCTGTTGCCCTCATCGTCCTTCAGAATCTCGTCAATATTAACAGTATAATCCTTAGTAAACTGTTTAGCACACAATGCGCAACGCACATTCAGCGTAAACTTGCACACGGCGGTAAAACGAACAACATCGCTCCCCTCATTGACAAACCGCCCCGAAAACACAGGCTTTTTGCTGAAGCTGTATTTTTCTCCGCTGTAAGTAAATTCGGCAATGTCCAGCGTTTCATCGGAAACCTCTTTAACCATGCCTTCATTTTTTACAAGAAGGGATAAATCAATAATCATTGCTTACCTCGCATACACATAACGGTAATCGTTAGCCTTATAATTATACTAAAAAAAACTTTATTTGTCAAGTGTTTTTAAATTATTTTTCGGAAGAAGTCAATTTCTGTGTTTCAAGAGCTATCATAAGCTCCTCGTCCGTAGGAATAACAAGAACCTTAACCTTTCCGTCCTCGGCTGTGATGTCAACGGTTCCTCTTGTGTTGTTTTTATCCTCGTCAATCTTTATTCCGAGAAATTCAAGACCGTCCGTCACCTTTTTTCTTACATCGCTGTCATTTTCGCCGACGCCTGCCGTGAACACAACAGCATCAACTCCGCCCATAACGGCTGCATAGGAGCCGATGTATTTTTTAACATCGTAGCTGAACATATCAACTGCGAGTGCCGCTCTCTTGTTTCCTTCGGCGGCAGCTGCGGCAAGATCTCTGAAGTCGGAGCTTACGCCCGAAATACCTTGAACGCCCGACTTTTTGTTGATAAGCGTATCAACCTCCTGCGCTGTCATTCCCTTGCCCATAAGGAAGGTTATGATAGCAGGGTCAATGCTTCCGCATCTTGTGCCCATTATAACGCCGTCAAGGGGAGTAAGTCCCATTGTTGTTGCAACGGACTTTCCACCGTCCACAGCTGTGATTGAAGAGCCGTTTCCGAGGTGACAGCAGATGATTTTAAGTTCGGATATATCTTTTCCCAAAAACTCCGCAGCCTTGCCGGAAACATAATTGTGAGATGTTCCGTGGAAGCCGTATCTTCTGATTTTGTACTCCTCGTAAAGCTCATAGGGAAGACCATACATATATTCAACTTCGGGCATTGTCTGATGAAAAGCAGTGTCAAAAACTCCGACCTGCGGAACCCCCGGCATAACCTCCTTGCAGGCGTTTATGCCGATGATGTTTGCGGGGTTGTGAAGGGGTGCAAGGGGAATACACTTTTCAACAGCATCCATAACCTCATCGTCGATAATTACGGATTTTGAGAACATTTCTCCGCCGTGAACCACTCTGTGTCCCACAGCGTCAATTTCGGACATTGAAGAAATTACGCCGTATTCGGGATTTATAAGAGCTCCGATAACGGATTTTATTGCATCGGAATGATCCTTGAGCGGTGCCGTAAGCTCAACGGGAGTGCCTCCTGTAGGCTTAAAGGTGTTTTTTCCGTCAATGCCTATTCTTTCGCAAAGACCTTTTGCCATAACGGACTTATCGTCCATATTGATAAGCTGGTATTTAAGTGAAGAGCTTCCTGCGTTTATAACAAGAATTTTCATAATGTTAGCCTCCGATTAATTATTTTGTGCCTGAACGCAAGTGATTGCAACAACGCCTGCAATATCCTCGGCGGAGCATCCTCTTGAAAGGTCGTTAACCGGCTTTGCGATACCCTGTGTGATAGGGCCGTATGCTTCAGCCTTTGCAAGACGCTGAACAAGCTTATAGCCGCTGTTTCCTGCGTTGAGGTCGGGGAACACGAGAACGTTGCATTTGCCTGCAACATCGCTTCCCTTAGCCTTTGACTGACCGATTTCGGGAACAATTGCCGCATCCACCTGAAATTCCCCGTCAAGCTTAAGCTCGGGTGCTTTTTCCTTTGCAAGCCTTGTAGCTTCCTGCATTTTTTCGACAAGCTCGGATTTTGCACTGCCGTATGTAGAATAAGAAATCATGCCCACAACAGGCTCTTCCTCAACAAGCTGCTTAAATGATTGAGCGGAAGAAATTGCGATTTCGGAAACCTTGTCCGCATCGGGATTTTCGTTAAGACCGGAATCGGCAAATATAAATGTACCGTCAGCACCGTAGGGGCAATCCGGAACAACCATAACGAAAAATGCCGAAACAAGCTTGCAACCGGGCTTGGTGCGAAGAATCTGAAGATTGGGACGAAGAACGTTTGCGGTGGAGTTAACAGCACCTGCAACCATACCGTCGGCAAGATCCTTCTTTACCATCATCGAACCGAAATAAAGTGTGTTTTTCATTGTTTCACGAGCCTTTTCCTCGGTCATACCCTTCTCTTTTCTCATTTCATAGAAGGTCTGAACGAAGTCCTCAAAATGCTCGTCTGTTTCAGGGTCGATAATCGTTGCGGCAGATATATCGTAACCGCCGGAAATCTTTGCGATTTCATCCTTATTCCCGAGAATAATGAGGTTTGCGATGCCCTGCTTCAATATAATATCGGCAGCGGCAATCGTGCGAGGTTCCGTGCCTTCAGCCAAAACGATAGTCTTTTTATCAGCCTTGGCGCGTTCAATAATTCTGTCAAGAAATTTACTCATTTGTAAAAGCCTTCTTTCATATATTCATCAACCTATTTATTATACATCTATTTCATTAATATTACAAGGGCTTTTTTGATTTTTTACCATTTTACCAAAAAAGCCCTTATTTTATTTGCTTTTTATCTATATTACTTCCAATTAAATGTTGCAAGACCGTAGATGTAAAGCCCTATTATGGCAACGGGAATAAAGTATTTGAATACAGGCTTCATCCAGTCGTGAACCTTGGGACCTTTGCCCATATTTGCTTCGGCTTTAAAGTTATCCCAGCCCCAGCCGAAACGCTTATTACAGCAGAAAATCGCAACACAGAGCGAACCGAGCGGCAAAAGGTTTGTGCTTACGATGAAATCCCAAAGGTCAAGCCATGCCGAGCCCTCGCCGAAGGGAACAAATCCTGAAAACACACTGTAGCCGAGGGCAGTGGTAAGAGCGAGAATGAATATCACAATGCCGCAAACCGCACAGCCCTTGGGACGGCTCCATCCTGTAAGCTCACGAACGCAAGCAAGAATGTTTTCAAAAACCGCCAGAACGGTTGAGAGTGCCGCAAAAACCATAAACAAAAAGAATAAAGAGCCCCACAGGCGACCGCCGTTCATATTATTGAAAACAGACGCCATTGTGTCAAAAAGAAGGCTCGGTCCGGCAGTAACTTCAACATTATAGGTGTAGCAAGCAGGGAAGATAATAAGCCCTGCGATAACCGCAACGAGTGTGTCGAGAATAATTACATTGACCGATTCTCCGAGGAGAGAGTGGTCCTTGCCTATGTAGCTGCCGAATATCGCCATTGAACCGATGCCGAGACTTAATGTGAAGAATGCCTGATTCATGGCGTTCACGATTACAGTGCCGTTTATTTTTGAAAAGTCAGGGACAAGATAGAACGAAAGTCCTTCCTTTGCGCCTTCAAGCAAACCGCTGTGAACAGCCAGAATTACCATAAGTCCCAAAAGAATTAGCATCATATATTTTGTAACTCTTTCAAGACCGCCCTGAAGGTTAAAGCAGAGTATTCCGAACCCGATTATAACCGTAACCGCAAGAAAAACAACATTAACCCACGGGTTTGTAATCATGTCCGCAAAACCGATGCTTGCGTTGTTGCCGGTGATGAACTTAACGAAGTAGTTGATCATCCAACCGCAAACAACCGTGTAGAACGCCATAAGACAGATGTTTCCGAAGAGTGCAAAATATCCGTGAATGTGCCATTTTTGTCCGGGCTTTTGCAGCTTCTGATACATTTTAACCGGGCTTGCCTGGGATGCCCGTCCGAGCGAAAATTCCATAACCATTACCGGAAGTCCGAGAAGTATTAGGCAGATAAAGTAAATAAGCAAAAATCCGCCGCCTCCCGATTTTCCGCACATCCACGGGAATTTCCATACATTTCCGCATCCTATGGCGCACCCGGCAGAAAGCAGAATAAACCCCAAACGCGTACCTAATCTTTCTCTTTGCATATTAAATTACCCCTCAATTTATAATTTTTCTATAGTATATCACAGATTAATAATAATTGCAACAACAATTTACTCGTTACCTCATATAATTACCAAACGGCATGGGAAAATGTAAGGCTGAAAAAATTTTTATATTTTTTTCAAAAAAGGTATTGACAAAAGGAAATATGTATGCTATAATAAACTACGTTGTTGCGGCGGAACACTGAAGTGTTTACCAAGACGGCAGGAAAATGGCCCGGTAGCTCAGCTGGTTAGAGCGCCAGCCTGTCACGCTGGAGGTCGAGGGTTCGAGCCCCTTCCGGGTCGCCATTTTAATTTTCTTGGGTAGAAAAAACTGCCTCTGTTACATAAGCCTCTGTAGCTCAGTCGGTAGAGCAAGGGACTGAAAATCCCTGTGTCGGCGGTTCGATTCCACCCGGAGGCATTTAATATCTGCGGGAGTGGCTCAGTGGTAGAGCGTCACCTTGCCAAGGTGAACGTCGCGGGTTCGAATCCCGTCTTCCGCTCCACCAAAGAGACGCAGATGATGCGTCTCTTGTAATATGGCGCCATGGCCAAGTGGTAAGGCACGGGCCTGCAAAGCCTTTACCCCCAGTTCGAATCTGGGTGGCGCCTTAAGGATGAACCGTGGATTATTTATCGGTTCAAAAAAACGAGGACTAAACGGTCCTCGTTTTTTTCGTTTGTCCGTTATTTTATCGGGATTTTAGCTTTTGGCGGTTTACAAAAATGCTCTGTAATACCCTTGAAGAAAATGAACGGGAAGCGCTCTTGAATGTTTTTCAAAATCTATTTTATTGTAAGCATATTCAAAAAGCTCCTCCGCTTCTTTCGTAAGCCTTTTGTCAGGAGAAAGCCCTACGGCAATGGCTATATTTGCGGCGTCCTGCATAAAGAAAAAAGTATCTGCTTCTTCGTGAACGGGGGATAAGTAATTTAGTCCCAGCTTTTTAAGGTTGTTGTTTTCGCTCATCTTTCTTTCTCTGAAGCTGCGAGAAGGAACATTAACATCGCATCTTCCGGAAACCTCTTTTGAAATTTCCGGAACCATACCGAGGGCATAGTCGGCAACCTCATTTAATAAAAATGCGTATTTTTCTTTACTGCCTTCGTCAGGGTCGGCGTCATAACAGAGCCTTACGGATACCTGCATTTGCTGAAGCGTATATAGATGCCAGTAGCTTCCCATCGGCAATGATTTTTCGTACGCCTCGCTTCGTATTTTGCGGTAGGCTTCAAGCCAATGCTCGTTTCCGCTTGCTTCCCATGTGGCAAGGTAAATCATGGGAAGCCTTAAATATTCGTGATTTCCCAAGTTTTCTCCCCAAAAGGTGATAGAAAGGCTTTTTCCGCCGTCATCACGAAGCATATCGTAACAGTTTTCTTTTGTAACATTTTTTTCTGCTCTTTTTGCAAAGCCTTCCAGTATTCGGCTTAGATTTTTCTTTTCCTCGTTTGTGCAAATATCGGAATTTATGTAGCGATGAGCTCCGAAAATAAAAAGAGTATATTGATCTATTGAGGAGTTTATATAATGACTCGTTCCGTCATTTCACGCACTTTGAGCAAGGCTCAAGCCCTGCCTGCTTTGCTTCTTCAAGCGTTGTTTCAAAGCTGTTTTTTCCTCCGCATTCCTTATCAAAGTGATATTTTTTGCCTGTGGGAGTTCTGTATATTTTGTTTTCGTCCGCTGTAGGTTTTGCCGAATAAGAACTTGCTCCCGTTTCGTAATCAATATTTATATCGGGCTGAACATTATAACAATACACGCAAAACGATATTCCCTGTCCTGCGTCGGCAACCGAATACGCTTCCAAAAGAACACCGTCAGCCACAAGATTATTTCCCGTAAAAACAGGAGTAGAACGGTATAAAACACGGTCTTTTGTTCTTTCAACATAGTCCGCAACCATGTTTTCAAAGGGAAGCATACCTTCAATATTAAGGTATCTTGTTCCGGTAATGAGATTTCTTTCATTGGCGTTTTCGCCCGTCAGCTGAAAGCCTATAAGATGACAGCGGTTATAAAGATACGCCCCGTCAACATTGTCATATGTTGCGTTTATCCAACCCGTAGGCGTAACCGAGCTTATGCTCTCTCTTTCTTCCGTGGGCATTATGTCCTCCGCAACGGTCGCAAAGCAAACATCGCATCGCCCCAATTCGTCCGTATCGGCATAATACTCAAAGGAAGCGTCAATAATTTCATAATCTTTAAAAAGCGGCTTGTTGCCGTTTACGCTGACATATGCATCCCCCGAATAGGGAGGTACATTGCTTTTTATGTAATTGTATTCATACTCATCAAAAGAATTTTTGATTACATATATCCTCTGTTCATAGCCGTCCCACGCAACGCCCAGGTTAAAGCCCTCCGCAACAAAACGAATGGGAAGCATTGTGCGCCCGTTTATGACTGTCGGTGCGACGTCGAGCGTTTCGGAATTGCTGTTAAGATACGCAGTTTTGCTGTCAATAACAAGCTTTATTGTATCATCTTCCATATTTAAAAGCACCGATTGCGAGGTTTCGTCCCAAAAAACGCTTCCTCCGAAAGCCTCTGTTATCGCCCGTATGGGAACCAAAGTTCTGCCGTTTCTTATTATCGGCTCAGTCCCTCTGCCTTTGTCAATTTCGGTTTCCGCTCCGTTTACCTCCATTATCGGATTGCCGATTTGCAGACTGACTACAACATCTTCATTGTCGCCGGCAAATACACAAAGCGAACACAGAAGCAAAAAAAGTACTGTAATAAGTGATATTTTTGCCTTTTTCATATTTGTACCGCCTTTTCCAAAAACAAGATATGTTTTTTGTATAACACTGAAAATTATATCATAAATAAAACTGTATTTCAATAGGAGAATAAAAAATACAAGCTAAATCCTCGCGCCCCTTGCACCTACAAAACAATCCACAGGAATGTTTTGCAAACGGTGCAAGCCTTCTCAAGGTTCGATTCCTCTTAAATATAAAAAAATCACCATAGCTGATGCTATGATGATTTTTATACGCCTGATAGGAAAAGGCTTTTAATAAAAGCCTCACGGCTTGGCGACCGCAGAGCAGTACCCGCCTGCGCCCCTTGCACCTACAAAACAATCCACAGGAATGTTTTGCAAACGGTGCAAGCCTTCTCAAGGTTCGATTCCTCTTAAATATAAAAAAATCACCATAGCTGATGCTATGATGATTTTTATACGCCTGATAGGAAAAGGCTTTTAATAAAAGCCTCACGGCTTGGCGACCGCAGAGCAGTACCCGCCTGCGCCCCTTGCACCTACAAAACAATCCACAGGAATGTTTTGCAAACGGTGCAAGCCTTCTCAAGGTTCGATTCCTTTTAAATATAAAAAAATCACCATAGCTGACGCTATGATGATTTTTATACGCCTGATAGGAATCGAACCTACGACAACCCGGCGTCGGAGGCCGGTGCTCTATCCACTGAGCTACAGGCGCAAATATATTAAGCCGACCGTAATATCGGCATAATATCTTACATTCTGTTTTTGAAGTATTCTATTGTCGATTTAAGACCGTCCTCCAGCATAACCTGCGGTTCCCACCCGAGCTTTTCCTTGGCAAGGGTGATATTCGGTTTACGCCTTGTGGGATCGTCTTTTGGCAGGGGCTTATATACAAGCTTTGATTTGCTTCCTGTCAAATCTATAATCATTTCGGCGATTTCCTTAATTGTCAGCTCTCTGGGGTTGCCAAGATTAACAGGCCCTGTAAAATCCTCGCAATCCATCATTTTTATCATTGCGGTTACAAGATCCGCAACATAGCAGAACGAACGGGTCTGAGAGCCGTCGCCGTAAATGGTGATGTCCTTATTTGAAAGAGCCTGAACTATAAAATTGCTCACAACTCTGCCGTCGTTTTCAAGCATATTGGGACCGTAGGTATTAAAAATTCTGATTACCCTTATATCCACTCCGCTTTGACGATGATAGTCAAAAAAGAGTGTTTCAGCGCATCTTTTACCCTCATCGTAGCAAGAACGAACGCCTATGGGGTTTACATTTCCCCAATAGGATTCAACCTGTGGATGCACGGTCGGGTCGCCGTAAACCTCGCTCGTGGACGCTTGAAGAACCCTCGCCTTTATCCTTTTTGCAAGCTCAAGAACATTCGTTGCGCCGACAACATTGGTTTGCACCGTCCTTATGGGATTAAACTGATAATGAACGGGAGATGCGGGGCAGGCAAGATTATAAATTCTGTCAACCTCTACATCTATTGGATTTATTATATCGTGACGGAGAACCTCGAAATACGGATTATCCATAAGCTTTACGATATTCTCCTTACGGCCTGTAAAAAAGTTATCGAGGCAAATGACTTCGTTACCCATTTCCAATAATCTTTCGCAAAGGTGCGAGCCGATAAAGCCTGCACCGCCTGTTACCAATACTCTCATTTTTGAACCTCCGAATTATAGTTTTCAGCTTCCTGTCGGTATCCGATTTTTTGATAAACATAAGAGGCAAGTATCAAATAAGCGACAATGGGGAAGTAAGTTTTGCTTGCCAGAAGGCTGTTCTTAAAAGACCACAGCCTCAGCCGATAAAAGCTGCCGATTGAGCCGAGCTTCCGTTTAATATGGAAATTACCTCTGCCTCGGGTTTTTTGCCACTTAACGAAGCTTTTATAGCTTCCTCTTTCAACATGATAGACAACCTGTTTACTATTATACATTATTTTTTCGTTTTGTGCAACTATTTTTTTTCCGAAATATGTATCTTCACCGCCCGGAACGGGGAATGAGGTATCAAACATACCGCTGTTTACAAAAAAATCTTTGTTTATCGCAAGATTACAGCTTGTTATGCTGTTTGTAAAACCGTCCTTATCAACCCGCCACACCTTGTCAAATCCGATTATTCCGCCCCCCGGGAAGCCGAGATATGCTACCGCTTTCCCGAAACGGGTTTTTACATCCGTTATCGTGTTGCCCATTATAACCCGGCAGGAATTAAGCCCCTTTGCCGCCTCCGAAAGAGTGCTTTCCCTAAGCCGACAGTCAGAATCCGTAAAGAAAAGCTTATTGCTTACGGAAAGCAATGCGCCTTTATTTCTGCATTTTGCCGGCCCACCGTTTTCGGGCATCCTTTCTATGCGAAACCGAGGATCGTCAATGATTTCATAAAAGTCAAATTGGGAGCAATCGTCGACGATTATAACCTCAAAATCCTCGAGGCTTTGGTTTTTCAGCGATTCGTAAAGCGATACAAGGTGCTCTTTGGGTGTGTTGTATGAAGGTATTATTACGCTGATTTCAGGCATTTTTTCTCCTTATTCTGCACCCCTGCGGGATAATACCGCAGAGAAGGTTTTAAGTATTATTTTAATATCTAAGGCGATTGACCAGTTATCAATATAATCAATATCCAGTGCGTAGATGTCCTCAAAATCCGTAATTTTGTTTCTGCCGCTTATCTGCCAGTTGCCCGTAAGCCCGGGCTTTATTGAAAGGCGGCGCCTGTGGTACATCTGATATTCCTCAACCTCGCCTACCGTCGGCGGCCGAGTACCCACAAGGCTCATTTCGCCCTTCAGTATATTGAAAAACTGGGGAAGCTCATCAAGACTCGTCTTGCGAAGAAAACTGCCCACCTTTGTTATTCTTGGATCGTTTTCCATTTTGAAAACTGCTCCGCTCATTTCGTTTTGATCAAGAAGCTCATGAAGATGATTTTCGGCATCCTCCTGCATGGTGCGGAATTTGTATATCTTGAATTTCCTGCCGTTTTTGCCCACCCTTGTCTGAGAAAAGAACACCGGTCCCTTTGAATCAAGCTTTATGGCAGGCGCAATAAACAGCGTCAGAACACCCGTAATTGCAAGACCTATGACGGAGCATATGATGTCCATTATTCTCTTTATTAAAAGCTGCCCTTCGTTAAGAGAAACTGTATGGAATGTCAGCATAGGCATTTTGCCTGCGTAGCTGAGCTGTGTTTTTGAAAATTTAAGATTAAAAAGGTCAAGAATAACCTTTATTGTAATTCCGAGGCTTTCACAAATCCCGATTGCCGCTTCTACGGATTCTCCGATCTGCTCGTTTATTACAAAATAGACCTCGTCTGCGGTATTGTCTACAATTATCCTGTAAATATCAGACACATTTCCAAGCTCTGTTTCACGGTTTATTCCCACAAATCCTATGACATTTACCAGCAAATCATCGTTTGCACGAAGGTTTTCGAGTATTTTGCTTTCGTCGGTATCGCCGACTATGAGCACTCTTTTTTGCGATGTATTATTCTTTATTGCACGAACCAGATATATTCTCAGCACAAGGCGTTCGATAAGCAATGTGACAAAACCGATACATAAAAAAATTACGAACATCAATCTGCTGAAAACATCGCTTTTTATAACGAAAACCGCCGCTGCCGATATAAGTGCGGTTATTCCGAACGCTTTTACAAGATTAGCGGCTATGATAAGCGGAGGATTTGTCTTTTTTGAACCGTAAAGCCCGAAATATGCGAACGAAAGATATTGAGTGGGAATAAATATCCATAAAATCCATGAATATTCGCCTATTTCAAAGAGCGGTTTTGCGGTGGGGTTATAGATTCCGCGAAGAAGATACGCCCCGGTAAATGCCGCCACGGTGATTAAAACATCGAGTAAAACTACCAAAATATCTATCGGTTTAAGCTTGTTTTGCATATATTTTTATCACTCCGAAAGTAAATTTTCATAGATTTTTGCCGTCTGTTCTGCGGTTTTCTGCCATGTGAAGCTTTTGCTTCTCATAATTCCTCTTTTGATAAGCTCGTCCTTTTCGTCGGAGCTGCCGAGCAATGCTTTGATTTTCTTCGAGGTATCGGCTGCACCGTTTGCAAAATACGCTCCGTTCCCGAGAATCTCCGGCATAGAGGCATTTTTGGAGCTTATTGTCGCAACACCTCTGCGCATAGCCTCAAGGGGAGGCAGTCCGAAGCCTTCGTAATCCGACGGGAACACAAAAACCTCGGCTAAGTTATAAAGCGCTTCAAGCTCGCCGTCCGTTATAAACCCGGTAAATTTGATTTTTTCCGCATGACGGCTGCATTTTGCATATGACACCGTTTCATCGTACAGCCAACCGAATTTCCCTGCGATTACAAGCTGTGCCTCCTCGCCCTTGTCCCACAGGATTTCCATTGATTTTATAAGCGAGATTATATTTTTTCGGGGTTCAACCGTGCTTACAAACAGAACAAAGGGTTTTTTTATCCCTTCGGGAAGCTTTGTGGCTTCAGTGTTTGCAATGTCAACCCCCAAGTGAACGGTTGTTATCTTGCTTTCGTCCGCTTTGGGGAAGTATTTTATGATTTCGCTTTTTGTAAAATCCGATACAGTGATAATGCCGTCCGCATTTTTAATCACTCTGGGCATCTGATGCTTTTTGAAAAACGTCGCCTGCTTTGTAAAATAATTTCTCCCGGTGCAAAAGCCTACATCGTGAACAGTAACAAGACTTTTTGAATTGATTTTTTTCAGCGGCGTCATATAATCCAGAAAATGAACAATGTCATACTTTCCGCGATTTAGAGCATCCGCAAAGCCGAAAAGCTGAAAAAGCAGACGCTTTTTTGCCGTCTTTATACCGGGGACGGTTATGACATTAATGTTTTCCGAGGATTTAATTATTCCGCTTTCGCTTGTGTAAACATCAAATTCATACGGGAAACCTTTCAGCGCATTTATTAAGTTGTACTGATAATTACCGATGCCAGCTCTCCGGTTTGAAAGCATAAGTGCATCGAGCGCAATTTTTTTACTCATCGTTCACCTTTTCGTTGATGAATGCCCGGAAGCTTTCCTCAAAAACTTCCTCCGAAAACCTCTCGGCATTTTTTCTTATTTCATCTGTATCAAAAGACATTTTCTCAAAACGCAAAACGGCTTCTTTAAGAGATTCAACCGTCTGCTCGGAGAAAAATATCCCTGTTTTGCCGTCTGCTACCGTTTCGAGAGCACCGCCCTTTTTGTAGGCAATAACCGGCCTGCCGCAGCTTTGTGCTTCAACGGGCGTTATTCCGAAATCCTCCTCGCCCGGGAAAACAAAGCCTTTACAGCCCCTGTAATATTCCTTTATCTCCTCGTTTGACAGCCTGCCCGTAAATTTGATGTTGGGCTTTGCCATAGCCTTAAGGGCAGAATATTCCCGTCCTTCTCCCACAACCACTAAAGGAATGCCCAGCTCTCCGAACGCTTTAACCGCAAGATCCAGCCTTTTGTACTCCACAAGCCTCGAAACGCAAAGGTAATATCCCTTATCCGGCTTATATGAAGGCGTATAGAACTTTGTGTCCGCAAAGGGATACACAACTCGGCTTTCACGGCGATAATGCTTTTTTATCCTGTTTGCAACATTTTTTGAATTTGCCATGAACCAATCAACACGATTTGACGACACTACATCCCAAATCCTTATTTTTTGCATAAAAAAAGGTATCAGCGCCCGTTTCAGCCTGCCGCAGGAGTCCTTATATTTAAAATAGAAATCCCACGCATATCTCATCGGTGTTGCGCAGTAGCATACATGAATGGTGTCCGCCCTTGTTATTACGCCCTTCGCACAGCAGGTGGAGGAGGAAATAACAAGGTCAAAATCCGTAAGGTCAAGCCTTTCCACCGCACCGGGAAGAAGCGGAAGATAAGATGTGTATTTTTTCACTCCAAAGGGCATTTTCTGAATATATGTTGTTCGAATATCCTTATCGCCGAAATATTCGCCCATTCTCTCTTTATCGTAAACAACCGTGTATATCGGGGCATCGGGAAACATATCGCAGATTTTCCTCAGCACCCTTTCGGCACCGCCGTAATTTGTCAGCCAATCATGTACTATAGCTATTTTCATATGCTTAATTAAGCTCCTTGTATATTTTCATAACCGTATCGCAGGATTTGTCCCAAGTGAATTTTTCAGCCTGAGATAAACCTTCGGCTATGCATTTTTCCCTTGTTTCTTCCTTATATATAAGTGTATCGAGTGCATTTGCAAGCTCCTCGGACGAAAGAGGATCGGATATGGAAATCGCGGCATCTCCAACAACCTCCGGTAGGCTTGACACGCTTGTCGTAACAACCGGCGTGCCGCACGCCATCGCCTCAAGGGGCGGAATCCCAAATCCTTCATAAAGAGAAGGAAACGCAAACACTTTTGCACCCTTGTAAAGTGCCGCAAGCTCCTCAGACGGGATATACCCTGTGAAAACAACATCTGTATTAAGAGCTTTTGCCTTTTCGTATATTTCTTTGTATTCCCAGCCCTTTGCACCGGCTATTACAAGCTTCACACCGTCCTTTGCCGCCTTCGTTTGCGAAAACGCCTTCAAAAGCGTAACAAGATTTTTTCGGGGCTCAAGCGTACCGATATACAAAATGTAATCCTCGGGTAGCGAAAGGTGGGTTTTTGTATCGGCGTCACGGTTGAAAAGCTCATGATTTACGCCGTTATACACAACCCGTATCTTACTTTCGGGAATGTTTAAATACTTTGTTATTTCACGCTTGCTGTTTTCCGAAACCGTAATTATTATGTCCGACATTTCGCACGACCGCCTGACATTTTTAATCATTCTGCGGTAATTGGACTTGTCCATCGTTTCGGGAAATGTATAAAAAACAAGGTCGTGAACCGTATTGATTATTTTGCCCTTGACTTTCGGCGGAACCAAAAAATTGAAAAAGTGATAAATGTCCGCCTTTGAGCCGAAAAGACTGTTATAGCACAAGGGAAGCACATTCCAGATTTCGGCATATACTCCGTAGGGAAGTATATTGTTCTGTAAAACCGGAGTGTTCGGTATCCTGCTTTTGAGAATCTTTTCAGAACCGCACCGTCTTAAAAAATCATAGAGAAGCAGCTCGCAGTCAACCTCTCCTCTATTTGCAATGCCTCGTGCTATGTTATATGCGTGAATGCCCACTCCCGACAGGGCAGGCGAGGCAATCGGGTATGCGTCAAAGGCTATTTTCATTTTTCCTTATCTCCGTTATCTTTTTCGTAATCAAGCCTTCTGACTCTGTACTGAACATCCTCAATCAGCTTTCGGTTTGCCGAAATTATATCCGCAAGAAGACCTATGGTCAGCGTTTGAAATCCCATTATAAGCAGAATTGCCGCCAAAATAAGCGACTGAATATGCCCCGAGCCGTTCCCTGCAAAATAATACGCAAGAAAACGAATACCGATCAAAACGCCGACAGCAAACATCACTCCGCCTATCGCCGCAAAGACTTTCAGGGGCTTGTACATCGTGAAAATCCTGAAAATTGTTCCTATTGAGCGTTTGATGTAGCCTCCCATGCTTTTAAAAAGCCTTGATTTCCTGATTTTGGGGTTTGTTTTAATCGGAACGGAGGTCAGTGCTATGTTTTTGTCGCCTGCCTGAATTATCGTTTCAAGCGTATAGGTGTAGCGGGAAACAACATTGAGCTTCATTGCGGTTTCCCGTGTATAAGCCCGAAATCCGCTCGGAGCATCCGGAACGGAAGTGCCGGAAACCTTTCTTACAACAAAGCTTCCAAGCTTTTGGAGCTTCTTTTTAAGGGGCGAAAAGTCTTCAATATCCGAAATCGGACGCTCTCCTATAACCATTTCGGCTTCTCCCGCCAAAATCGGACGGATAAGCTTTTCTATATCCGCACCGCAATACTGATTGTCCGCATCGGTATTCACGATTATGTCCGCTCCGAGCCTAAGGCAAGCGTCAATGCCCGTCATAAACGCACCTGCAAGCCCTTTGTTTTTTGCGTAGCTCACTATATGGTGAACTCCGCTTCTTTTTGCCGCACCGACCGTATCGTCGGTGCTTCCGTCATTTATTATCAGATATTCAATTTCATCAATGCCGTCAATTTCCCGAGGCAGGTCCGCTACGGTTTCCGGAAGAGTTTCCTCCTCGTTAAAGCAAGGTATTTGAATTATCAGCTTCAACAGCTGCACCACCTTATTTCGTATAGTATGTTCTTACTTATCTATATATATTGTATAATACATATAAAAAAAAATCAATAAAAAATCAATTTTTATTTACAAAAAAACTTTACTTTTTGATTACAATGTGTTATAATATTACAAGAAGATTGCAATTGTGTTATAAAAATTTCATTTATTGTAACATTTCGGTAATCTTTTGGATACATTTTAATACTTTGGCAATATTTACACCGCCGATTAATGCGGAAAAAAATTTTTTTCGCAAATTGCACATTTTATTGTGGATAACCCCCTTCGTAAAACCAATATATTGTACATTGACATATGTTTGTAAAAAAAATTTAAGTTTTTTTCAAAAAAAGACTTGAAAAATCATTAAATATGGTTTATAATCATATTTGTGGGGGACAGTGGGGATTTGTGTTACGATGTGCAACTTGAGTGGTTGCACGGTGCAGAATCCTGTGTCAAAATTTTTTACGAACGGTGGTGACTGCGTTGTTCAGAGGTGAATCGGAACACAGCTTGGATGAAAAAAACAGGCTTACCATACCTCAAAGGCTCAGAAGCGAGCTGGGGGAGGTTTTCTATGTGACGCGCGGTCTTGATAACTGTTTGTTTGCTTTCCCCGCAACAGAATGGAATGCCTTTGAAGAAAAGCTTTGTTCTTTGCCTATGTCAACCGGCAGAGCGTCCATGAGGTTTTTCTTTTCGGGCACAATGGAATGCTCCTGCGACAAACAGGGCAGAATCCTTCTTTCCCAAACACTCAGAGATTACGCCGATATTACAAAGGATGTTGTTATTGTCGGCGTTTCAAAGAGAGTTGAGATTTGGTCAAAGGAAAAATGGGTGGCTTACAACGAATCCATTTCGGCAGACCCCGACGAGATTGCTTCGCAGCTTGAGCTTCTCAATATGTAGGTGAAATGATGGCTGAGTTCAAACATATTTCGGTTCTGCTTGAAAAAAGCATTGAGCTTCTCGATATAAAGCCTTGCGGCATTTATGCTGACGGGACGCTGGGAGGCGGCGGTCACTCGGAGCTTATTCTTAAAAATCTCAACGGCGGAAGTCTTATCGGCATTGACCGTGACGAATGTGCCATAAAATCCGCAAGGGAAAGACTTTCTACATATAATAATGTTACTTATGTTCACGATAATTTTGCAAATATCGGGGAAATTCTCGACAGCATCGGTGTTGAAGCTTTGGACGGTGCGATACTCGACTTAGGGGTTTCGTCCTATCAGCTTGACACGGCGGAGAGGGGATTTTCCTATAGGTTTGATTCGCCTCTCGATATGAGGATGAATCGGGATGACAAGCTTTCGGCGTACGAGGTTGTCAACAATTATTCCGAAAATGACCTTGCAAACCTTATTTTTAGGTACGGCGAGGAAAAGCTTTCGAGAAAGATTGCTCATTTGATTTTGGAGAAACGCTCCGAAAAACCCATTGAAACCACGGGGGAGCTTGTTGAAATTATAAAGAAGGCTTACGGTAAGCGTGCCTTCAGCATGGACAAGCATCCTGCAAAAAGAACTTTTCAGGCAATAAGGATTGAGGTTAACGGCGAGCTTGAGCTGCTCCCGGGCGCGATTGATGCATTTTTTGACCGCTTAAAGCCCGGCGGCAGGCTTGCAATTATTACCTTCCACTCGTTGGAAGACAGAATAGTTAAAAACGAATTTAAGAAATTTACAACAGGCTGCACCTGCCCTCCGAGCTTTCCGGTGTGCGTGTGCGGCAACAAGGCAAAGGGCCGCCTTGTCAACAAAAAGGCCATTGTTGCAGATGAGTGTGAAACCGAGGAAAATCCACGGTCTAAATGCGCAAAACTGCGTTGTATAGAGAAAATTTAACGGAGGAAACGGATATGGCTGAAAAATTTTCATACGAACCCATAACCTTTAAGCGTATTGAGCTTGACAAAAATCCCGTTGACAATAAAATATCGGCAAAATCAAAGAAGGGAGCAAGAAAGGAAAAGACCTTGCTTTCGGATTTGGTTACTGCTCCCGAGGCTAAGGTAAAAAGAAAAAGAACATTAAAATACATATCGAGAACCGTTGTGGTTGCGTGCGTTGCGTTTGCGATTTTGTTCAGGTACATTTCCGTTATGGATAACACCAATGAAATCAGCAGGCTTAAGGCAAAGTATGCCGACCTTACAGAGGACAACATCAACATTCAGTGCGAAATAGACAGCAAAACCGACAGCGATTCAATCGAAGCCGCTGCCGAAAAGCTTGGTATGAGTCAGCCCAGCAAGAGTCAGAAAATTTCGGTTGACATAAAAAGTGACGACCTTGTGGAAGTCAGCGATTCCGATGATAACAAAAAAGCCGAGGCTCCTTCGCAGTTCTACGCTACCATGATTGAAACTCTCGGTAATATTCAGGAATACTTGTATTAATTCTTAATATATTTTATTGGGTGTTAAACAGTGAGGAGTGCGGGCATTTCTCACTTGTTTTATTCTGTTTGTTATTCGGCAACCCTGCCGGGAAAGGGTATTTAAGTGGAAATTGAGGCTAAAATAAGCGGTAAAAGAAGAATAGTTTTCCTTAGGAATGCTTGCTTTGTTTTGCTGGGACTGCTGTGCCTTGTGCTGGTTTACCGTATGCTCTACAAGGGCGAGGAATATCAGAAAATGGCTATAGAACAGCAAACCTCCGACAGCAGTATTTCCGCAAAACGAGGAACCATTTATGACCGAAACGGAAAAGCTTTGGCTGTAAGTGCGTCTGTTGAGCAGGTTATTGCCGATCCACTCGTTGTAAAGGACAGCAAAAATGTCGAAAAAATCGCATCAAAGCTTGCCGAAGTCCTTGAACTTGAGTATGAGGAGGTTTATGAAAAGCTTACCGTGAACTCAAGATATGTTTCGATTAAAAGACAGATTGACAAGGAAGTCGGCAACAAAGTAAGAGAGCTGGAGCTTCCCGGAATAAGCGTGACGGAGGATTCAAAAAGGTATTATCCCTATGGTGCGTTTGCCGCTCAGATTATCGGCTTTACAGGGAGCGACAACCAGGGGCTTGACGGTATTGAAATGGAGTATGACGAACAGCTTAAAGGTATTCCCGGACGAATTGTTTCCGCAAGCTCCGCAAACGGTACGGAGGTTCCCTATAAATATGAGCAGTTCGTCGAGGCAAAGGACGGCTATAATGTGACCTTGACAATTGACGAGGTTATTCAGCATTATGTTGAAAAATATCTCAAAAAAGCCTATACCGAGCATAATCTTGCAGGCGGTGCGGCGGCTATAGTTATGGACCCGAACACAGGAGATATTTTGGCTATGTCCTCGGTTCCCGATTACGATCTTAACAATCCCTTCACCCTCACAAACGAAATGAAGGAATGGCTTAAGGGCGAGGAAGACGGCGATTCGGACGAAAAACAAAGCGAGGCACTTTTCAAAATGTGGCGTAACAAGGCGGTAAGCGACAGCTACGAGCCCGGCTCTACCTTCAAGCTTTCAACTGCCGCTGCGGCTCTTGAGGAAGGCGTTGTTAAGCTTGACGATAAATTCTATTGCTCCGGTATGTACCAGGTTGCGGATGCAAAAATCCATTGCTGGAACAGGAACGGTCACGGCTCGGAAACCTTCGTTGAAACGGTTTACAACTCGTGTAACCCCGGCTTTATACAAATCGGTCAGAGAATAGGTACGGAAAAATTCTATGAATACTCAAAGCTTTTCGGCTTCATGGATAAAACCGGCATTGAGCTTCCGGGCGAAACAAGCGGTGTTTATCACAACAAGGAAGGCTTTAATATAGTTCAGCTTGCTACGGCTTCGTTCGGTCAGGGTATCCAGATTACACCCTTGCAGCTTATCACATTCGTATCCGCCATTGCAAACGGGGGAACGCTTTACACTCCTCATGTTGTAAAAAAGGTTTCGGATAATGACGGGAATGTTATAAGCACCACGCAGCCGGTTGAGGTCAGGAAGGTTATGTCCTCAGAAACGGCTGAAACAATGCGGAATATCATGAAGCAGGCGGTTGAGGTCGGCGCGGCAACAAACGGTTATATCGCAGGCTACAGAGTCGGCGGTAAGACGGGTACTTCCGAAAAGCTTCCCCGAGGAAGCGGTAAGTACATAGCGTCCTTTGTGGGTATTGCACCTTCGGATGATCCGCAGATTGCGGTTATCGTTATGCTCGATGACCCCGACAGCTATTCTTATTACGGTAATGCCATTGCGGCTCCCGTTGCAAGGGAAATTATTGACGATACTCTCCAGTATCTGGGCGTTGAACCCCAGTACAGCGCAAACGAAAGCATTTCCGACAATGTTAATGTTCCTTCGGTTGTGGGACTTTCCCTTGAAAACGCTAAGAATACCGCCGTTGACGCAGGCTTTGACTTCTTGGTTATCGGCGACGGGGAAAAGGTTGAACAGCAAGTTCCTTCCGCAAACTCAATGGTGGCGGACGGCTCCACAATCATTCTTTACACCTCGGGAAGCTCAAAACAGAAAATAACGGTTCCCGATGTTCTGGGGCTTACTCCCGCTCAGGCACAGTACAATCTTAACATGAGCGGTCTGAACTACAGCTTCAGCGACATTGCGCCGAATCTTAAAGACAGCGTTACCGCAACTTCCCAAAGCCCCGAAGCCGGCGCTGAGGTTGAGGTTGGAACTATGGTTACGGTAAACTTTATTCAGGAATCGGCTGATTAAAAACGCAGGTGTCAGTGTGAAGGCGCTTTTCACACATTGCCTTCCGTGGATTGGAGATTATTATGAAACTGAAAGAATTGCTTTACGGTTATGATGTAAAATCTGAATTTGACGATGTCGAAATTTCCGGCATTTGCTACGATTCGAGGAAAATAAAAAAAGGCGATGTGTTTGTTTGCATCACCGGATTTGCCGCAGACGGACATATCTACGCAAACGCGGCTGTTTCGGGCGGAGCTTCGGCGATTATTGCGGAGCGTGATTTGGGGCTTTCCGTCCCCACTGCCGTTGTGGGTAATTCGCGGCACGCTCTTTCGTTTATTGCAGACAGGTTTTACGATCACCCTTCGGGAAAGTTTAAGCTTATCGGCGTGACGGGAACCAACGGAAAAACCACCACAACCTTCCTCGTTAAAAAAATCCTTGAGGACGCCGGGCTTAAGGTCGGACTTATTGGCACAAATAAGAACATGATAGGCGATGTGGATATTCCAACAGAAAGAACCACTCCCGAATCCCTTGAGCTTACACAGCTTTTCGCTCAAATGGCGGAGGAGGCGGTGGACTGCGTGGTTATGGAGGTTTCTTCTCACTCCCTTTGCCTTTCCCGTGTTGAGTTTTGCGAATTTGATGTGGGTGCGTTTACAAATCTCACGCAGGATCATCTCGATTTTCACGAAACGATGGAAAATTATCTTGCAGCCAAGAAAAAGCTTTTCGATATGTGCAAAACGGGTATCATAAACGCAGATGACGAGGGCGGCAGACAAATTCTTGCGGATTGCTCATGCGTAAGCGTTTCCTACGGAATAGATTCGGCAACGGATATAAAGGCAAGCAATATTGAATTCGGTGCTGACGGTGTTGATTTTGACTGCGACTCCCTCGGTGCGGTTTCTCATATGCACATAAATACCCCGGGAAGATTTTCTGTTTACAATGCTTTGGCGGCGGTGGGGATTTGCACCGCTCTCGGCGTTTCTGCAGATGTTATAAAAAAGGGACTTGGCGATTTGAACGGAGTTTGCGGAAGAGCGGAGATTGTTCCCGTAAACCGTGATTACACCGTTATGATTGATTACGCCCACACACCCGACGGTATAGAAAACATACTAAGCAGTATAAGAGGCTTTGCAAAGGGCAGAATTGTTATTTTGTTCGGCTGCGGCGGTGACCGCGACAAAACCAAAAGACCGAAAATGGGCAAAATTGCAGGAAAGCTTGCCGATTTTTGCATTGTTACATCGGATAATCCGAGAACGGAAAATCCTACTGAGATTATTAATGAGATTATCCCGGGCGTTGAGGAAGCCGGCGGAAAATATACGGTTATAGAAAACCGCAAGGAGGCTATAAGATACGCTCTTAAAAACGCACAAAAGGACGATGTTATCCTACTTGCCGGAAAAGGACACGAAACATATCAGATTCTGGCGGAAGGTAAAATCCATTTTGATGAGCGTGAGGTTGTGCGTGAAATATTGGAGGATGAACAGCTTTGATTAAGCTTCGGTTAAAGGATATAGCAAGGTTTTGCGGCGGCACTTCTTTTGGCGAGGATGTCGCAATAGATTCGGTTACAAAGGACAGCAGAAATGTAAAATCCGGTTCTCTTTATATAGCTCTTAAGGGTGAACGCTTTGACGGAAACGATTTTATAGGTGCCGCACTTTCGGGCGGAGCTTCGGCGGCGGTCGGAGAGGCGGATTATTCGTTTTCAAAGCCTTATATCAAGGTTTCCGACGGGAAGCGTGCGCTCCTTGATATTGCAAAGGGCTACAGAGAGCTGTTTGATATTCCCTCCGTTGCAATTACGGGAAGCGTCGGCAAAACAACAACAAAGGAAATAATAGCTTCGGTTCTGTCAGAAAAGTTCGACACATTAAAAACCGACGGCAATTTCAACAACGAAATAGGTATGCCCCTTATGGCACTGAAATTGGAAAAACATCACGAGATTGCGGTTTTTGAGATGGGCATGAGCGGCTTCGGTGAAATTTCAAATATGACGCATGTTGCAAGCCCCGATATGGCGGTTATAAGCAATATCGGTCTGTCGCATATAGGAAAGCTTGGGTCACAGGAAAATATCCTTCGGGCAAAACTTGAAATAGTAGAGGGCTTAAAGCCCGGAGGCGTTTTGGCGGTTAACGGTGACGATGAGCTTTTATCGAAAATTTCCCTTCCGTGCATAAAATACGGGCTCGGGGAAGACTGCGATATAAGAGGCTTCAATGTTTCGGAGGATGACTCGGGATGCTTCTTTGAAACAAAAATCGGCGGCGAAAGCTATAAAATCCGTGTAAATATTCCCGGGAAGCACAATGTCTACAACGCTTTGGCGGCTGTTGCGGTGGGGCTTCATTTTGGGGTTGAACCCGAAAAAATCGTTTCGGGAATTGCAAAGGCTTCAAGCGTAGGAAACCGTATGGATATAAAAAATATTGGCGGAATCAAGCTTATATCGGACTGCTACAACGCAAGCCCCGATTCCATGCGTGCATCGCTGTCGGTGCTTAAGGCAGGGAACGGAAGGAAGATTGCGGTTCTTGCCGATATGCTTGAAATGGGCGATTTTTCAAATGATGCGCACATTGCGGTCGGGAAAGAGGCTTCGTTTGCGGATGCGGTCATTACGGTGGGCACTTTGGGGAGGCTTATCGCCAAGGGTGCGGCAGGCGCAGGGCTTATAAAAAGCTTTGACAGCAATCAAGACGCCTGCGAATTTCTTAAAAATTACTTAAAGCCGGGGGACTGCGTGCTTGTTAAAGGCTCCAACGGTATGAAGCTTTCGGAAATCAGTGAATTTATTGAGGTGAATTTTAAATGAAGCTTTCTGTGGCAGGTCTGCTTGCGGCTTTTGTTTTTGCCGTTGCCATTGCTCCGTTTGCAATAAAATATCTTATAAGCATTAAATTCGGTCAGAGCATAAGGGAAATCGGCCCGAGCTGGCACAAGAAAAAAAGCGGAACTCCGACGATGGGCGGATTTATTTTCATTATCCCGATTATCGTTTTATCCTGCTTTCTCCTTCGTGACGCAAGGAGCATAATTTGCCTTCTTTCGGCTGTGGGCTTTTGTGCGGTAGGATTTATTGACGATTATATAAAGGTGGTCAAAAAAAGAAATCTGGGGCTTACTTCAAAGCAGAAGTTTTTGCTTCAGATTGCCGTTACGGTGTTCTTTATTGCAGCATCGGCGTTCTATCTCGGCGGTGAAACTAAGATTTTAATTCCCTTCGGCGGCAATGTGGACTTATATTATTTTTATTATCCCTTTGCGGCATTCGTTATGCTGGGGTGCGTCAACAGCGTAAATCTTACCGACGGCATTGACGGGCTGGCTTCTTCTGTCAGCATTGTCGTGCTTTGCTTTTTGGGTATTGCCGCAACGGTTTATTCACAAAGCGGTCTTTCTGTTTTGTGCTTTACGGTTGTTGGCGCGGTTTTCGCCTTCTTTCTTTTCAACAAAAACCCCGCTAGGGTTTTCATGGGTGATACCGGCTCTCTGTTTTTGGGCGGCATTATAAGCTCTGTCGCCCTTGCATTAGGTCAGCCGATTATCCTTATTATATGCGGTCTTGTTTTCTTTTGCGAAACGCTTTCGGTCATTCTGCAGGTTGCTTACTTCAAAAAGACAGGCAAACGCCTTTTCAGAATGAGTCCCATTCATCATCACTTTGAAATGTGCGGTTGGAAGGAAAATAAAATAGACATTGTTTTTGTTACCGTTACACTTATTATGTGCGTTGTTGCGTACTTTGGATTATAGGGGTGAGGCATTTTGCCGTCTAAGTTCAAAAAAATGAAAACTCCCGGCGCTGTGGGCGATGTGGATTATTACCTTCTTGCCGATATAATCATAATTTTGCTTTTTGGCTTGGTTATGGTTTTTTCGGCGAGCTCGGCAAGTGCCGCAGATACAATGGGCGACAGCTATTATTATTTGAAAAATCAAGGCATTATGGCCGCCGGCGGCTTGCTTGTAATGTGGTTTCTGTCACGCTTTGATTACCATAAGCTCGGAAAATTCGCCAATATCATGTTTGTCGGCACTATTGTCATTTTGCTTGCGGTTCTGGTTGTTGGAACGGAATCCAAGGGCGCAAAAAGATGGCTCGGTATAGGCCCGATTTCTTTTCAGCCCTCGGAGCTTGCAAAAATCACCATGATTGTTTTTATATCCTTCAAGCTCTCGCTTGACAGGGGGAAAATCAAAAAATCGCTCAAGGAAGCGGGTATATATGTTATAAACATCGGCATAATTTGCCTCCTTGTTTTACTTGAAAATCACCTTTCGGGTACGACGGTCATTGCGGCTGTTTGCATTTTGCTTATGTTTATCGCAGGGCTTCCCATGAAATGGTTTATCGGCGGCGGAATAGGCGCAGGTCTGCTCGCTTTTATCGCTACAGTGTTTACTCCGTACCGTATGAAAAGACTTACGACCTTCCTTGACCCATTTCAGGATAAAATGGGCGACGGCTGGCAGATTGTTCAGTCCCTCTACGCCATAGGCTCGGGAGGGCTTTTCGGGCTCGGCCTCGGAAGGAGCCGTCAGAAGTATCTTTACATACCCGAACCTCAGAACGACTTTATTTTCTCCATAGTGTGCGAGGAACTTGGATTTATAGGTGCGCTGTCGGTTATAATACTGTTTGTGATATTTATTTACAGAGGAATCAACATTGCACTGCGTGCGCCCGACAGCTTCGGTCGATACCTTGCATTCGGTGTTACCATGTTGGTGGCACTCCAGGTTATCGTTAACATTGCGGTTGTCACATCGTCAATGCCTGTTACGGGTATGCAGCTTCCTCTTTTCTCCGCAGGCGGTTCTTCAATGGTGTTCTTGCTTGCCGGTATTGGTATTCTGCTTAATGTTTCAAGACAGTGTAAGAAATTATAAAGGAGCTTTTATCTGATGAAAATTCTGATTTCCGGCGGTGGAACCGGCGGTCACATTAACCCCGGAATTGCAATAGCCAAGTATTTTCGTGAAATGCAGCCCGATTGCGAAATCCTGTTCGTGGGAACAACCCACGGGCTTGAGGGGGAGCTTATCCCCAAGGCCGGGTTTGACATTAAATTTATCGAGGTTTCGGGCTTTAAAAGAAAGCTTTGTGCGGACACCTTCAAAACGGTTCAGAAAATGTTCAAGGGATATTCCCAGTCTAAAAAGATACTGAAGGAGTTTAAGCCGGACGCTGTTATCGGAACGGGCGGCTATGTGTGCGGTCCTGTTGTGTATGCCGCTTCGAGGCTTGGTATAAAGACCTTTGTTCATGAGCAGAATGTTATCCCGGGAGTTACGGTTAAAATCCTTGCAAGGTTTTCGGACATCGTTTTCACAAGCTTTTCCGAAACAGACAAGTATCTTGATAAAAAGAATCTCGTACTCAGCGGAAATCCTATTTTCGGTGATATTCTGAAATTCAACCGTGATGACGCACGAAAAAATCTCGGTTTTGACGAGCGTCCTTTGATTTTGGCTTACGGAGGAAGTCTCGGTGCAATGAAAATAAATGATGCGGTGTGCGATTTTTTGGCAAAAACCGCATCGCAGGGTAAATATCAGCTCATGCTGGCAACCGGTAAAAGAGAATTTGAAAGGGTTTCCGAAAAACTCGGTACGGTTGCGGAATTTCCGAATTTGCGTATTGTTCCTTATATATATAACATGGGAGAATGTATGGCGGCGGCGGATATTGTTATTTCCCGTTCGGGCGCAATGACTGTAAGCGAGCTTTCCGCTGTCGGCAAATCCGCTATTCTTATTCCTTCTCCGAATGTTGCACACAATCACCAGGAATTCAATGCACGCTCTTTGGAAAAGGTCGGTGCGGCGTTGGTTCTTCCCGAAAGCGAACTTTCGGGGGACTCACTTTCGGATGCGGTAAATTCTCTTATCGAAAAGCCCGATGAAATAAAAATCATGGCTGAAAATTCAAAAAAGGCGGGCATAACAAACGCAACGGAAATTATTTACAATACGGTTATGAATACCCTTTAACATAAAAAGTATTTTCCGCATAATATGATGTGCGGAGGTGCTTTTATGAGTTTGATTAAAATTTGCGGTGGCAGAAGGCTTGACGGAAGCGTTTTCATACAAGGCTCCAAAAATGCTGTCCTTCCCATATTGGCGGCATCGGTACTTAATCGGGGAGAGTGCGTTATTCACAACTGCCCGAACCTTTCGGATGTTGACGCCGCAGTTGAGATACTTAAGTTTATAGGCTGTGGGGTTCTGCGTGAGGGCGATACCTTGACGGTGGATTCCTCCTGTGCGGAGTGCTTTTCGATACCCGATGAGCTTATGCTTAAAATGCGGTCTTCCGTAATTTTTTGCGGAAGCCTGCTTGCCCGTTTCGGCGAGGCGGAGATTTCACGCCCCGGCGGATGCGAGCTCGGCGCAAGACCGGTTGATCTTCATATTAAGGCATTTCGCTCAATGGGGACGGATGTTTCGGAGGTTCACGGCAGAATTATCTGTAAGGGTAAGTGCAAAGGCGGCTCAAAAATACATCTTGACACTCCAAGCGTTGGGGCGACGGAAAACATAATGCTTGCATCGGTTTTCTCCGACGGTGATACCGTTATAAACAACGCCGCAAAGGAGCCTGAAATATGCGATCTTGCATCCTTTCTCAATTCCATGGGTGCGAGGGTTTTGGGGGCAGGCAGCTCTACCATAGTAATTTCGGGCGTAAAGGAGCTTCATAACACCGAATACTCAGTTTTGCCCGACAGAATCGTTGCGGCAAGCTATATGTCGGCTGTTTGTGCCGCAGGTGGAAATGCTGAGCTTAAGGGAATATTTTATCCCCACATAGAAGCCGTTGCGGCAACGCTTTCCGAATGCGGAGCAAGAATATCGGAAAGCGAAAATAGCCTTGTTATCAAGGCACAAAAAAGGCTTAACGCTTCTTCAAAGATTTCAACAGGGCCTTATCCCGGGTTTCCGACGGATGCTCAGGCGGTTGTCATGGCGGCTCTTGCAACCGCTGACGGAACAAGCGTTATGACCGAGAATATTTTTGAAAGCAGATTTAAACACGTGCCCGAGCTTTCGAGAATGGGCGCAAAAATCGTTGTAAACGACAGAACCGCCGTTATCTACGGCGTGAAAAAGCTTTTCGGAGCTAAGGTTTCTTGTACCGATTTGCGTGGCGGCGCCGCTCTTTGCGTTGCGGCTCTTTCTGCGGAGGGTACAACCGAAATAAACAGAATTTGCCATATCGACAGGGGCTATGAAAATATTGTTCGTGATTTCGCACTTTTGGGTGCGGACATAAGCCGGGAGGATGACTGAGCTTTGAACAGACAAAAGAAAACTAAATACGGTGGTGCTAAAAGACGCAACGGGCATCGTAAAACCGCTTTTGTTGTGACGGTTTTGCTGCTTTTGTGTGTCGCAGTTGTGGCTTTTACACCGTATTTTAAGATAAAATATATTAATATTGAAGGAAATCAACATCTTGATGACGAATATATAACTAAAGTGTCCGGTATTTCTGTGGGGATGAATACTTTTTCCATGAAGCTTTCAGATGTTATTGACAATCTTAACGCCGAAAGCTATATTCATTCCGCAAAAATCAAAAGAGTTTTTCCGAACGGCGTAAGCATTGTGGTCGAGGAAAACAAGCCCTGCGCCATAATCCCTTATGCGGACGGGAGATTTATACTTATCGACAGCCATTGCTCCGTTCTGGAGGAAATGGATGTGGAAAACGGAGAATATCCCGAAATTACGGGTGTTTCTGTTACCATTGACGGGCAAAAAAAGCTTAAACCTTCAAAAGAGGATGAAGACAAGCTCGAGCTTATTTCCACCATTCTGTCGGAGATTTCAAAGAGCAGTCTGTCGGACAGAATTGTTGAAATTAATCTTAAGGATCAGGATAACATAACTCTTACTCTTAATAACGGTAAAATGATTGCGAACGTAAAGGATAAAAGCGAGCTTTCATACAAGCTCAGCTTCCTTGCGGAAATCGTCGCAAAGCTCGACGGGGAAGGAAAGGATACCGGTATTATTGATTTCAGCGGTTCAGACCCCGTTTACAGACCGGAAGACATCACTCTTTCAGATGATGCTTTCGATGATGAGACTTCGGATGACGAAGATAACGAAAATTTTGATGGTTCGGAGAATGCTGAATGAGAGTTTCAAAAGAAATTTGCTTTATTGCGGCTTTGTGCTTTATTCTCGGGTTTTCCGGTACGGTTCAGATGCGAAGTGTCGGCATAAACGGTAAATCCGAAAGCAATGAGGTTTCGGGCGAGGCTTACTTCAAGCATATTCAGGCGGAGCTTGAAACACAAAAAAATATCAACGAGCGTCTTAACAAACAGCTTGCCTCATATGCAGGCGACATTGAGGAGTATAAATTAAAGGCGAGCGATTCTGACGGCTATGCGGAGGTTCTTTCAAAGCAGCTTGAGGATGCAAAAATGGCTGCGGGACTTTGCGATGTGACAGGCCCCGGAGTTATTGTAACCGTTTCGGACAAGCGTACGGATAAAACCGTTTCCTCCGAGGGAGTAAATCTCTTTGTGGTTCATCAGGAGGATTTGCTCAGGATCATAAACGAGCTGAGGGACGCCGATGCCGAGGCTATTTCCGTCAATGACGAAAGGCTGATTGCAACAAGCGAAATCCGTTGTGCAGGCTCTACCGTGAGCGTCAACAACAGGAGATATTCGGTTCCGTATGAGATAAAAGCAATCGGAAATCCGGACAATCTTCTGGGAGCTCTCAAAATGAAGGACGGTGTTATTGACTCGCTCGACGATTATCTCGAAATTGATGTCGTAAAGGAAAACGAAATTGATATTCCGGCTTATGCGGGGAATATCAGCAATAAATACGCCAAGGCGGCCGGGACGGAGGTTGAATAATGTTAATTTGTATTCTGGCACTTGTTTTGGGCGTTTGTCTTGCACTTTTTCTACCGATTGTTATTCCGCAGGGGCTTATGCAGTCCTTCGGATTAATAGTTCTTGACATATTGATGTTTACGGTTTTTTCCGTAAACGCAAGGCTTAAAAAAACACTTAATATCAAGATATTTATTTCCGGCTTCATTATCACGGCTGTTATTGCTGTGGGCGCCGCATTTATCGGCAAAAAGCTGGATTTGGATATATATACGGTATGTGTTATTTTGTTCGTGGCGGCAGTTTTCAAGGGCTGTTATGATATTTTTAATTATTATACCGGACATAAAAACAATGGATAAAACCGTAAAACTTTTGCAAAGGGGAGTTTACTGATGGTAAAAGTGGACACTATTGATACTATTTCCGATGATTTTGCGAAAATCAAGGTTGTCGGAGTGGGCGGCGGCGGTAACAACGCTGTCAACCGTATGATCGAAAACGGAGTGGAATGTGTTGATTTTATTGTTGTCAACACGGATAATCAGGCACTCAAAAAATCTATCGCCGCTCAGAAAATTCAGATCGGCGAAAAACTGACCAAGGGGCTCGGCGCAGGCGCAAAGCCCGAAATCGGCAAGGATGCCGCAGAAGAAAGCCGTGAGGACATTGCGGCTGCTCTTTCCGGTGCGGACATGATTTTCATTACCGCCGGAATGGGTGGAGGTACGGGAACGGGCGCAGCTCCGGTTGTTGCTTCCATAGCAAGAGATATGGGGATTCTGACCGTTGCGGTTGTAACCAAACCCTTCAGCTTTGAAGGCAAGGTAAGAGCAAAAAATGCCGAAGCAGGTATCGAGGAGCTTAAAAAATGCGTGGATACGATTATTGTTATCCCAAATGACAAGCTTCTTCAGATTTCTCAGAAAAATACCGGCGTAAACGAAGCCTTTACTTTGGGTGACGAGGTTTTAAGACACGGCGTTATGGGCATTATCGAGCTCATTATCACTCCTGCGCTTATCAATCTCGACTTTGCCGATGTTAAGACCACAATGCTTGACGCAGGCAACGCTCACATGGGTACAGGCCGTGCAAAGGGCGAAAACAGAGCTGAAGAAGCCGCTAAAATTGCTATCTCCAGTCCTCTTATCGAAATCCCGATCGACGGTGCTCAGAGGGTTATCATCAACATCGCCGGCGGTGCGGACTTTGCATTGCAGGAAATCGACGCCGCAGCTTCTATCGTTAGAAGTGCCGTTGCTCCCGATGCCAACATCATCGTGGGCGCAATGACAAAGGACGATATGAAGGACGAAATCGAGGTTACGGTTATTGCAACGGGCTTTGAAGATAAGGTTCCGTCCGCTTCTTCAATGTCTTCTGACGGAAAGCCCTTCACAACTACCATGGACGAGATTTTGAGCAAGGCTCCGAAAAATGAGGTTGATGACGGAATTGATATTCCCGATTTCCTTCGTTTTAAGTAATTTGACAAATTTTTACAAGGGGTATGAAATATTACCCCTTTTAGTTCTGCTTTGATTTTTTTAGTCATATAATGTTATGTTCGGGAAAGGCGGTGCGGATTTGAGTAAGCTTAAAAAACAGACATTTCTGCAGGGGGCAATTATTCTTGTAATTGCCAATTTGGTTACGAAAATTATCGGCGCTGTGTTCAAAATACCTCTTGCAAACGTTCTCAACGAGGACGGCATGGGTATGTACACTTCGGCGTATCAAAGCTATGTTTTCGGGTTTATCATTGCAACGGCAGGCTTGCCGATTGCGGTTTCAAAAATGATTTCCGAAAATGTTGCGATAGGAAATACGAGAAATACAAAAAGAATTTTCAAGGTTGAGATGCTTCTTATATCGGCTTTGGGGCTTCTCGGTGCACTTGTGCTTCTTTTGTTCGCCGAGCCCATCGCCGGATTTATGGAAGCCTCGGAGGGCACTGCTCAGTGCATAAGAATTATTGCTCCGGCGCTTGTTTTTGTTGCCGTTATGGCAGGGTTGAGAGGCTATTTTCAGGGTATGCAAAATATGATCCCCACCGCACTTTCCGAGGTTGTTGAGGCCGCCGGCAAGCCGGTTGTGGGACTGCTTTTGGCTTACCTCTTTATTTCAGAGGGTATAAAGGCTGCCGCAGGCGGTGCTATATTCGGCGTTACGGCAGGTACAATCGCAGGTGCGCTTTTGCTTATCGTAATGTATATGCTCGGGAAAAGAAGGCTTACGGTTTCAGACCTTCCTAAAGGCGATGCCATGCCCTACGGGAAAATTCTCAAAACTCTTGTGTGGATTGCCGTACCGATTACGGTGGGTGCTTGCGTTTCCAGCATAACCACCTTTGCCGACACTCTGCTTATACGAAAAATCCTTATGAAAATAAGCTTTGACCCCGAAACCGCAAAGAGCGTATTTTCTCAGTTTTCCGGGTATGTTACAGACGGTGAGTTCGACTCTCTTTTATCATCGGGGGTTCTTTCAAAGGCAGGTGCAAACTGGCTTTACGGCTCATACAGCGGTTACGCAATGACAATTTACAATCTTCCTCTTGCCATGATTACGGCTATTGCAACCTGCGTTGTTCCGGCTCTTTCAGCCGCATTTGCCGCTGACGATTCCCGTGAGGCAAACACGATTATCGCTTCTTCAATAAGAATAACGCTGCTTATTTCACTTCCCTGCGTTATAGGGCTTTCGGTTCTTGCAAGACCTATATTAAACGCCCTCTACGCAACGGACGCATCCGCCGTTATGCTACAGGTGCTTTCCTTTGCTATCGTGTGGGTGACGCTGGTTTCGGTTACATCGTCCATACTTCAAGCGGCAGGAAAGGTTTGGCTTCCGGTTATTCACATGATTATCGGCGCCGCCGTAAAGATTATCGCAAGCTTTATTTTCATAAGTATTCCGTCGCTTAACATTGTGGGTGCGTCGGTAAGTACCCTGCTTTGCTACTTCACGATTGCGGCACTTAACATATATTCAGTCATGCGCACAACAGGCTTTCGCTTCAGCATAAAGGAATTCGTGTTTAAGCCTTGCGTGGCTTCGGTAATCATGGGTATTGTGACGGTTGCCGTCTACAAAATATGCTCATCCTTTATTTCAGGCGGAAGAATGGGCTCTATTCTTATTACACTTATCGGCATGGCTGTGGCAATCGTTGTTTATTTTGCGGCGGTATTTGTATTAAGAATTGTGAAAAAGGAAGATGTAAAAATGCTTCCCAAGGGTGAAAAATTGGCAGAAATTATGGAAAAACACAGATTGATAAAGGAGTAAAATATGTACGGCTTTGACGATTTGTTGGACATCGTCGCCCGACTTCGGGGTGAGAACGGCTGTCCGTGGGATAAAGAACAGGATTACATAAGCATGAAACGCTTTGTTATCGAGGAGGCTTATGAGGTTGCCGAGGCTGCCGGAGAGAGCGACAAGCACGCTCTTGCAGACGAGCTCGGAGACCTTCTTTTACAGGTGGTTCTGTACTCTCAGATAGGCAAGGAACTCGGCGATTTTACGATTGATACCGTGCTCGACTGTGTGTGCAGTAAGATGATTTCGAGACATCCCCATGTTTTCGGTGACGCCAAGGCGGAAAATTCCGATGAGGTGCTTAAAATCTGGGCGGAGGTCAAGAAAAAGGAAAAAGGTCAGAAAACAAGAACCGAAGCAATGCAGGGTATTTCCAAATCTCTTCCTGCGCTTCTTCGTGCGTGCAAGGTTCAGGAGGCTGCATCAAAGGCGGGGTTTGACTGGGACGATATTTCAGGAGCGTTCTCAAAGCTTGAAGAAGAATGCTCAGAGCTGAAGGCGGAAATAGGGAACAGGGAACGCTTTGAAGAAGAATTCGGTGACCTTTTGTTTGCCGCCGTAAATGTTTCAAGATTTGCGAAAATTCAGCCCGAAACGGCTCTTTCTGCCGCTACCGAAAAGTTCATCAGGCGTTTTGAGGGCGTGGAAAGGCTTGCGGAGCAGTCGGGCAAAAAAATGGAGGATATGTCCCTTTCGGAGCTTGACGAGCTTTGGGACATGGTTAAAGGAGAATTGAAATGAGACTGGACAAGTTTCTTAAGGTTTCAAGAATTATCAAAAGAAGAACCGTTGCAAACGAGGCTTGCGACGGCGGAAGAGTAAGCATAAACGGCAGAGTCGCTAAGGCTTCTGCCGATGTAAAGGTCGGCGACATCATTGAAATCGCTTTCGGCACAAATACGCTTAAGGCGGAGGTCTTGAAGGTTGCAGAAGCCGTTAAAAAGGACGATGCCGCTGAAATGTACAGAGTAATAGTGTAGGCTTAATCAAAAAAGGGCTTTGGCAGAAAAACTTGCCAAAGCCTTATCTTGTTTAAATAGAAATTTTGGTTTCCTGTCGCGTCAAAACACCGACGGTTATTTTAAGTCCGTCTGTTTGTCGGGATTATTTTGTTGAGAAAAACAGGAAGTGAGGTCATCCTTAAAATATTGAATCAGTGCTTTACAATCTTATTTATCTCATTTCTGAAGGTTTCGACATCCTTAAAATCTCTGTAAACCGAAGCAAAGCGGATGAACGCAACCTCGTCCACATCCTTAAGCTGTTCAAGAAGCATTTCGCCGATCTGGTCGCTGGTGATTTCCCTTTCAAGAGTGTTATAAATCTTGGTTTCGATTTTGTAAACCATATCCTCGATCATATCAAGCGAAATGGGGCGTTTTTCGCAAGCACGGGTAAGACCTCGCATAATCTTCGAGCTGTCAAACGGCTCTCTGCGCTTGTCCTTTTTTATAACCATAATCGGTATGCTCTCCACCTTTTCGTAGGTGGTAAATCTTTTATTGCATTTAAGACATTCCCTTCTGCGCCTTATCGAAACGCCTTCCTCCGTGGAACGGGAATCAATAACCTTACTGTCAAGTGTACCGCAAAACGGACATTTCATATTCGTTTCCTCCGAATGTGTTTTTTTCATATTTATTATATCATAAAAATCTCGTTTTGAACAGCTTTTTTTGAAAAGTTGTTAAAAATGCACAAAAATTAATGGCTATGTAATGAGATTTTAAAAATGTTTTAGCTCGAAATTTATTGACAAATTGAATAAATGGTAGTATACTACCTATAGTTGTAAACGATTACATCATTTAATTATTCTTTAGGTATAAGAGAGGTATATATAATGAAAAAGAATGTTGCGGTTATCGGTTACGGCGGTCAGGGCGGCTGGCACGCCGATCATTGCCTTAAAAGCGATGTGGTTTCTTTAGCCGGTATTTACGATATTAAGCAGGAAAGAATTGACCTTGCAAAGTCAAAGGGAATTAAAACCTACGCTTCAGCTCAGGAGGTTTATGACGATAAAAATGTGGATATTATTGTTGTTGCAACTCCTAACGATGTCCACAAGGAGCTTGTAATCGGAGGGCTCGAGGCAGGAAAGGCTGTTGTTTGCGAAAAGCCTGTTTCCATGACCGTTGAGGAATTTGACGAGATGGTTGAGGCTTCAAAAAGAACGGGCTCATTATTTACCGTTCATCAGAACAGAAGATGGGATGTTGACTTCCTCGGAATTAAAAAGATTATCGAAAGCGGCGACATCGGCGCTCCGCTTAACATTGAATCCAGAGTTCACGGCTCCCGTGGTATTCCGAGCGACTGGAGATGCCACAAGCAGTACGGCGGAGGAATGGTTCTTGACTGGGGCGTTCACCTCATAGATCAGCTTCTTCAGCTCAACACCTCAGGCGTTAAAACGGTTTATTGCTCCCTTACCAACTACACAAACGATGAGGTTGATGACGGCTTTAAGCTTGAAATGTTCTTTAATGACGGCATGAGAGGCTATGCGGAGGTCGGAACGCTGAACTTTATCGCTCTTCCGAGGTTCTATATGCAGTGCAAAAACGGAAGTGCGATTATAACCGACTGGACGCAAAAGGCGCAGGTTGCAAAGTGCAAGGCTTGGAACGAAAAGGATGTCCTCCCTGTGCAGACTGCCGCAGGCATAACAAAGACAATGGCTCCGAGAGACGAGATTACCATTGATACCTACGAGGTTGACAGACCTCAGTCCGATGTGCATGATTTCTACAGAAATCTTGTTAAGGCGGTTGACGGAATCGAGCCTCAGAAGATTAAGCTCGACGAGGTAAGAAACGTGCTTAAGGTTATGGTTGCTTGCTTTAAGTCCGCAGAAACCGGAATGAGAATTGATATAGACGATAAATAAGCTCATAAGCTTTAGGAAAGCTCTCGCAATATGCGGGGGCTTTTTTTATAAAAGCATTGACAATAGGTGCCCTCGTATTGTATAATTATAAGGTGGGGTGAGGCTGTGGATAAAATTGCGGTCAAGCTGCTGAAAATAGTTTTCGTTATCGCATCCGCTGTGGCGGCGGTGCTTTTTATCGGGGCTGAAATAATGAAGCTTCCGATGAATTCCGATTCCGCCTGCATGATGCTTGAAGCACGGGATATTTTATCCGGCAATATATTTTTGTCGGACTGGAATCTTACGGGAATAAGCTTTATTACAACTGACCTTCCGTGGTACATTTTAGGTACTGCGGTTTTCGGCGTGGGATTGAACGCTTTTCGTCTGTCTGTGTTTCTGATGTATATTTTTATGGCGGTCTGCGCGCTTTTGCCCGTTATTTATAAGGCTGAGGACAAGTTTTTGTCCTATTGTATATTCCTTGGCTTGGGGGCAATCCCTACGGTGTATGCCCTTTCAAACGCATTTGTGCATACGGCAGGGTTTGCACTGTCCTTTTTGCTTATTTTTGCGGTGCAGCTATATAACGATAACCCCAAAAAATCAAGGCTTGCATTTATTATTGCCCTTTGTGCCTTGGCGGTTTGCGGCGACAGAAGCTCCCTTGCGGTTGCGGTTGTTCCCCTTATTGCCGTAAGCCTTTGCGGCGGAGTAAACAAACCGAAGGCGGTTTCTTTGGGGCTTATTTCGGGCTCTGCAATAGGGTTTTTGATTGAAAAAATATTCTTAGCCCCGGGCGGTGCAGAGCTTAACTCACTTTCAAGAACAAGCTTTGCGGTATTTTCCGATATTACTTCAAATATAAGAATTTACATAGATTATTTTTTGAGGCTTGTGAACTCAAGATTTTTCGGCAAGGAATTGTTCACCTTGAAAACAGGCGTGTTTGCCCTTAAAATAATTATTGTGCTTTTTGCGTTCTATGCGATTTTTCTGTCTTTACGCTCTCTTGTGCGGAAGGAAGAGTCGGATATTGCAATTTCGGCACTCGGAATAGGTTTTTTGCTTATAAGCCTTATGCTTTTTTTAACCACGATGAACTCGGATTTGACATCGGGGAGGTATATAGCTTTCCTGCCGTTTTTGCTTGCCGTGACCGTTGCGAGAACAATCGACATTTCTCCCCCGAAGGGACTTTTTAATTACGCTTTATGCGTTTTGTTTGTGCTCCTTGCGGTGGCAAACATAATGCCCCACGGAAGCTCTTTTTCACCGGAGAACACATATTCAAGGCTTTCGGAGTTTCTTTTGGATGAAGGCTTAACGGAAGGCTATGGAGCGTTTTGGGATTCTACGGTTGTGGATGCATATTCAGGCGGCGCAGTTCACATAAGTCCAGTGAGAGCCGGGGAGGAGGGCGTTGAGCCCAGAAGGTGGTTTTGCAAAAATTCCTGGTACAAGGGCGGTAATTTTGTGGTTGTGAGAAGAGAAAAAGCCGATTCGGAGGAGCAAAATTACAACTACAACGGCATTTTCAATATGCATCTTGCTCCCATTGAGCAAATAGGCGGAACTTCCGAAAAGCCTTTTACCTACGATGCGATTATTGAAACCTTCGGGCAACCCGAAAGCGTTTTGCATTTTGAAATTTATGATATACTTATTTACGACAGGATTGAATTCTGATGAAAAAGGCAATAAAAATCTTACTTGCCGTACTTTTTGCGGTTGGCTTTGCGGTGTATCTCATTTCTGAAATTTCAAAGCAGCCGATAAATTCCGACGGTGCGTGTATGCTGCTTGAGGCAAAGGATGTGCTTTCCGGAAACATTTTGCTTTCCGACTGGCATCTTACCGGCGTTAGCTTTATAACCACCGATTTACCTTGGTTTGTGGTGTCGGTTGCCGTTTTCGGCGTGTCCTTAAGGGCTTATCATCTGGCTTGCTTTTTGATGTACGCATTTATGGTTTTGTGCGCTCTGCCCCTTGTGTTCTACAGGGTTTCGGATAGATTGACGGCGTTTTTTGCGCTTCTGGGATTGGGACTTGTTCCCACAACCTATGCGCTTTCACATTCCTTTGTGCATACAAGTGTTTTCGGGCTGTCATTTCTTGCAGTTTATCTTGTAATGAGATTTAATGATACGGGAAAACGCTCCTTTCTTGTGCTTTTCTCTATTGTGACCTGCCTTGCCTGCTGCGGCGACAGAACCGCGCTTTTGCTTATTGTTTTGCCTGCCGTGCTTCTTGCGATAATCGGGAAAATCAAAAGAAGTGCAGGGGTTTTTGCCGTTCTTTCTTGCGTGTTCGGCATGGCTTTTGAAAAGCTGTATTGCTTTATAGGCGGTGCGGACTGGAACGATTATTACACATCGTATTTTTCGGAAATAGGCGATATTCCACGAAATATCGGGCTTTACATCGAGTATGTTTTGCGGCTCATTAATTCTTACTTTTTCGGGAAAGACCTTTTCAGTGTGAAAACTGCGGTTTTTGCGGTAAAAATCCTGGTTTGCGCATTTGCGCTTTTCCTTTTGGGAAGGGAAATAAAAAAGCTCATTAAAAATAGGGATTTTGACATTCCGTCCGTAATGCTCGGTATGGGCTTTATCGTCATGACGGCTGTTTTGTGGCTTACGACCTACACAACCGACATAACAACCGGAAGATACATCGCATTTTTGCCCATGATGCTTGCAATTTTTGTCGCACGGAATTTTAAGCCCACGGGGTTTTTGCGCATTATATCAGCCGCTGTTGGAATTATGCTTTTTGCCTCCTCGGTTATGCCACACGGAAGCCCGTATTCTGCCGAAAACTCGTTTTCGAGGCTGAGTTCTTATCTGGAACGGGAAAACCTGACGGAAGGCTATGCGGCTTTTTGGGATTCGAGCGTGCTTTCTGCGTATTCCGGCGGAAAGCTTTCCGTTCGGGCGATTAAGTATGAGGACGGAAGGCTTTCTCCGAGAGTCTGGTTTTGCAAAAATTCGTGGTACGACGAGCCTGCAAGCTTTATCATTGTGAGAAACAGCCCCTCACCCGAGGAGGACACATACCGCTACAACGGAATTTTTACCACTCGCCTCGGTTACGGCTTTGACTACGGTATTACCGATGAAAATGTTAAATCCGTGCTCGGTGAGCCTCGGGAAGTACGAAATTTTGAAAATTATTCGATTTTGATTTACGATAAAATTCCGCTTTACAAGGAGGAACTATGGAAAAATTAAGTATTGTAATTCCCTGCTATAACGAAAAGGACAATATTCTTTCGATTGTAAAAAAGGTCAATGGGATTTCCGAATACGAAAAGGAAATCATAGTGGTTGACGATTTTTCCACCGACGGAACAAGAGATATTTTGGAAAATGATGTAAAGCCCCTGGTCTCAAAAATACTCTACCACGATGTGAACATGGGAAAGGGTGCGGCGCTTCGCACAGGCTTTTCCCACGCTACGGGGGATGTTGTGATTATTCAGGATGCGGACGACGAGTATGACCCGACGGAAATCCCGAAGGTCGTCAAGCCCATTTTCGAGGGCAAAAACGATGTGGTTTACGGCTCAAGATTCCTTGAGGGAAAAAGGGAGGGCTATCTTGCAAACCGCATCGCAAACGCTTTTTTGACATTTTTGTCAAACCTCTTTACCGGTCAGAAGCTTACGGACATGGAAACCTGCTACAAGGCTTTCAAAAGAGAGCTCATACAGGGCATTGAAATTACCGAAAACCGCTTCGGCTTCGAGCCGGAAATAACCGCAAAGGTTTCAAAAACCGTAAAAATTGCCGAGGTTCCGATTTCCTACAAGCCCAGAACCAACGAGGAGGGCAAAAAAATCGGGCTGTCGGACGGCATTCGTGCCCTCTATTGCATAGCAAAATTCAGAAGAGGATAAATTTTTTGTGTTTTTTTGAAAAATACCCTTTATTATTATCGGAATTTGTGATATACTTTATGAAGAATTTGTTAGAAGGAGTACATTTATTATGGGAAAAACAGGATTTGATAATCAAAAATATCTTAAAATGCAGTCGGAGCAGATCAGAAAACGCATTACCCAGTTCGGCGGCAAGCTTTACCTCGAATTCGGCGGCAAGCTCTTTGACGATTATCACGCTTCCCGTGTACTCCCCGGCTTTGAACCCGACAGTAAGATGAGAATGCTCCTTCAGATTAAGGAGGATGTGGAAATCGTTATCGCAATAAATGCGGAGGATATTGAAAACAACAAAACAAGAGGCGACCTCGGCATTACCTACGACAGCGATGTTCTGCGCCTTATCGACACCTTCAGGGAGCTTGGGCTTTATGTGGGAAGCGTTGTGTTTACACGCTTTAACAATCAGCCCAACACCGCCGCTTTCTTAAAGCATCTTACAACACTCGGAATAAAATGCTACCGCCACTACACCATTGCCGGGTACCCTTCGGATGTGGAGCATATTATAAGCGAGGACGGTCTTGGTAAAAACGATTACATTGAAACATCACGCTCCCTCGTTGTTATCACAGCCCCGGGGCCGGGAAGCGGCAAAATGGCGACCTGCATAAGCCAGCTTTATCACGATCACAAGCGGGGAATAAACGCAGGCTATGCAAAGTTTGAAACCTTCCCGATCTGGAATCTTCCGCTTAAGCACCCTGTAAATATTGCA
>CABUMF010000004.1 GCA_902492655.1 uncultured Eubacteriales bacterium | reverse complement strand
TGCTTTATTAATACCAGCGATACAATAGCTAATGATGCAAATCTTTATGTTAAGGCGTTCACCGATGCCGATTATGAAATTACGGTTCCCTTTGCCGACGAGGCTATGTTTGAAAAGGCTAAGTACAGTGTCGGCGGTGGAGAATATAGAAGCCTCGATAAGGTTTTCCATGCAGGTCTTAACGATGAGATTTCTTTTGATTTTTCACAGGTATCTTCCGAATTAGGTATGTTTTCTTATGGGGGAAATACATATTCGGTGACCGATAAGAAATTATCATTAAAAGCTACCGCATCCGGAGAGGTGCAGTACTTAGGAAGCACCGCGATTACAGTCAGATTCGATGCTGACGGCGGAAGCGTAGCACCTTCTGCGATGACGGTTAAAAACGGAGCGGAGTTTACGCTTCCCGAGCAGATACCTGTAAAATCAGGTTTCCTTTTCGGCGGATGGACGCTTGATGAAGCCGTATATGTTCCCGGACAAAAGGTTGCTTTTTCAGAAAGTGTAACCTTGAAGGCTGTTTGGAATGCTATGTCCGCAGGAAAGCTTAAAATGTCACTTAAGGCATATTCCGACGGGACGGAAGTCGAAACCCTTTATGCCGGAAATATTTACGACATCAGCTTCTGTGCTTCTGAAATGACCGCGTCAACCTTCTTCGGAGGAACATTTGAGCTCGACATTGACGAGAGCAAGGCTTGCTTTGTGGATATGGACGGGTATATGTCCGAAAATGTATTAAACTGTGTTCACAGTCTTGTTTCCGATAAGCTGGAAATTGATGCCGAAAAGTCATCTGTCAATATTTCCGAAGGGACAATAAAGGTTGTGATTAAGCCTAAGGCGGCGTATGAGAGTACGGGAGTTTTAATTGGCGGCGAATCAGCCGAGCTGTTTAAATTACGGCTGTTTATCATGAATAAGGGCGATATTGTTTTAGACAACTTTGTTTCGGAACTTTATCTCGGAAGTGATACGGATTCCGCAGATGTAACAATTGTGCCGTTTAGCGCAAGCCTGAAATTTGAATCAATATCGGGAGTTTCTTACCAAAAGGCAGGAACTGATATTGAAATTTGCGGCGATGTTGAATTCGGCAGGAACAAAAAAATAATTTGTGCCGCATACAAGGGAAATAAGCTTGTGGGGGTTAAGGTCATCAGCTGTACTCCGCAAACCGAAAGCTTCTTAGCCGAATTTTCCTGCTCCGATGAACCCGATAAAGGGAAAGTATTTATTTGGGAAGATTTTTTGAGCCTTACAACAGGATTTTTACCGTTAGAGTTTTAGCATAAAACAAAATGGGGTGCACTTGATGAAAATACCGTTTTCGCCGCCGGATATAACAGAAGCGGAAATAGTTGAGTTGACGGATACGATGAGAACCGGTTGGATTACGACCGGCCCTAAAACCAAGCTTTTTGAAAAGAAAATTGCCGAGTATTTGAATATTAATAGGTGCGTGTGTCTTAATTCTCAGACAGCATGCTCGGAATTGGCTTTGAGACTTCTGGGAATAGATGCGGGAGATGAGGTTATAACCACCGCATATACATATACAGCGACAGCTTCCGTTGTTTGCCATGTGGGAGCTAAGCTTGTACTTGTCGACACACAGCCCGACAGTTTTGAGATGGACTATGACGCAGCGGAAAAAGCAGTTACGGAAAAAACAAAGGCAATTATACCGGTAGATCTTGGTGGTGTTCCGTGCGACTATAAAAGAATTTTTGAATTGGTTAACAGTGTCAAGCATAAGTTTAAGCCTTCCACGAAGTATCAGGAAATGCTCGGGAGGATTGCGGTGCTTTCCGATACCGCTCACGCTTTCGGCGCTGAGTATCATGGAATCAAAACGGGTGCTGTTGCAGATTTTTCAAGCTTTAGTTTTCATGCAGTAAAGAATCTTACAACGGCAGAAGGCGGATGTCTTGCATGGAATTTGCCTTCTTGCTTTGATGATGAAGAAATATATAAACAGCTTCAGTTGTTTTCGCTTCACGGTCAATCTAAGGATGCTTTTTCAAAAACCAAGCCCGGTGCGTGGGAATATGATGTTATAGGGCCGTGGTACAAGTGTAACATGACGGACATGGCGGCTGCTGTCGGTCTGAAACAACTTGAACGCTATGACGGTATGTTAAATCGCAGAAAGCAGATTATAGGACAATACGACTCTGTGTTAAAACCTATGGGAGTGGAAGTTCTTCCTCATTACTCATGTGAACATAAGTCTTCGGGACATCTTTATATTACAAGAATTCCCGGTATTACAGCTTTTCAAAGAAATGAAATAATTATAAAAATGGCGGAGAGAGATATTGCTTGCAATGTTCATTATAAACCCTTGCCGATGCTTACGGCATATAAAAATATGGGATTTGATATAATTGATTTCCCGAATGCCTGCAAGCATTTTGAAAATGAGATTACTCTGCCGCTTCATACCTGTTTGACAGATGAAATGGTCAGCTATACCGTAGACAATTTCGCAGAGATTTTGAGGGAATACATATGATACTTAGAAATTGGGACGAACTTCCGGAAGAACTTAAAACCGACAGCGTCAAGGAGTATTATGATATTCTGAACAGCAAAAAAATCTCATTGATTGCGATAAGGATTTTTGATATAATTGCATCATCGTTTATGCTGATCGTGTTTTCTCCTGTTTTTTTAATTCTTGCAATTGCAATAAAAGCTGATTCAAAAGGTCCTGTTTTTTATCGTCAAACAAGAGTTACGCAGTATAACAGGGAATTCAGGATTTTCAAATTCCGTTCTATGGTGCAAGACGCCGATAAAGGTTCTCTTGTAACAGTGAGCGGAGATATGCGTATTACAAAAACCGGCAGGATAATAAGAAAATACAGACTTGATGAAATTAGTCAGCTTATAAATGTGTTTTTGGGGGATATGACCTTTGTGGGCACAAGACCGGAGGTCCCAAAATATGTTAAGCACTATTCTGACGAAATGATGGCAACGCTCCTTTTGCCGGCAGGCGTTACAAGCCTTGCAAGCATATATTACAAGGATGAGGCTCGGCTTCTTAAAAGCAGCGGAAATGCCGATGACATATATGTAAAAGAAATTTTGCCTGTAAAAATGTACTATAACTTGAAAGAAATAACACAATACGGCTTTTTCTACAATATAAAGATTTTGTTTATGACAGTTTTTGCCGTACTCGGTAAGGAATATTCGGGAGACTTCAATAAAAAGTACAAATCAAAGGAACATAGTTATGATTAAAGATTTGGTATCTGTTATTACACCGGCATATAATTGTGCCGAGTTTTTAGGAAAGACAATAGAATCCGTGATTTCCCAGACATATACAAATTGGGAAATGATAATTGTCAATGATTGTTCAACCGACAATACCGCGGATGTTGTAAAAAACTATTCTGATTCGAGAATAAAGTATTTTTGCTTGGAAAAAAATTCGGGCGCTGCGATTGCCCGTACCGAAGCGATGAAGATTGCAAACGGAGAATATATGGCATTTTTGGACAGTGATGATTTGTGGTTTCCGAAAAAACTTGAGAAGCAGCTCAATTTTATGAATAAAAATGGCTATGCTTTTTCTTGTACCGAATATGAACAGATTGATGAGAATGGAATATGTAACGGCAAAATCATCAAAACCGTTAAGAAAACAGATTATAACCGTCTTCTTTTAGATTGTCCTGTCGGCAATTCCACGGTTATGTATAATGTGGATAAGATGGGTAAGTTTGAAGTTCCAAACATCCGAAAAAGGAATGACGATGCTTTATGGCTTTTGATGCTGAAAAAGGAACGCTATATTTACGGAATGCCGGAAGTCCTTGCACAGTATCGCATCCGTCCGAATTCAATATCGAGTAATAAATTCAAACTTATACAATATCATTGGATTTTATATCGCAATATCGAGCACTTAAGTATATTTCGTTCAGTGTTTCATATATGCTGGTGGATCTTTTTGAAAGTATTTAGGATAAAGTGAAAAATTGGAGAAAAGAATGAGTAAAAGTATATTTTATAAAATCAGAAGAAAGGCGCAGGTTGTCGCAACCAATATTTTATCCAAAGAAACCCTGTCAAAGATTTATTATAAAATTGTTTTGGGTGAAACATTACATTTGGATAATCCGAAAACTTTTAACGAGAAAGTCCAATGGCTCAAGCTTTATGAATGGCCGAAAAATAAGCTTGCAATTCAGTGTGCCGATAAATATGCGGTAAGAGAGTATGTGAAATCATGCGGATTTGAGGAGCTTTTGAACGATTTATACGGAGTGTGGGATAATGCCGATGACATAAATTGGTCGGAACTTCCCGAACAGTTTGTGCTTAAATGTACTCATGGATGCGGCTATAACATTATTTGTCCGGATAAGTCCAAGTTAGATGAAAAGGTTACTAAAAATAAGTTAAATGCCTGGATGAAGGAGGATTTCGGTAAGTTTAACATAGAACCTCACTACAGTGAAATTAAGCCGAGAATAATTTGTGAAAAGTTTTTGGGCGGCAATATGGTTGACTATAAGTTTTACTTTTTCAATAAAAAATATCAGTTCATGTACATTGCTCAAGGGTTTGGCGAGGGTATTAATGAATCTATATCATTTTTTGACAAAGATGGAAATAAGGCACCTTTCAGAAGAACCGACTATCCTGAATTTACGGATGCGAAATTACCTAAACAATATGAAGAAATGTTAAGAGTGTCGCAAAGATTTGCTAACGATTTCCCATTTGTCAGAGTTGACCTCTTTGAAAACAACAACAAGATATATTTCAGCGAATTGACTTTTACGCCTTGCGGAGGAATGATGAAAATAAGTCCAAAGGAATATGATAAGATTATCGGTGATAACTTGGATATTACGGTGATATAATATGAGAAAGCTTGCAATAATAGGTCATTTCGGTGGCGGGAATAATTTTTTTGACGGTCAGACGGTAAAAACGGTTACATTGTATGAAGAATTAAAAAAAACAGGGATATTTGACATCAGAATTGTCGATACATATTACAATAATACCAATAAGCTTAAGCTTTTGTTCGATACAGTAAAGAATTCGCTTGTTTGTAAAGATTTGATAGTATTACTGTCCCATAACGGTATGAAGGTGTATTTTCCGCTTTTATGCTTTTTTGCGAAGGTATTTAGAAAGAATGTGTACCACGATATAATCGGTGGTAATTTGCCGGAGCTGATTTCGGAGAACAAGTCTTGGGTTAGGTATCTTAACAGTTTCAAGGTGAATTGGATTGAGCTTAATTCGGTAAAGAAAAAGCTTGAAGCAATAGGACTTAAAAATGTTGAGGTTTTGCCAAATTTTAAGGAAATAACCGCTCTTGATAAAAGTGAAATACAAATATCCGACAATGAAGTTCTTAAGTTATGTACATTTTCAAGGGTAATGAAAGAAAAAGGGATTGAAGATGCAATCGAGGCAGTAAGAATACTTAATGCCAGCGGCAAAAAGTGCAGTTTGTCGATTTTCGGTCAGATAGATCCGGGGTATAAAGAAAGATTTTCCGAGCTTTCAAAAGCTTTTCCGGAATATATAGAGTACGGCGGAATTGTTGATTTTAACAAAAGTGTTGAAATCCTGTCTAAATTTGATTTGCTTTTGTTTCCTTCATATTGGGAAGGAGAGGGATTTCCAGGCACTTTTTTGGATGCTTTCGCTTCCGGTATTCCGATAATTGCTAAGAGTAGTGAAACATCAAAAGAGTTGATAACAGAAGGTGTAACAGGGTTTGTATATGAAGGTAATTCTTCTGATTGCATAAAAAATATTATTAACTCCATTTATGAAAATAAAGTTAATTTGTACCGAATGAAATGCGCTTGTATTGATGAGTACAAAAAGTACAGTCCTGATGTAGTTATGAAGATAATATTAGACAAGCTTGATTGTTAGCGGAGGGACGATATGAAAAGAGTTTTATGCATACTCAGCAGTATGAATTCAGGTGGTGCGGAAACCTTTTTGATGAAAATATACCGTACCATTGACAAAACAAAATACCAAATGGATTTTTGTATCAATGTCAAAGAAAAGTGCTTTTATGATGACGAAATAAGGTCTTTGGGCGGAAAAATTTTTTATGTACCGCCCAAAAGTAAGTCATTATCCGAATTCAAAACAAAGCTTTTTGAGCTTATTTCAAATGAAAAATACGAATATGTTCTTAGATTGTCCTCTAACGGTTACGGATTTATGGATGTTAAAATCGCAAAGAACGCAGGTGCAAGGCACTGTGCACTGAGAGCTACAAATGCAGGTAACAGCGAAGGGATTACAGGGTGTATTCTTCATCATATCGGAAGACGGTTGTATCAAAAATATATAGATACAATGATTTCGCCTTCGGATTTGGCGGCAGAGTACACCTTCGGAAAGCGAGCTTACAAGGCAGGAAGGGTCAACATTTTGCATAATGCGGTTGATATAAATGTTTTCAAGTATGATGCCGAAGAAAGAAGCAGAATAAGAAATGAATTCGGAATTTCTGACAATACCCTTTTGCTCGGACATGTCGGAAGATTTATGGAACAGAAAAATCACGGATTTCTGATTGATGTTTTTAGTCGGGTTTTGAAGAAAAATTCAAATTCGGTTTTATTGCTTGTCGGAAACGGCGAGCTTCAAGATAAAGTAAAAGCAAAGGCTGAAGCACTTGGCATTTCGGATAGTATTATATTTACCGGTGTGCGTTCCGATGTTCCGTCTGTTTTGTCGGCTATGGATGTTTTCGTGTTTCCTTCTCTTTTTGAGGGTATGCCCAATACCGTAATCGAAGCACAGGCAACGGGACTTTCGTGTGTCATTTCCGACAAAATAACAAAGGAAGCTGACATTACGGGTCTTGTTAAGTATTTGCCTATAGATAATCCTTCTGTCTGGGCGGACTACATATGCTACCTTGATACATCGGGAAGGAAAGATACAAAGCAGGACTTCATTGATAATAAATACGATATTGAAAGCTCTGCAGAAGAATTTGTAAAGCTTGTATTCGGAGACTGAAGATTATGAAAATTGATGACGGAAAAGTTGATTACTACAATAAAAGCATAATAATAGATGCTGTTTTGTATGTATATGTTGCATCGGTATATATGTTTTCATATTTGGAAAATCTGAATTTGTTGTCAAACTCCATAATGGCAGTGCTTTTCGGAGCGATTGTTTACTATCTGATTTTCAAATGTGACGGTGCACGAGTTTATTTTGACAAAACTCTTGGGTTTTATACCATATTTGTCGCTGTTTGTATAGTATCAATATCTTATGCGACTTACCGGGATTCGGCGAGTAGCATGTGTCAAACACTTGTTTTGTTATGGCTTGTTTTTTTTATACTTTATAATTATCTTGTCAACACCGATAACGATAAGATTCTTATTTATGCAATTACAATATCTTCGGTTTTATACTCTGCATATGTTATCGGTTATTACGGAATTTCCGGATATTACGAATTGCTGATTTCCGGTGAAAGAGCAGGTGCGGATATAACAAATGTTAACACTATAGGTATGATTTCCGCAACGGGTTTTTCACTTTGTATGTATTTTGCGATTTTCAAGAAAAAGTATTATTTATTTGTTGTTTCTGCCGTGCCGCTGATAACAGCCTTCGGAAGCGGCAGCCGAAAGGCTTTACTTGTAGTTGTATTTTCGCTTCTGTTGTTGATATTTTTAAAATACAAACAAAACAAAAGTATGTCCGCTTTTATTAAAATGATTGCATGGATACTTATTGCGATTGTTGTATTAAAATTTTTGCTGTCATTGCCTGCGTTTGAAACAGTTGTAAAAAGATTTGAGGGTTTTATCAATTCCTTAACGGGATCCGGTAAGACAGAGAGTTCTGCTGTTGTAAGAGAGAATATGATAAAGTACGGTTTGTTGGAATTTAAGAATCATATTTTACTCGGGCACGGAATCAATAATTCAAAGATTGTTACAATGAAGTATTTGGGAAGGGCAACCTATCTTCATAATAATTTTGTTGAACTTTTATTTAGCGTCGGTATTATCGGCTTTACGGCATATTATGCAATGTTTGCTTACTTGCTTAAAAAACTTTATAGTCTGTTTAAGAGAAAAGTCGAGTATGCGGAAATATTGCTGATCATGTTGATAATACATTTGGTTATGGATTACGGAATGGTTGCTTATTATTCCAAGGAGACTTATGTTTTATTACTTGCAGCAGCTGTGTTTGTTAAACTAAACGATAATAGAAGTGGGGGCAATTTGAATGAACAAACTGTTGAAAGCGGTGAAAAATCCTGAAAAAATAGCCTTGTATTTGCTTGGAAAGCCATATATTAGCAAGCTGTTTCCGGATGAGTTGTTTTTAAAAATAAAATATCGTCTTATGATGAAAAAGAAGCTTGATTTGGATAATCCCAAAACCTTTAATGAAAAGCTTCAGTGGCTTAAAATTCATGACAGAAAGCCCGAATACACCACTATGGTTGATAAGTTTGCCGTCAGGGATTACATAAAAGAAAAGCTCGGAGAGGAGTATCTTATCCCGCTTCTTGGGGTGTGGGACGACCCCGATGATATAGATTTTGACAAGCTTCCGGATAAATTTGTGCTTAAATGCAATCATAATTCGGGAACCGGGATGTGCATTTGCAAGGATAAAAGCAAGCTTGACATTGAAAAGGTTAAGAAAGAACTTAAAAAAGGCTTGAAACAGAACTATTATCTCACAGGTCGCGAGTGGCCGTATAAAGATGTCAAGAGAAAGATTATTGCGGAAAAGTATATGACGGACAATTGCTATTCTGATGATTTTACGGATTACAAGTTTTTTTGTTGTAATGGCATAGTGTATAATGTAATGCTTTGCTTGGACCGTTCGAGCGGAGATACAAAATTTTATTTTTTTGATAGAGAATGGAATTTATTGCGTCTTAATAAAAGGGGTATTGCTGCTCCGGAGGGATTTACTGTAGATAAACCGGAAACAATGGATAAAATGTTTGATATTGCATCTGAATTATCAAAGAATTTATGCTTTTCTCGCATTGATTTGTATTCTTCCGACAATAATGTGTATTTCGGCGAGATAACTTTTTTTCCTGATAGCGGTTTTGATGATAATCTTTTGCCTGAAACCGATGAACTGTTCGGTAGCTTTATTGATTTAAGGAGTGTTTAGCTATGAAAACGATAGGATTTCCTATAAGCCATAAAGAAAATGAAAACAGAAGAGCGGTAATTCCTGGTGATATTATTAAGATTGATTGTCCGAATTTATTGTATTTTGAGAACGGTTATGGGGATGTTATTGGGTACAGTGATGCTGATTACATATCTGCCGGTGCCAATATTGCAAAAAGAAATGAAGTTCTGAAAAAGGACATTATTTGCGATCCTAAGGTTGGAGATGCCGATTATTTGGATATTTTGCAAAATCAATCGGTGTTTGGTTGGATTCATGCGGTTCAGAATAAAGACATCACGGAAAAATTGATAAATAACAGATTAACAGCATATGCATGGGAAGATATGTTTGAAAAAGGTAGGCATGTATTTTGGAGAAATAACGAATTGGCAGGCGAGGCGGCAGTAATGCATGCATTTCAGTGCTTTGGTTGCATGCCTTATGAGTCCAATGTTGCGGTTATCGGTAAAGGAAATACCGCAAGAGGAGCAATAAAGGTATTGAATATGCTCGGTGCAAATGTTGTTCAATATGACAGAAAAACAGAAAGTTTGTTGAGAGATGAAATAGGATTATTCGATGTTGTTGTGAATTGTGTATTATGGGATACATCAAGGAAGGATCACATTATATATAAAAATGACTTGCAAAGAATGAAGAAGAATGCACTAATAATAGATGTCAGTTGCGATAGAAATGGTGGCATAGAGACAAGTGTACCTACTACTATTGAGAAACCGGTTTATCATGTTGATGGTATTATGCATTATGTTGTAGACCATACTCCTTCGATTTTTTATAAGACATTTACCGAAGATAATTCGAAAAATATAGTAAAATATATAAATCAGTTGGCAAATGAAAGGTTAAGTGTTGTTTTAAATAATGCAATGATAATTAAAGACGGTGTAGTAATAGATCAGAGAATAAATGAATTTCAAGGAAGATAGCGTGATAGAGGTTTAAAATGCATAATATAATAATTGGTGCGGATGTGGTTCCGGTTGGAAAGAATATTAATATTTTTGAGTCGGGCGATGTGGATAAGCTTATTGACAAAAAGCTTCTTTGTGAGCTTAAGTCTGCGGACTTCAGGGTTTTCAATCTCGAGGTTCCGCTTACCGACAGGGAGGAACCGATAAAGAAATGCGGACCCAATCTTATTGCGCCGAAAAAGACGGTAAATGGCATAAAAGCGCTTATGCCAAACCTTCTTACGCTTGCCAACAATCATATAATGGATCAGGGTGAGCAAGGGCTGTATTCAACGGTTAAGGCGCTGAGTGAAAACGGTATTTCTTATGTCGGCGTGGGCAATAATGTTTTCGATGCCGCAAAGCCTTATATTTTGGAGCTTGACGGAGCGAAGATTGGCTTTTACGCCTGCTGTGAGCATGAGTTTTCGGTTGCCGGCGAAGATACTCCGGGAGCAAATCCTTATGAGCCTCTCGATTCCTTCGATCACATTTCCAAATTGAAGCAAAGCTGTGATTTCGTTGTTGTTCTTTATCACGGCGGAAAGGAGTATTATCGTTACCCTTCGCCGTACTTAAGGAGAATTTGCAGAAAAATGTGTGATGTGGGTGCGGATTTTGTTGTTTGTCAGCATACCCATTGCGTTGGATGCATGGAATACATAGGGAAGTCGGCGGTTGTTTACGGCCAGGGAAATTTTCATTTTAACGCTCACAGTAATGAGTTTTGGGATTCATCGCTGCTTGTAAGGCTTGATTTTTCGGAAGGAATGAAGCTTGATTTTATTCCGGTTAAACAATCGGGATGCGGCATTGCTTACGGAGATGAAAATACGGTTAAGGAGTTTTTTGAACGTTCCGAGCAAATTAAAATTCCCGGATTTGTTGAAGAAGAATACGGCAAATTTGCAAGAAAAATGGAACAAAGTTACGCAATGCGTATAAAGCCGCCGTCAATTTTTTTCAGAGTTGTAAACAAGCTGTGCGGTCATAGGCTGAAATACAGGCTTTCGGAAAATTACTTGCTTTCTGTCAAAAACATAGCCGAGTGCGAGGCACACAGGGAGCTTTTTATTTCCGGGAATAAAACTTTTGGGAGGTAAAAATATGCTTTTTTCTGTAATAATACCTGTATATAATGCTGAGAATTATCTTGATGAATGCATACAATCCGTTATTAACCAAACCTTTGACGATTGGGAAATTATTTTGGTTGACGACGGTTCTGTTGACTCAGGCGGAAATATTTGTGACAGGTATCACGAAAAATATCCGAATAAAATTAAGGTGTTTCATAAAAAAAACGAAGGTCAGATTTTAACCAGATGCTATGGTATAAGAAATTCGGACGGCGAATATTTTGTTTTTTTGGATGCGGATGATATGTTGAGGCATGACTGTCTTGAAAAAATCAAATCTGTTATTGATAATTTCGACAGTGATATGATTATATACAATTTTTCAAAAAGCACAGACTGTTCCGGTGGATATTCACTTCCTCTTGTTCCCGGAATTGTTGAGAAGAATGATATTTACAAATTGATTTGTACATCAAATCTACTGAACAATATGTGTACAAAATGTGTGAAAAGGGATTGCTTTGATATTAACGCAGATTACAGCAAGTATGCGTTTATGAGAAATGCTGAGGATTTGCTTCAATCCCTGCCCATCATTGACAAGTGCATCAATCCGTACTATTTGGATGATGCTTTGTACTATTACCGTACAAATCCACACAGTGTAACAAACACTTATCAGCCAAACAGGGCAAAATCAATAAAAACTGTTATGTATGTATTGAAGTCCTATGTGGAAAAATGGAATATCGATATAGAGCTTTACAATCGAAATGCCCATTATACTAAGCTTCGTATGTATAAGTATGTTTTGACATCAACTTTGAGTATTGGACAAAAAATAAAAAAAATGGGAGAATTATCTCGAGATGAGTTTTATCGTATAAGATATAATAAAAAATATGCAGGAAGTCTGAATTTTAAAAGTAAGGTGCTTTATATGTTTGTTTGTTTTATAAACATGATTAATGGTAAGAACAAATGAATAGATCTGTAAATTTAAAAAGAAATATTGTATTTTCTTTATTATGCCAATTGATTACGGTTATATGTGGGTTTGTTGTACCAAAGCTGTTTCTTGATGCATATGGTTCTGAAGCTTATGGGGCAACCGCATCAATTACGCAATTACTTGCATATATTACGCTTCTCGAAGGTGGTGTCGGAGGCGTTGCCAGAGCTGTATTATATAAGCCGATTGCAAACGGTGATACATATGCTATAAGTGCTATAATTAAAGAAATCAAACGATTCTTCAGAATTTTGTCTTATATTTTTATTGCATATGTGTTAATTTTGGCTTGCTTTTTCAATAAGATGTCCCATATAGAATGCTTTGATTGGTTGTCAACTTTTTTGTTGGTAATTGTTTTAAGTATTGCAACCTTTTCGGAGTATTTTATCGGGATTTCGTATTCGCTGTTTTTGCAAGCTTCACAGCGAATGTATATTGTAAAAGTATTGTCTATCATTACAACAATTCTTAATACTATTTGCATAATTGTATTTATAAAATTGGGTTTTAGTTTAATATTAGTAAAATTAGTGAGCAGTTTTGTTTTCGCAATAAAACCGATAGCGTTGCGGTTTATTGTTAAAAGGTACTATAAGTTAGTAAATGTGACTGAAAAAACTAATACTTATTTGAAACAAAAATGGGATGGATTGGGTCAGCATATTGCATTTGTGTTTCATTCAAATACCGATGTGTTGCTAATAACTATTTTTTCAAAACTAACCCAAGTTGCAGTTTACTCTGTATATAACATGATTATTACGCAAGTGAAGAATATAGTAACTTCGCTTACTGCCGGTATCGAATCTTTGTTTGGTGATATGATTGCCAAAGATGAGACAAGACAACTTAATTCTGTATTTGATTTGTATGAAGTGTTGGTATCAATAGTAAGTATTACGGTTTTTTCTTCATTGACCATTGTTATAGTACCGTTTGTGCGATTATATACATCGTTATTGAAAGATGCAAATTATATTGAACCTGCCTTTGCATTTGTTTTGACATTTTCATCTGTGCTTTTTTGTTGGCGAATTCCGTATACATCAGTTGTGGAGGCAGCAGGTCATTTTAAGCAGACGCGTTTAGGCGCATTTGGGGAAGCGTTTGTCAACATGGCAGCTTCAGTTGCATTGATAAATCCAATGGGTTTATGCGGTGTTGCTATTGGCACGGTTCTCGGAACTTTAACAAGATTTATATATTATGTGGTTTACTTGACAAAAAACATAATCTGCAGAAGCCTCAAATTATTTTTCAAAAGGTTTATTTTGAATGTTATTACTTATGTTTTTATAACATTGACCGGAATGATATATGTGATGAAATTGAGTGTACCCAATTATTTCACATGGTTTGTTTTAGGACTGGCGGTTATTGTTATTGCTGCATTAATCTCTATTATAATTAATTTTATTTTTTACAGACAAGATACAAAAAAAGCATTAAAAATTTTGCTGAGATTAAAAAAAGGAGAAGGTTTGTTGTGAAAGATTATGTTGAATCAAATGATGTTAAAGCGATTCAAAAGCTTCTGTTTGTTTTGCTGGATGAGTTCCATAGAATATGTGAATAAAATAATCTAATATACAATATTGAATATGGAACACTTATTGGTGCTGTCAGGCATAAAGATATTATTCCGTGGGATGATGATATTGATGTATCAATGCCTCGACCGGATTTTGAAAACTCTGAATATGTAACTCGCCTTTTTTCTGTCGCTAAGAAAGGGATAATTAAATAAGTACCACTCAGATAAAAAATGACTTAAATGTCAAGTAAATGTTTCGGCAATAGGTGAAAACTATGACCCCTGATTTTATTGATATGCTGAAGCTTTTTGCCTGCGGTGCGGTAGGCATTGAGTATTCGGGCAAAAATGAGATTAATATTGAAAACATAAAGCGCCTTGCGATTGAGCAAAGCGTTTGGCAGACTGTGTTTGCGGGGGTTAATGCTTCCGTAAAATCGGGTGCCCTAAAGGTGGACGAAAAGGTCTTTGAGAGGCTTAAATTAGAGGTCATGGCGTCGGTTCGCGGAAGCCTTATGAAAAACGAATACACCTATAATGTGCTCTCTGAGGTGTCTGGCGGGCTTAAATACTGCGTGCTTAAAGGGAAAACCGTTTCGAGGTTTTATAGGTATCCCGACATGAGAGTGTCAAGCGATATTGATATTCTCATTGAGCAAAAGGATGTGGATGAATGGACAAAACGGCTGAAAAAGTGCGGCTATTCCGTCGAAGAGCCGAGCGATATAGTTCATCATTTCGGAGCGGTTCATCCCATAGGCGGTCTTTTGGAGGTCCATACGGAAATGTATTACAAGTCAACGGGCGATATTTTGCTTAAAGGTCTTGTAAATTACGATGAACCCTATGAAATGTGCGGCGGATTTCCGTGTCTTTCGGTAAATGACGCTCTTGTGTTTTTAACAGCGCATCTTCTAAAGCATTTCTTTGTGGGTGCCGCAGGACTTCGTCAGATTTGCGATTTGCTTGTACATATGGAGCATTATAAAAATGAGATCGACTGGGAAAAATATAACGGACTTATGAAAACCCTCGGCTTTACGGGCTTTATTTCCGCAATAAAGGGAATAGGCAATAAATATTTCGGATTTGAGTTTTCGGATGCCGACGAGGTGGGTGCGGAGGCACTTCTGGAGGATACGGAAATCGGAGGCAATTTCGGCAGAAAGGATTCCGATGCCGGAAAGTTTTACTATTCTTTCCTCAAAAACCGTTCGGGTATGACGGAAAAACAGTTTAACGCATATTACGACAAAAATTCGAGAGGCTCGGCATTTTCAAGAATGTTTCCGAATTTGAAAGCAATGGAAAGGCAATATCCTTCACTTGAAAAATGTCCTTGTCTTTTACCGATATTCTGGGCATTAAGACTTGGTAAAATATCCGTTGCCGTTGCAACGAGAAAAAGAACCGTAAGCAATTTGCCGAGTGATGAAAACGAAAGTGTAAAAAGAAGAACCGAGCTTGTGAAAAAGCTCGGAATGATGAAGTAGTTAGGAAGGTATCAGCTATGACGCAAAGTCTTGAACGAGAGTTTTTGAAGCTTTACCCTGATGCAAAGGAAATCATGGAGGCATTTTGCCCCTACCGTGTTTGCCCTATCGGCGCACATTCGGATCATCAATTCGGTCTTGTGACGGGATTTGCCATAGACAAGGGCATCGAAATAGCCTTTTATCCTACCGAGAACGGTATTTGCGAGCTTAGAAGCATGAATTTTCCGGGCAAGGTGCAGTTTCATGTTCGTGATATTCGTGAAAAGGCGGGGGATTGGGCGGATTATTTAAGGGGTGCTACGCTTGCGCTTTCCGAAAAAGCCGAAATCGAATGCGGCATTTGCGCTTTGATTTCGGGAAGTCTGCCTATTGGCGGTCTTTCGTCCTCTGCGGCGGTTATATTGGCGTTTCTTTCGGCAATGTGCAAGGCGAATAATATAAAGCTTTCAAAAACCGAAATGATTGAAACCGCGCTCTGGGCGGAAAATAAATATGTCGGAGTAAGCTGTGGAAAGCTTGACCAATCCTGCGAAATGCTTTGCAAAAAGGATCATCTTTTGTATCTTGATACCAAAGACGACAGCTATCAGCTTATTCCCAAAAACAAAAACGCTGCGCCTTTTGAGTTTGCAATCATTTTCAGTGGAGTCGAGAGAAGTCTTGCAGGCACGGCGTTTAATATGAGGGTTGATGAACTCAAAGCCGCATCTTATGCGCTTAAATCCTTTTCGGGAATGGATTACGGAAGGTTCTCCGACAGCAGATTAAGAGATGTTCCCCGTGAGGTTTATGATAAATACAAGGATATGCTTCCCGAAAACTGGAAAAAGCGTGCGGAGCATTTTTATACGGAGTTTGAACGCGTGAAAAAAGGTACCGAGGCTTGGAAAAACGGCGATATTGCGGAGTTTGGAAGAATTTCCTCCGAAAGCGGTCACAGCAGTATTTATAACTACGAAACCGGTTCGGACGAGCTTAAGGCAATATATGACATTATGCTCAAAACCGACGGGATTTACGGCGGAAGATTTTCGGGCGCCGGGTTTAAGGGGTGCTGTATGGCGATTGTTGACCCGAGCTTCAAAACACAGATAAATGATACGGTTATGAGGGAATATCTTTCGATTTTCCCTCAATACAGGGAAAGCTTTTCCATTCATTTCTGCCACAGCGCAGACGGTTGCGTAAGCGAAAGCGAGGAATAATTATGGAATGTCTGATTTTGGCGGCAGGATATGCCACAAGACTTTATCCTCTTACAAAGGATACCCCCAAGCCTCTTTTGGAGGTGTGCGGAAAAACGATACTTGACCACCTTGTGGATGATATTGCATCTTCAGGCGAGGTTTCAAGGTTCATAGTTGTGTCAAACCACAAGTTTGCGGACAATTTCAATAAATGGGCTGCTGAAAAGCCTCAGAACATCGTGGTGCTGGATGACGGAACGGAGTCCAACGAAACGAGGCTCGGAGCGGTGGCGGATATTTGGTTTGCAATAGATAAGCTCGGTATTTCCGATGATTTAATGGTTATTGCAGGGGACAATGTGCTTGATTTTTCTCTTTCGAGATTTATCGGTTTTTTCAAAAAAAGCGGTACAACATCGGTTATGCGTTATTATGAAAGTGACGAAGAACGCCTTAAGAGGGGCGGTGTTTTGTCGATTGACGGTGACGGCATAATTACATCAATGGAGGAAAAACCGCAGGAGCCGAAGTCAAACTGGCTTTGCCCTCCGTTTTATATTTATAAAAAGAATGATATAAAGCTTGTGAAGGTTGGGCTTGACAGCGGTTGCGGCAAGGATGCGCCGGGAAGCTTCATTGCGTGGCTTTGCGGAAAGAGGCGTATTTCAACGCTCGAAATGCCCGGAAAACGATACGATATAGGCAATCTTGAAAGCTATAACGAAGTGCAAAATACATATAAGGGAATAACGAAATAAACGGGGGAGGCTTGCTTTGTGCTTGATGTTTGCCTTTGCGGCTGCGGCGGCACCATGCCGCTTAAAAATCGACATTTGACATCGGCAATACTTCGCCTTAACGGTCACAGTATGCTAATTGACTGCGGCGAGGGCACGCAGATTGCAATAAAAAAATCGGGCTTCACGTTTAAGCCTATTGATGTTATTTGCATAACGCACTTTCATGCCGACCATATAAGCGGTCTTCCGGGGCTTTTGCTCACCATGGGGAATGAAGGCAGGGAAGAGCCTCTTACGATTGTAGGCCCTGCCGGAATAGGCAGAGTGGTTAATTCCCTTCGGGTGATTGTTCCCGAGCTTCCCTTTGAGATAAATTTTCGAGAGCTTAAAGCCGAGCAGGAAAGCTTTGAAATCGGTTTGTTTAATATCAAGGCATACCGATTAAAGCACCGAATTGCGTGCTACGGTTATCGGCTTGATGTTAAAAGAGGAGGTAAATTTGATACCTTGCGAGCGGAAAGCCTTGGGCTCCCGAAAATCCTTTGGGGCAGACTTCAAAAGGGCGAAACGGTAGAACTTCAAGGGAAAAAGTATTATCCGTCAGATGTGCTGGGGGACGAAAGGCGAGGAATTTCGGTCGGATATGTAACCGACACAAAGGTTTGTGACGGTGCAATAAAGTGTGCCGCCGATACGGATCTTTTCATATGTGAGGGAATGTTCGGAGAGCTCGATAAAAGAGAGCGTGCCGATGAAACATTTCATATGCTTATGCAGGATGCGGCGCACATTGCCGCAGACGCAGGTTCACGAGAGCTGTGGCTAACTCACTTTTCTACTTCTCTTCAGGCTCCCGATGATTATAAGGATGCAGTCAGAGCTATTTTTGAAAATTCTCATATGGGATATGACGGAAGGTGCAAAACAATAAAGTTTTTGGATTGATATTATGATTTTACCGAATTCTGTTAAAGAAGCAATGAATATTCTTCAAAATGCCGGGCATGAGTGCTTTGCGGTAGGCGGTTGCGTAAGGGATTATGTTATGGGGAGAACCCCGGGTGATTATGACCTTACAACAAATGCGCTTCCCACCGAAATTATCGCTTGTTTTGAAGGATACAGGATAATTGAAACCGGCTTAAAGCACGGCACCGTAACGGTTGTTATCGAAGGAAACAATGTGGAAATAACAACATATAGGATTGACGGGGAATACAAGGATAACAGACACCCCGACAATGTGCGTTTTACGCCACTTCTTTCGGAGGATTTGGCAAGGCGGGATTTTACGGTTAATGCGATGGCATACTGCGAAAATAGCGGTCTTGTGGATTTGTTCGGGGGTCGGGCAGATGCGGAAAACAAGATAATTCGGTGTGTCGGCGAGCCTGACTTGAGATTTAACGAGGACGGACTCAGGATACTTCGCGCATTGCGATTTGCTTCGGTGCTGGGGTTTGGCATTGAAGAAGCCACCTCTAAAAGCATTTTTCGCAATAAAGAGCTGTTAGTCAATATTTCAAAAGAAAGAATTTTTTCAGAGCTTACTAAGCTTATTTGTGGTGTCGGCGCGGAATCGGTTATAAAAAAATATTCGGAAGTGTTTGAAATTTGTATCGGCGAAAAAGTAAATCCCGAGGGACTTAATTCGGTTTGCACGAGTGCCGATTGCAGATATGCGGTGCTTTTGAGAGATTGCAAAGATGTAAAATCCGTAATGCGCAGCCTCAGAGCCGATAACAAAACTTGCGATTTTGCGGCAAAGGTTTGCCCGAGGCTTACTTGTGAATTTAATTGCGATGCTGATGTCAAAAGGCTTATCCGTGACATAGGAATAAAAAATGCCGAGCTTTTCGGGGAGGTCATAAAGGCTGTTTGGGATAAGGACAGGGTTTTTGATTTCAATAATCGGCTTATATCTGTTAAGAATGATTGCTGTACCGTAAAGCAGCTTGATATAAACGGCGATGATATGAAAAAATTGGGGCTTTCGGGGCCGGATGTCGGCAGGGTTTTAAATTCTGTGCTCGATGCCGTAATTGACGGATGTCTGGAGAACAACAAATCCAAACTTTTGGATTTTGTTAAAACTATGCTTGACAATTAGCCCATACCGTGATAAAATTTAAATATAATTTTAAGGAGTGGTACACATGAAAATTAAAAGAATAATAAGTATGGTGTTGCTGTCCGTTTTTGTGTTATCCTCGATTGAGGTTTGCAATGCGGCTTATGAATCTCAGGTTAATGATGTTCAGGCAATTTGTGATATTGCGGTTGAATATGTTAATTCCGCAAGTAAGGATGATTTTAAGAAATACATTTCAACCGGTATTCGGGATGATATTTCTTTTGAGTCGGGTAAGTTTGAATATCTCTATGAGCAGGATCCGGATTTTCAGGATAATAAGAATCAGCTTACAAAGATTGTTACCGTCATCGGTGATATATATGTAAACGGCGGTACCGCAAAGCTTACGCAGGAGGACATTAATCAAAATGTTACTCCGGGATACGGTCCGGAGTCAGGCATCGGCAATGATTATGAGGACGATGATGCCGATGAGTTTATGCTTGTAATCAACGATACCAAATCCAAGCTCACGAAAAAGCCCGCAACAACTGAAGGCACAGATAAAACAAGCGAAAAAGATGTTCTCCCCGAAAAAAATAATTCTGAAAGTGCCGAAAACAGCGAAGCGGACGATTCTTCAAATTCGGGAACTTCCACAGGCGTTGTAATTCTTATTTCGCTTATTGTCAGCATAATCGTGTTTGCGGCAGGTACTTTTGCGCTCAGGCAGGCTACCGCAAAAACCAACGAAAAAGCTGTGAACAACATAGATGATGACGATATTTTCAATCTTCGTCTTGCAGTAAAATCTATGCAGTCAAGTATTCAGAAGGCTGACGGCAATTTCAAAGAGCTTGACAAGCTTCGTATTCAGGTCGATGAAATTGATGAAAAAATCGAACATATCAGTGAGTATTTAAGAAAGCTGAATAAATAATATAAATATTGGCAGGAGCTCACTATTGATGAATGTGTTTTTTGAAAAATGCTCAGATGCGGTTAAATTCGCATTGGACAGCAGGTCTTTCGGGATTTATCACTCTACTGAAAATAATCCTAATCTCAATATTCACACTCATGAATGTTGTGAGCTTTTGTTTTGCCTCAGAGGCGGAAACAATTTCTTGATTGACGATAAAATATATAAGGTCGAAAACAATGACTTATTTGTAATCAATCAATTTGAGGCTCATAAGATCACGCTTATGGGCGATGTTGAAAGATATACGGTTCAGCTTCATCCCGAGTATATTTTTTCCAATTCAACGAGCGAAACCGACCTTTCCGCTTGCTTTTATTCGAGAGGCAACAATGAGTCAAACCGTATTTCTCTGAGCGACGATGAAGCGGAAATCCTTGTTAAACTGCTGAGCAGCATAAATGACTGCGACGGATACGGCGAGGATGTTATGATGAACGCTTATATGATGCGTATTTTGGTGCTTGTAAACAGATTTTTCCTTAACAATCACCCCGCTTCGGCGATAGTCGGAAACAGGCTTGCCGGGGCAATAACTTATATTAATCAGCATTTGGCGGACGAGCTGACGCTTGACACGATTGCAAAAAATACCTATATGTCCGTTAACGGTCTATGCAGGGTTTTTAAGCAATCGCTCGGTACAACCGTTATGAAGTATATTGTCGGCAAGAGGATTTCGCAAGCAAAAATGTATTTAAAAAACGGAAAAAGCGTGTCGGAAACTGCGTTTTTGTGCGGATTTCACGACTATTCAAATTTTATAAGGACATTTACAAAAGCAGTCGGATGTTCTCCGGGCAAATACAAAAAGAAATGAGGAACTATTTATGGATTTAAGAAAGGTTAACTATCCTGATTTTTCTACCGATACCTTTGTTTTTTCGGAAAATGAAAGTAAATACACGGGTTTTATTCAGGAATACATTGACTTTATAGAAAACTTCGATTTGAAGGACAATGTGATTTGGAAAAGATTCGTCGATCAGTACAGATTTCGTACCGATGACGCCGATTTTGGTTGGAGAGGCGAGTATTGGGGCAAAATGATGCGCGGCGGAAGCTTTTTGTACAGTTGTACAAAAAATGAAGATTTGTACAGCGCCCTTGAAACCACGGTTTATGATATGCTGACGGTGGGCGATGCAGACGGCGTTGTTTCCACATACAATACCAGAAGATACACCGGCTGGGATATGTGGTCAAGAAAATATGTTCTTTTGGGAATGCAGTATTTTATCGAGATTTGCAAAGACGATGAGCTTATTGACAAAATGGTAAAATTTATGTCGACCATGGTTGATGATATAATGGAGCACATCGGTGAAGGCAAAAAGGAAATAAACGATGCCACAAACCACTGGAGAGGTGTTAATTCCTCCTCTATTTTAGAGCCTGTTGTAAGGCTTTATAATCTGACCAAAAACCAAAAATACTTCGATTTTGCCAAATACATAGTCGATTGCGGCGGAAGCTCTGTTGAGAATATTTTTACACTTGCGTATGAAAACGAGCTTCATCCGTACCAGTATCCGGTAACGAAGGCTTATGAAATGACTTCGTGCTTTGAGGGACTTTTGGAATATTACAGAATTACAGGGGAAGAAAAATACAAGACGGCTGTTATTAATTTTGCCGATCAAATCCTTGAAAACGATTTCACGGTTATAGGTTGCAGCGGCTGTACACATGAGCTCTTTGATCATTCTACGGCTCGTCAGGCGAGTGCCAATGTGGGTATGCATATGCAGGAAACCTGCGTAACCGTTACGCTTATGAAGTTTTTTGCAAAGCTCAATCTTCTGACCGGCGACAGTAAATATATGGATGCATTTGAGCGTTCTTTTTACAACGCATATTTGGGTGCTGTGAATAACGAGAAGAAAATCCCGAGAACTCATTTTGAGATTTCTCCGGATGTTATTCACGAGCCGCTTCCGTTTGATTCATACAGTCCTCTCACTCCGTCAACGAGGGGTATCAGCATAGGCGGTTTTAGGGTTATGCACGATAATCATTATTACGGCTGTTGTGCGTGTATAGGTGCCGCCGGTATTGCGATGCTGTCAATGTATAACATCGTAAAAGCGCAGGACGGCTATGTTGTCAACTTTTATATTGACGGAACAAAAGAAACGGACGGTATGGTATTTAAAACCGAAACGGAATATCCGAAAGATAAAACTGTTAATATAACCCTTTCAAATACAAACGGCGGGAAATTTGCGCTTTATTTGAGAAATCCCGAATGGAGCAAGTGCACAAAGGTTTTTGTAAACGGAGAAAGCATTGACGGATTGGGAGCGGGTAAATACATAAGGCTCGAAAGAACTTGGTGCGATAATGACAGAATTATTCTTGAGTTTGATATGAGAACTGAGGCTATTTATCCTGTGCATTACGGTTCCGAGGTTTTAATGAACAAGGTTGTGTGGGGGCGTAATTACATGGTTCCTGCATTCGATAAGGAAGATCCGGATGCTTACCGCAGAATTTCGCTCAGACGGGGTCCTGTAATGCTTGCGGTTGAAAACAGGCTCGGAAAGTCGGTTGACGGAATATTCGATGTGAAAATAAATGACGACGGCTTTGTGGACGCAGTGTTCCCGGAAAAGGACATTGCACCGTATAAGCACATAGAGGAGCTCAGAATTCCGCAAAATGACGGAGGTTATTTTACGGTTACGGACTATGCTTCCGCAGGCAAAACCTGGAGTGAAGAAAGCCGTATGGCTGTTTGGTTCTTTAATAAATAACAAGCAAAAAAACAGGCGGCGGTAAAGCGAAATTTACCGTCGCCGATATTTTATATAATCAGAATCCGAAGGGCAGGTATGCAGCCAATATCGCAAGCAAAACCCCGGGAAGCATATTTGCCACTCGGATTTTTTTGCCCCAAATCAAGTTGACGCCCACGCAGAAAATCAGTATTGAGCCGATAAGAGAAAGGTAAGCAGTCGCAAGGAATGTCATCACGGGTGAAACGAATTTTGCAAGGAGCGTGATTGCTCCTTCAAACACAAATACAGGAATTGCCGAGAATATGCAGCCCTTTCCCATTGATGATGTCATCACCACGATAATTATAAAGTCAAGAACGGATTTTACCGCAAGAGTGGAATAATCACCTGATAATCCGTCCTGTATTGCGCCTACGATAGCCATTGCACCTATGCATACGGTCAGCGATGCCGTGACAAAGGCATTTACAAATTCTGCATCGCCGCTGTTTCCGGTTTTCTTTTTAAGCCATTCGCCAAATACTTCAAATCCTTTTTCAATTCCAATCAGCTCACCTATGACGGTTCCTAATGTAAGGCACAGTACGACAAGCATGGACTTTTGCGAAAAAACGGAATTTCCTTCTATTTTAAGCATTCCCTGCATTGCACCCGCTATTGCTATAAAAAGAACGCTTATTCCGCAGGTCTTGGTTAAAGCATCCTGCTCCTTTTCCCGAAAAAGCTTTCCGGCAAATGTGCCTGCCAAACCTCCGATTATTATGCTTACACTGTTTATAATTGTTCCCAATCCTATCATAATTTCCTCCCGGCTTATGTAAAAAACAATGGCCTTAACTAATTGTTAAGACCATTTTGCAGTGCAGGTAACAGGACTTGAACCTGCATGAAATTGCTTTCACATGGACCTGAACCATGCGCGTCTGCCAATTCCGCCATACCTGCATATCAAACCGCAACAAATATTATACTACATTATGATTAAAAAATCAAGTGTTTTTTCAAAAATATCAAGAAATTTTAGCTGTATAAAAATCTTTGCTTTCGGTAAATAATAGCTTTGGAGGTGTTATTTATGGATAAGAATAACAAGCTTAAATTTTTTATAGGCGTTATTGCCTGCTTTGCAATTGTATTTTTTGTGGGGCTCGGATTTTCGGGGCAGCGCAGTGATTTAAAGGACGAGGTTTCCGAAAGTCTTGTTACGGAGCAGCCTAAAATCAAAGTACCTAAGCTTTCGAGCATAGAGGAAAAAACGGAAGAAACGCAACCCGATATAACCGAAGTACCCGAAGAAGCTCCTGCGGAGGAGCCGACTGAGGACGTTTTTGTTCCGTCAAAACCGGAAAAGTACATCTATCCTGTTCCGGGAACGATTACAAAGGATTACTCCGAAAAACCGAGCTATTCAAAAACGCTTGACGATTGGCGTGCGCACACGGGAATTGACCTTGCGGCGGCTGAAGGCGAGGAAGTTAAGGCATCGGCGGCAGGGGTTGTCAAGGATGTATATTTTGATTCTCTGTACGGCTATACGGTTGTAATCGGGCATACCGGAGGATGTGAAACCATATATTCAAACCTTGAAGGAGATATAACCGTTGCACCGGGGCAGACGGTTTCGGAAGGTGAGCTTGTAGGCTATGCCGGAAGCACGGCAAAAGCTGAGATTGAAGAGGACGGACATATCCATTTTGAAATGAAATATGACGGAGAATATGTTAACCCCAATGACGAGCTTACAAAATAGAATAAAGGCGGCTTAATTAGCTGCCTTTATTTTATTTTGTCCCAATATTCTTTAATGCCTTGTTCAAATTTGTTGTTTCCCGGAGTATAAAACTTTACATCTTTTATGCTGTCGGGGAGATACTGCTGTTCTACATAGTTGTTAGGGTAGTCATGGGGATACTTATAGGTCTGTCCGTGCCCGAGCTTTTTTGCACCGCCGTAGTGAGAATCACGTAGATGGTCGGGGATTGCCCCTCCCATCGGAAGAGCCGCTATGGCATTGTCGATAGCACAGATAACGGAATTTGACTTTGGTGCGCCTGCAAGCATTATTACAGCCTCGGCAATGGGGAGGCGAGCTTCGGGAAGCCCCAGCATGAGTGCGGCATCAATGCAGGATTTTGTTATGCTCACAGCCTGAGGATACGCAAGTCCCACATCCTCTGACGCCATAACCATAATTCTTCTGCAAAGGGATTGCAAATCGCCTGCTTCTATAAGCCTTGCGGCATAGTGAAGCGCCGCATTAATGTCACTTCCTCTTACGGATTTTTGCAAAGCACTTAATATATCGTAATGGTTGTCGCCGTCACGGTCATAATTAAGTGCTTTTTTGCCTGTTGCCTCAACGGCTGTTTCAAGGCTTATATCAATTTTGTCCTCAGACAGAAGACTGAGTACGCTAAGTTCAACCGAAGTAATTGCGCGGCGCACATCGCCTCCGCAAGAGTTGGAAATATGAACAGCCGCATCCTTTTGTATTGAAATATCCTTTTCGGGATAGTCGCCTCTCAGGACATCAACGGCGCGGTAAACGGCTTCTTCAATATCCTCCGGCTCAACTCTTTTGAATTCAAATATACTGCATCTGCTGAGTATTGCTCCGAAAACATAAAAGTACGGATTTTCGGTGGTGCTTGAAATCAGTGTTATATCACCGTTTTCAACGAATTCAAGAAGGGATTGCTGTTGCTTTTTGTTAAAGTTCTGAATTTCGTCAAGATACAAAAGAATACCGCCCTGAGCGTCAAAACTCCCGATGTCCGACACAATGGATTTTATATCCGAAACCGAGGCATTCGTTGCGTTAAGCTTGTAGAATTTTTTGTCCGAAATCCTTGCCATGATGTTGGCTACGGTCGTTTTTCCGGTGCCCGCAGGGCCGTAAAAAATCATATTCGGTATATTTTTGCTCTTTGCGATTCTGTTAAGTATTTTTCCTTCGCCGAGTATGTGCTTTTGACCGACAATCTCAGAAAGCTCGGTAGGCCTCATTCTGTCAGCCAAGGGACGCATTTTATTGTCCATATTTATCACCTGATTTCATTATAATACAAAAACTTATTCAAGTCAACCGAAAAAAATTGCGTTGTTTAAATAAACCTATTGACTACTGGAAAAATTTGTGATACCATAATAAGCAATGAATGCATAAACTTATAATGAATACAAGAAAGGGATGTTACGAATGACGGTCAAAGAAGCGAAATCGGAACTGATGACCTATCGTGTGTTGTCAGAAAAATTGGCAAAATTGCATGCAAGAAATGTCAACAATCACCTGAATTTGGGCATGATGAGGTTCAGGGCAGGTGATACCGGAAGGTCAAAAGCATTGCTGCAAAGAATAAGAGAAGCCGAAGTTAGAGAAATCGAGCTTCAAAAATCCGAGTATTATACGGCGGCAAAAATTGAGGAAGTCAGAAAAACCATTGACAGAAAGCTCCTTATGCTTTCGGAGCTTGACAGAAAGATTTTGTATGAGAAGTATTTAAGAGGTCGTTCTCTGATTGCACTCAGCATGGAAATTTGTTACGAATACACCTGGTTTTGCAAACTCCACAAGCGTGCTTTGGAGAATTATGCGAAGCTTTAATAACTTAATTTGAGAAGAGTTTAACGAACTCTTCTTTTTTTGTGAAATTTTTGTATATTAAATTTTATATGTACAATAATAATCTAAAAGAGCTTGATTTTTTGTTTTCGGCAGTATTTTATTGTTTTGAGAGTATAAAGAAGAATGCGATAAGCTAAGAAAACTTGATAATTCAAAAGAAATATATAAATTCATAAAGCAGTGGTAAAGCTTAGGATTGGAGGAAAAATGATTAAGGTAAGCTACACTATTAAAAACGAGGAGGGCTTGCATGCCCGTCCGGCAACCGATTTTTGCAAGACTGCCGGAAGCTTCAAAAGCAAGATTTCCATTATCAAAGACGGTGAAGAATTTGAAGCCAAAAGCATTTTGATGGTTCTTTGCGTCGGTGCGGTCAAGGGCGACACGATCGAGCTTTGCGCTGAAGGCGAGGACGAAAAAGAGGCCATTGATGCACTCATAAAAACATTGGATTCGGAGTGATTTTATGAAAATATATAAAGGCATAGGTGCTTCGGACGGCATAGCGGGCGCAAAGGTGCTATACTACGAAAAAAAGACCGGCGGAGACAAAATATCTATCGGCGAAGCTTTTGAAAAGGCACTCCTTAAGGTTAGCAGTCTTAAGGAAAAGGCAAAATGCGATGTCGGCGAGGACGAAGCAAAAATATTTGAAGCGTATGAAATGCTTTTGTCAGACTCCATGCTAAAAGATCCTATTATGGCGGCTGTGGAAGGCGGCGAGGACGAGGAAAAAGCGATCAGGGATGTTACGGAAAGTGCGGCGGCGGTGCTGGCGGCAAACAAAAACGAATACATGAAAAGAAGAGCTGATGATATAAGATATATCGGCAAGCTCCTTTGTGAGGAGCTTTTGGGAGGCGGAGATTTTGCACTTCCCGAGGGTGACGAAAAATTTATAATCGTATCTCATGAGCTCACCCCGGTTGACACCATGAATTTTCCCAAGGATCGCCTTTTAGGGCTTGTTTGCGAAACAGGCGGAGTTACCTCTCACACAGCTATTTTGGCAAAATCCCTGGGTATTCCGGCGGTTGTGGGATGTGAGATTTTATCTAAGGATGACAGCCTAAAGGACGCTTTTATAGACGGATATGAGGGAAGGCTTATTGTTTCCCCCGATGATGAAACCGCAAAAATGTATGAGGATAAGCTTATAGATGAGCAAAGCTTCCTTTCAAGGCTTGATGAGCTTAAAGGAGCGGATGCCGTTACAGCGGACGGCGTGAGAATAAAGCTTTGCATAAATATAGGGAATCCTTCTGATTTATACGGCACCGAAGACGAAAAATTTGACGGAATAGGGCTTTTCAGAACCGAGTTTTTATATTCATCTTCTGTAAGAAAACCGACGGTAGAGGAGCAAACAAGGGCATATAAAGAGGTTTTTGATAAGTGCGAGGATGTGATTGTCAGAACCATTGATGTGGGCGGAGACAAAAAGCTTTCATATATGGGTACGAAGGATGAGGAGAATCCTTTCCTTGGAAACAGAGGAATAAGACTTTGCCTGTCCAATGAGGAAATTTTCAAAGAACAGCTTAAGGCATTGCTTATCGGAGGGGCAGGGAAAAGGATAAAAATTATGCTCCCTATGGTTTCTGACATCAACGAAATAACAAGAACAAAAGAGATTATTTCAAATCTTACATCGGAGCTTGCAAATGAAAACACAGATTTCTGCAAGGATGTATCCCTCGGTATAATGATTGAAACCCCCGCAAGCGCAGTTATGGCGGATGTTTTTGCAAAGCACGCAGATTTTTTCAGCATCGGAACAAATGACCTTGTGCAGTACACAATGGCGGCTGACAGGGGAAACGGTGAGGTTGAGCATCTTTATAACCCTCGGCACGGTGCTGTAATACGGCTTCTTGCACACATTATAAAAAGCGCAAATAACGCCGGTATTGAAGTCAGCGTTTGCGGAGATCTGGCGGCAAATACCGATTTTACAGAGCTGCTTTTGGGACTCGGACTGAGAAAATTCAGTGTTCCGTTTCCGCTGGTAAAAAGAATAAAACATAAGCTCGGCTCAATTAATGTTTGCGATGCCGAGAAAACCGCAAAGGCGGTACTTAAAGGAGAGGTTGAATTATGAATGTATCTGAAGTATTGAAAAAAGAAAACATCGTTACAAAGCTTGATGCAAAAACCAAGGAGGAGGCTCTTTCCGCTTTGGTTGATGTCCTTTGCGCAAGCGGCAATATAAAGAACCGTGACGAATTTTTGAAGGATGTTTTGGACCGTGAGGCTGTTTCCACTACGGGCATAGGAAACGGAATTGCAATTCCCCACGGTAAGTCGACAAATGTTTCGGAAACCACTGTTGCGGTAGGCCGTCTTTCAAGCCCCGTTGAATGGAAAAGTGTTGACGATGCACCGGTTGAATTTGTTGTACTCCTTGCGGTAAACGACAATGACAAGACGGGTGTTCATGTAAAACTTCTTTCGGAGATGGCAAGAAAGCTTGCTTCGGAGGAAAACTGCAAAAAGCTGTTGAATGCAAAAGATGCAGACGAAATTATAAGCATCTTTTCAAAATAAGAAGGAGGAAAGCTTATGAAAATTGTTGGAATTGCGGCTTGTACATCAGGTATTGCACACACCTACATTGCAAAGGAAAAGCTGTGCAGCGCAGGCAAGGAGCTCGGACATGAAATCAAAATCGAAACCCAAGGCACAATAGGCACCGAGGACGAGCTTACGGCTGCCGAAATTGCTGCGGCGGATGTTGTTATCATTGCCGCAGATATCAAGGTCGGCGGAAAAGACAGATTTAAAGGCAAACGAATTGTTGAAGTTCCTACACACATCGCAATTAAATCACCAAAGGCTCTTATCAACAAAATTGAAGCAGAAATTTCAAAATAAGTTAAAATTTTAGGAGGAAAGAAAATGTTCAAGAAATTACAACTGAAAAAGCACGCGCTTACAGGTATTTCATTTATGCTTCCGCTTGTTGTTGCATCCGGTTTGCTTATAGCAATAGGAAATATTTTCGGAGGCAATCCGTCTACTATCGAAAACTATAAGGAAAGCTACAATGTTTGGCAGGCGGCAGTAACACTCGGTGTTTACGGTATGGGACTTCTTCCCGGAGTTATGGGTGCGGCTATCGCATATTCGATTGCCGACCGTCCCGGTATCGCACCCGGTCTATTAATGGGTATGATTGCCCAGCATATGGGCGCAGGTTTCCTCGGAGGTATGCTCGGCGGTTACCTTGCAGGTTATTTCGTTGAATTTTTGAAAAATCACCTTAAGGTTCCCAAGTGGGCTCAGGGACTTATGCCTATGATGATAATTCCCCTCATTTCGTCAGTTGTTATCGGACTTATTATGTTTTTTGTAATCGGCGGGCCTATCGCTTGGGTTTCCGAAGCTCTAACAAACCTTCTTCTCAGCATGAGCGACGGTTCAAAGGGAGTTTTCGGTGCCGTAATGGGTGCAATGGCTGCGTTTGATTTCGGCGGTCCCGTTAACAAGGTTGCTTCCCTCTTTGCGGACGGGCTTTTAATGGACGGCGTTTACGGCCCCGAAGCGGTTAAAATCTGCGCTTCCATGATTCCGCCCTTCGGCGTTGCTCTTTCCTGGCTTATTAGACGCAAAAGATACACAAAGAGCGAAACCGACAACATTAAGGTTGCTTTCCCTATGGGTATCTGTATGATTACAGAAGGCGTTATTCCGATTGCCGCTGTTGACCCCATAAGAGTTATAGCATCCTGCTCAATCGGTTCCGCAGTCGGCGGAGCGCTTATCATGCTTTTGAATGTAGGTTCTATGGTTCCGTCAGGCGGTATGTTTATAGTTCCGGCGATGATCAATCCTTGGGGCTTCATGCTTGCTCTTTCGGTAGGTACGGTTGTAACGGCGCTTCTTCTCGTGGCACTTAAGCACGATGCAAAAGAGGAGGATACCGTAGTTCTCGATGAAGAAGAGGAAGATATTGACCTCTCGGATGTTAAATTCAATTAGGTTTTCGGAGGCTTTTGATTTATGTATGTTTCAATGAAGAAAATGCTTGATAATGCCAACCGCGGCGGCTATGCGGTTATGGCTATAAACTGTTTTAATATTGAAACGGTGCGTTCGGTAATATCGGCGGCAGAGGAGCTTAACGCCCCGATAATAGTGAATATTTATAAAGATCACCTGCTCACCCATTGCGACAGCGAGCTTATTGTACCCATTGTAAAGAAGCTTGCTGAACGCTCCGAAACATCGGTTGCTCTTAATCTCGACCACGGCAGTGAACGGGACTATATAATAAAGGCAATAGATGACGGGTTTTCGTCCGTAATGATTGACGCTTCTCGATTTGAGCTTGAGGAAAACATTGAAATGACCCGTGAAATTACCGAGTATGCTCACAAGAGAGGTGTTTCAACGGAGGGTGAAATCGGTGCTCTCGGCGCAACCGAAGGCGGAGCATTCACAGATGAAGCCATGTACACCGACCCGGAGCAGGCTAAGATTTTTGCCGAGAGAACAGGTGTTGACGCTCTTGCGGTTTCGATTGGAACATCACATGGAAATTATCCTGACGGTCAGGTTCCGGAATTTGATTTTAAGCGACTTCAGGAAATCAAACGCCTCACAAATATGCCCTTGGTGCTTCACGGTGGCTCAGGGTCCGGAGAATACAATATAAAAAAGTCCGTGGAGTACGGAATTAACAAAATAAATGTCGGCTGTGATTTTATGAATGCAAACCGTGATGCCGTGGCAAAAGCCATTGCCGAAAACCCCGACATTAATTATTTTGACCTTATAAAGGTCGCAGAAAAGGAAAGTCGCGAGCTTGTAAAATACTATATTCAGCTTTCAGGCTCGGAAAATAAAAATCTATAGGAGTGATTTAATTATGCTTATCAACATGAAAGAAATGCTTGCGCCTGCCGATAAAAACGGCTTTGCTGTTCCTGCCTTTAACATTGGCAGTGAGGCAATACTTAAAGGCGTAATCGAAAGTGCGGAAGAAAAAAATGCACCCGTAATTTTGGCAATTCATCCCACCGAGCTTGAATTTTTGGGCGACAGCTTTATAAAAACCTGCATTGATGAGGCGCACAAGTCCAAAGTTCCCATGGTTATTCATCTTGACCATGGCGGAAAATTTGAAGAAATACTTCGTGCAATTCGCTGCGGTTTTACTTCAGTTATGATTGACGCTTCACATCTTCCCTATGAGGAAAATGTTGCTCTTAGCAAAAAGGTTGTTGAAGTTGCCCGTCCTTTGGGAGTTTCTGTTGAGGGTGAGCTCGGAACTATCGGTTCAACCGGCGATTCCTACGAAGGCGGAGCAAACGATATTATTTATACCGATCCCGAGCAGGCAAAGGACTTTGTTGAAAAGACGGGAATTGATTCCCTTGCGGTTGCAATCGGAACGGCTCACGGCATTTATCCCAAAGATATGAAGCCCGAGCTTAAGCTTGACCTTCTTGAAAAAATCAGAAAGAATGTTGACATTCCCCTTGTGCTTCACGGCGGCTCAAGCAATCCCGACAAGGAAATTGCGGAGTCTGTTAAGATTGGTATTTCCAAAATCAACATTTCAAGCGATATAAAGGTTGCGCTTTATAAAAAGTGCAGAGAAGTTCTTTCGGAAAATCCGAAATGGATTGAGCCTAACACGATTTATCCGCCTTGCATAAAGGCAATGCGCGAAGTTGTTGAGTTCAAAATGAATCTCTTTAACGACATTGATAAAGCTAATCTCTATAGATGATTTCATGAAGAAAAGAGGATGCATCACCGCATCCTCTTTACTTTTTTGAAACCTCGTACAGCTTATCTGTTATTTTGACAAGTGCAAGAGAGTCAAGCGAACAATACTTTTTTAAGCTGTTTATGATTTTTTTCCGTTCTTTTTCATCCTTATCTTTAAGACTCATATACTCCCTTGCTGCCGTCTCTCCGTCAGAAATCTTCATTGCGCTATAGTCCAGTTCTTTATCCTCGGGGTACAGCGCCGGAAGCACGAATTTCAGCGATGTTCTTCCTTCCATAAGGGGAGTATAGTACATATGATTTTTGAAAGGAATTTCAAGGTCAACAAGCTTTAGCGCAAGCTCATTCAGCTCGGATTTATATTCCGGAAATCTTTTTGCAAGCATTTCCACGCAGTTTTTTTCGTAAACCGAGTACGAAAGCACATTCCTTGCCTGCTTTGTTGCATCAAGCAGTGCCATAAGCGCACCCGGCTCGGGATTTGTTAAACCGTCGCCTATAAATTCCTTATGAACAGCCGGTGATTTTATGCTGTTTTTTTGGTGATATGCAAACTGTGTGATTATTCTATCCCCCGGATGATACCCCGAAAACATAGGCTCAAGAGGGGAAATCGTTTCAAAATCGAGAAATCCGAGAGGGTACGACAGCTGCTTCAGAAACGCCCTGATAGAGGCTTTATCAATAAATGTTTCCTCGTTAATCTGCATTTTGCATACGGGTGAGGGACTGCTTTTCATGTAATCGCCGAAAGTGATTATCCCGTTATTGTAAAGCTTAACCTTGTCCGAAAAATCAAGCCCCTTCAGAAGGAAAATGTTGTCCTTCGGAAGCTTAAAGCAGCCCTTGAAAAACTCGCAGCCGGCACAGTCGTTTTTCATTTCGGCAGGAGCGGGACGAGAAATTCGGGAAGCGGCGGCAATCCGTTCGATGTACCTTTTGAATTCAGCCTTTGATTTCGGCTTTTCTATTCTGTTTATGCGGTAGTAGGGCTTATTTGAATTTATTTCATAGTCCGGATTTACCGTTACGGCATAAACTCCAAGCACGTTATAGCCGCAGCTTTCGGCAATGGCACGCTTGTAGTTCATACGGAGAGTGTATTTTTTATACTTTATCGTATCAAAAAAATCATACAGCTCAATTCCGCAAGGCTTATACGAAACGCAGCCTACAGTTGCTTCGCCCAGATTTGAACGGAATACTTTATTTTTTTTGCCGTTTTTTATGTCCGGGAACGGAAGGGGCTTTGCGTCTTCGTAACAGCCCGTGTTTTCGATAAGCCATGCTTTTCTCGCACACCTTCCGCTCTTTATGAATTTTTGTTCGTTCAGCATTTTATTATCTCGCCGTCCTGCATAATAATCACAGCGGAAACGCCACTGTGGTTTTTACAATATTCTTTTGTTTTTTCTGCTCCCATAACGAAAAAAGCCGTTGAAAGCGCATCTGCTTCCGCACCGTTTTTTGTGATTACCGTAACTGATGCTATATCGCTTTCGGCAGGATAACCGTTTTTGGGATCAATTATGTGATGATATGTTTTGCCGTCGACCGTAAAATTACGCTGGTAGCCGCCCGATGTGACAACCGCTGATTCTCCAACCTCGACAGACTGCTCTGACTCTCCGCCAAAGGGGCTTGCTATACCGATTTTCCACAGACTGCCGTTTGGCTTTTTCCCTATAGTTCGAACATTGCCGCCGAGTGAAACAACGGCTGATTTAATGCCGTTTTCCTTTAAGATTTCACAAACTCTGTCACTTGCGTAGCCCTTTGCTATTCCGCCCAAATCAAGCATCATTTTGTCGGGAAGCAAAACATTGTTTTCGTTGACAACGATTTTTTTATACCCCGTATTTTTAAGAGCGGTTTTTATTTCATCTTCTTTCGGGACGCGGTTTTCATCTTCCGTAAATCCCCAAAGAAGCGAAACTGGGTAGAGCGTTATATCGAACGCTCCGTCGGTTTCGTCACTTATTTTATAAGCTTTTGTTATAAGATTTGCGGTTTCCGATGAAACATTCGAGGTTGTGCGGTGATTGAGTGCATATATTTCGCTTTCTTCATCCGTAACCGACAAAAGCTTTTCAAGGCGCATAATTTCCTTGTATGCGTATTCGGAAGCCTCCTTTGCGCCGTCACCGTATGCCGTAATTGTCATTACGGTATCCATTGCAAAAAATGTTTCGCTGTATTCCTCTTCGCCGCAGGATGCAAGGAAAAGGACAGTTATTATTAATAAAGTAAGGATTAAAATTTTCTTTTTCATAGCTTAAGTACACCGTAAATATTTGTTTCGGTCAAATAAAAAATTTTTCGGAAGTTTTAAACCCCCGTATTTCAGTATTATACATTATTTTTTATGCTGTGTCAATGCGAAAAAGAGCAGAATGGCTATATATATGAGATAAAATATACGATTTTGAATATTTTTGTTGACAAGGCTGTGATTTATGCTATAATTGTTTTGAGGTGATTTGCTTTGAATATAGGTGAGATTAAAATTAATTTTTTGGGTGACAGTATAACAGAGGGAAGCGGTGCAAGCGTTCCTTCCGAAAAAGGCTATGTCGGGGTGATTTCCGAGCGTTACAAGCCTGTTGCAGTAAGGAATTACGGTATCGGCGGTACAAGAATAGCTCCCCAGATAAAGGCGAGCGAAAATCCGAGATTTGATTTGGATTTTATCATGCGCGCAAAGGAAATGGAGGATGACGCCGATCTTGTGGTTGTTTTCGGAGGCACGAACGATTACGGTCACGGCGATGCTCCTTTTGGGGAATTCGGAGACGATACCGCCGAAACATTTTGCGGTTCCTGCAATGTGCTTTTTCGGTTGCTAACCGAGAAATATGTCGGTAAACAGCTTATGGTTATGACTCCACTTAAGCGTGAGGGCGGCGAAAATCCGAGGTTTGACGGGCATATTCTCCCCGATTTTGTAGAAATAATCAAAAAAACCGCGGAAAAATATGCAATTCCGGTGTTTGATTTATACAGCGTTTCGGGAATTTGCCCCGATGTTGAAATCAATAAAAATACATATACCGCAGACGGATTGCATCCTAATGATTTCGGACATTCCTACCTTGCGGACAAGGTTGTAAAATTCATTGATAGTTTATAAAAACCAAAGGGGACTGTCGCAAACAAACAAAAGCGACAGTCTCCTTTAATTTAAGCTAAGCTTTCATATATTCTGTTCATTCTCGCCCATGTGATTGCGCCGACCACGCCGTTTTCCGGAAGGCCCTGGGATGCCTGAAATTGCCTTACGGCGTTTTCCGTTTCGGCTCCGTAATATCCCGTTATTTCAGGCGGAGTAATCGAGGGATCGGTTTCGCTTATCTTGTTGAGAAAAATCTGTATCTGTCTTACGCTTTCGCCGGACATTCCTTGTTTTTGTATAATTCCCGGGTAAAGACCGGGAGAATTTACGGTTTCGATTGTTTTTATATAAAGGTCCTGAATTACCTTCCATGTTGCATTATCGACTATCCCCGTTACGGGAAGTCCGTTGTAGCTTTGAACAAGCTTTACGGCGTTTTCGGTCGGCTCGTCAAATATTCCGGTTATGTCAATGTAAGGGTAATTATCGTTAAAGTATCCTATAATCTGAAGAAAATACTGTGTGTATGAAACATACAGGCCGTCATCGCCGAGTTCGAGTTTCGGTGGATACACAAATTCCGCTTCGCTGTAGGTTATACCTTCGCTTGAAAGCTCGTTTAGATTTTTTACGCCGTTATATATGCTTTTTATTTTATACCATGTTGCTTTGCCCACAATTCCGTCAGGCGTCAGATTGAATATCTTTTGAAATTGCCTTACAGCGGCATCCGTTTCGGCACCGAAAATGCCGTCAGGCCTTGTAATTTCGGGTATTGACGGATAGTTTTGCCTTATCCTGTTTAGCTCAACCTGAATAAGTCTTACTTCATTCCCCGTTGAACCGAGCCTTATGGGTATTCCGGTATATGATTCGCTTATTTCCTGCACCGGGGCATTGAACACCAGGCTTATGTCATCTCCGTAATAATACTCAAGTATTTCAAAAGGGGTTTTTCCTTCCTCCGCCAAGGTTACAGTACCCCATTGGGAAAGACCGTCGCAGGTGGTGGTGCTTCCGTCACAATACTGAGTAAAATACGGCTCAATCGCATCGCCTTTTACCACATAATTGTTGAATATATCATCCACTATGGCTCCGATGTTTTCAAAATATTCCCGTCCCTTTGTGTATGTTTGGTCAAACGCCGTGGAGTTGGTTATGTCAAAGTCATATCCTTTCGAGCGGTAAAATTCGGTATAAATTCTGTTCAGGGTGAATGATATAATCGCATAGATATTTGCAATTATTGAGCTTTCGGGCCAGGTGGGATAAATCTCGCCCGATGCCACGTTTTTTATGTAATCGGTAAACGGTACGGTAACATTTTCCGCATATGCATCGGGACGGCCCAAGTGGACTGTTATTTCTGTCGGAACAACGGGAATGTTTGCGTCAGGCATATATCTTACCTCCGTTATAATTTTTCGTCAAAAACTTCTGCATTGCCGCCGGTGTCTGCATTCATTTTTACAGGCTGTATGGACAGTATTCCTTCAAATATGGGAACATTTTTGTTTTCGACAGACAAATATTCCTCCTTTTCCACCATAATATCGTATGATGTGTACGGAGTGGAATTCTTCGGCGTCTGCGACATGGCGGCAGACTTTGCCGGAAGCGAAATAACGGGGGTTCTGCCGTTTTCGTCCGTATAAACCGTGGAAAGAATATATTTGTCCGAAAGCGTCTTTGAAACGGTTACCTTTGCAGCCGAAATGGGAATTATGCTTCTGCCTGAGTAAACCTGGATTTGCAAATATCCTTTTGAAGGGTTATCGGAAAGATAACTTTCAAATTCTCCGGAAGTATCTGCATTTGTGCTGATAAGTCCTCTGAATATTGACTCGGAAAGCAAGCCCGGATTTTTTGAAAGTGCTTCGGTATTTTCGTTTGTCAGCTTAAAATCCAGCAAAATTTGGTCGGTGCCCGGGGAAGAATATACCGAGTATTCCGCTCCGATTGCCTTTGAAGCCTCAAATGCAACCGAATTGGTATATTTAAATGCCGAAACAGGGCCGTATGCCGTTAAGTACGGACGGCTTCCTCTGACTCTTTGTGCCGAAAGCTTTATTGTATATTCCTTATCAGATGTATTCGATATGCTTGTGCCGATAAGCTTTGAAAGCTCATCCCCGACGGCCTTCATAATGCCAAATCGCGGTGAAGCTATATGGAAATTAATGCTCAAAAAAATCACTCCCTTTTTTACATGATATGTAAGGGAGTGAAAATTGATACTTGAAAGCAAAAATAAGTGCGGCAAAATAACAGTTTTGCCGCACCTTCGTTTAATAATTATCTCTTTGAAAGAACCTCGTTTTCGTATTTTTTGATTTCGGAGAACCATGAAGCATCGGAAACTATTCCGCATTCCTTGAGGTATTCCTCCCAGACATCACCGAAGGGCAGAGTTTTAATCTCTTCCTGCATATATAAAAGCTCTGTAAATTCAGCGTTGTCCTGAAGCTTTTTCAAAAGTTCGTTCGGCGTGCAAAGCGCATTGAGGAGAGCTTTCTGCCAGCTTCTGAATCCTATTATCCATGCGGCAATTCTGTTTATGCTTGCATCGAAATAGTCAAGCGCCATATATACTCTGTCTAAGGCATCGCAGCGAACGATTTCTTTTGCGATCTCCTTTGTTTCATCGTCAAATACAATCACATGGTCGGAATCCCAGCGAATGCCTCGTGTAATATGAAGCGCAATCTCGGGGAAATAGCAAAGAAGCGCCGGAATTTTATCGGACACAACCTCTGTGGGATGATAGTGACCGTTATCCATAAGCGGCAAGCATCCGTCATGGGTTGCGGCAAATGTGAGTGCAAATTCGGAAGAACCCGATGTGTATGCTTCAACGCCGATTCCGAAAACCTTTGATTCAACGCAGGGCTTAACCTTGCTTTTGTCAAAGGGCTCGGAAAGGATTTCTTCTATTGATTTCTTATAGCGCATACGCGGTCCCAGCCTGTCGGCAGGAACATCCTTAAAGCCGTCACCCGTCCAGATATTCATAACGCAAGGTATGCCTGTTTCTTCCGCAAAATACTGTGAAATTCTGATACAAGCCTTGCCGTGCTCAATCCAGAATCTTCTTGTTTCTTCATCGGGACTTGAAAGTGTAAGACCGTCCTTAACCTTAGGGTGAGAGAAGAAGGTTGGGTTAAAGTCAATTCCCATACCTCTTTTTTTGGCGAAGTCAACCCACTTTTTGAAGTGCTTGGGTTCAAGCTTGTCACGATCCGCAAACTCGCCGTCCTCAAAAATTGCGTAGCAAGCGTGAAGATTAAGCTTTGCCTTGCCGGGACAAAGGGAAATAACCTTGTCCATATCCTCCATAAGCTCATCGGGAGTGCGTGCCTTGCCCGGATAGTTACCCGTAGTCTGAATTCCGCCGGTCAAAGGACCGTCATGGTCAAAGCCGGTTACATCATCTCCCTGCCAGCAGTGCAGAGAAACGGGAATTTCCTTAAGCTTTTTTATTGCGGCGTCGGTATCCACGCCAAGCTTCGCATAAATTTGTTTTGCCGATTCGTATCTGTTCATATGTAAACCTCCATTTATATTAACTGTTTTTTTGTTTGAAATTCTGAAATTCCTATTCCGATAAGCGTTATAAGCATACCAAAAAGTGCGGCAATACCAATGCCGGAACTGTCATAAATCGCTTGTGCCGCAAGGGTAATAAGCGGCATTATAAAAAGATACTTGCTTGTGGTTGTGGCACCGAGATTTGCAACCGAAATATTCCATGTTGAAAAACAGATTGCAGATGCAAAAATTCCCAAAAAGGAAAGGTTAATTACGGAATAAGGATTCAGCAGTGCGGAAAAATCCATATCCGAAGATTTAAAGCACATAAACGGAATCATCAGGATTACAGAATACATAAAAAGCCTTCTTGTAACCTGGAATTGCTCAAAGCCCAGCTCGGATATTTTTTTGATTACGATTGAATAAACCGCCCACAGCCATACGCTTGCAAAGATAATAATATCTCCCAAAAGCCCCGTTTCAAGGGACATTGAATCACCGAAGCAGATGAAAAACACTCCGACAACAGATATGAGCATTCCTATGATATTTTTCGCCGTAACCCTTTCGTCAAGAAATTTGTGGGCTAAAATTGCGGTAAAAATCGGTGCGATTGCCGTAATGAATGACACGCTTGCAGGATTTGTATATACAACCGAAAGATTTTCAAGATACTGGTAAAGCGAGGAGCCCGAAACGGAAGCCAACAGCAACATTCCTTCGTATTTAAGGCCCGTAAACTTAAGCGGCCTCGGACAGATAATCCAGCATACAATGTATGCCATAACATATCTGATAAACAGTATTTCGAGTGCTGTAAAGCTCTTTTCAAGGTACTTTGTGGATATAAAGGTTATACCCCATATAAAAATCGTGAAAAAAGCAAGACCGTGATTCTTTATCTTTTGGTTCATTCACATCATCCTTCTACACGATTATACCATATTTTGCTCAAAAGGTCAAGGGGTTGTGTTCTATTTGGGGACAGGCAGAAATATAATAATGTAGGAGGTGGGGAGGATTGGATATTTTGCTTCTTTTTGATTATCTTCCGAAGGTTTTGAGAAACATTGCATACCGTATGCCGAAAGAGTTCAGAGAACGGGGAGAAGAAATCAGAATAAGGGCAAACAGACCGCTGAAGGCGGTGATTGACGGGAAAAGCTTTTCGGTTGAGGAGAACGGTGCTTTTTGCGAGAGCGGAGGGTTTATTGTATCGCCCGGGCTTATAAAATCGTGCTTTGAGCAATTTACCGCTATGTCGCCCTATGCCTTTGAAAGCGAGATTGCAAACGGGTATATTACAGTTGAGGGCGGACACAGAATAGGCTTTTGCGGAACTAAGACGGGAAAGACAATGAGGGATATTTCATCTTTTAATATAAGGATTTCGAGAGAGGTTCGGGGAGTTTCCGACGAGGTTGACTTTTCGGATATAAAAAACACTCTGGTCATTTCTCCCCCCGGCGGAGGAAAGACAACATTTTTGCGTGATGCGGCAAGAAGAATATCAAACTGCGGCAAAAAGGTTTGTATAATAGACGAACGCTGTGAAATTGCGGCATCCTTCAGAGGGGTATTGCAGCACGATGTTGGCGAAAACACGGATGTTTTAAGCGGATTTTTGCTGTCCGAAGGAATAATGACGGCACTTCGCACCATGGGGCCGGATATAATCGTAACCGACGAAATAGGCGGAAAGGAAGATGAAGACGCTATATCTGCCGCGCTTAAATCCGGTGTTAAGGTTCTCGCCTCCGCACACGGGGGAAGTAAAGACGAAGTGGTTTTTCGCCTTGGGGATCTGGCAAATTCGTTTGAAAGGTTCATAATAATCGAAAAGCAGTGCGATGTAAGGAGAGTTTTGGTTGTTTAGGCTTTTGGGCGGAATAATAATTGTGTTTTCAAGCTTTATGTATTTCAGAATAAAAACAGAGGAAATAAAGATGAAAATTACGCTCGCCGACGGGCTTATATCGGGCTTTGTTGCCCTTGAGGAACAGGTTTGCGGACTGTGTCTGCCAATCGGGAGGGCTCTTTATAACGCATCATATCTTTCGGGCAGGGCAAACGCAATTTTTAGCAAGGCGGCGGATTTTGACGGTGGAGTGTTTGAAAGATTTTCACAAGCATTGCAGACGGAAAAAGAGTTTTCATGTCTTGTTTTGCCGTATGTAAGCGGAATAACTGCCGTTGAGGAGGAGGAGCGAAGATGCTCATTTTCGCTTATCAGGGCAAGGCTTGAGGAAAAGAGAAACACTCTTAAAAAAGAACTTGATCGGCTCGGAAGGCTTTACGGCGTAATCGGCATACCGCTCGGAGTGCTGATTGTTATTTTGCTTTATTGAGGTGAAACGGTTGGATATAAATTTGATTTTCAGGATAGCGGCGATAGGTATATTGGTTGCGGTGTTAAATCAGCTACTTATTCGTTCCGGAAGGGAAGAACAAGCTATGCTTACAACTCTTGCCGGGCTGATTGTGGTGCTTTCAATAATAGTTAAGGAAATAAGCACACTGTTTTCAACAATAAAAGCGGTTTTCGGACTGTGAGGTGATGTGATTTGGATATTTTCAGGCTGTCTGCAGCTGCGCTTATTACTCTTTTTTTGTGCGTGCTTCTCAGACGGTACAATCCCGAATATGCGGTGGCTTGCGGAATGATCGGATGTGTCGTAATATTTTATTTTGCGGCAGACGGCATTAAAGAAATATTCAGAGGTCTTTTTGAGCTTTTTGAGCAATGCGGTATAAAAAGCGAGTATCTTGTGCCGATAATCAAAATTACCGGGATTGCGTTTTTGGGACAGATTTGTGCCTCCTTATGTAGGGATGCCGGGGAATCCGCATTGGCGGCAAATGTTGAGCTTTGTGCGAATGTGATTATTCTGGTTTTGGGCATGCCGATTATAAAATCTCTGTTTTCGCTTATTTCGTCATTGGCAGGTCTTGTGCCGTGAAAAAGACTTTGCTTCTGATTGCTCTGATGCTTTTTGCGTGCCAGAATGTATGCGCCGAGGATTATATTCATGAACAGGAAAAGGCGGCAGGAACAGAAAAAATTACGGAGTTTTATTCTCGGCACAAAGGCGAGGCGGGTTTTGATTTCGATTTTGAAAAATTGACCGAAAGTATATATTCCGGAGATTTCAGACTGTCATTTTCGGGGGCATTGGATTATGTAGTTGAGCTTTTTACGGGAGGCTTAAAAAAGAGCGTATCGGTAATTATTATGATTATAATGATTGCAATTGTCTGTGCGTTTGCAAGTAGGCTGAGTGTGTTCGGCAGAGGCGGAGGTGCGGCGTTTTATGTATGCTTTTCGGTTATATGCGGTATGTGTGCAACGGTTTTTTGCCATGTGGTAAAACGCAGTATTTATGCGATTGAGCTTATGAGTGACTTTATAAAAGTCACTGCTCCGACGCTCACAACCCTTTGCGCCGCAAGTGGTGAAATAGGAAACGCAAGCGTTTTGTCGCCCCTTCTTTACGCTGTTTCGGCTGTTGCGATAACGGTTACAAATACATATTTAATTCCTCTTGCATACGGTGCTTTTTCGTTAAATGCCGTAGGCTCAATAGGTGACGGAGTGGATCTTAGCAGAAGCGTAAAGCTCATGAAAAGCTTTTCTAAGTGGATTATGACCTTAATTATGACGGTTTTTTCAGGTGTTTCGGTTATTTGCAGCGTTGTGGGAGGAGCAATGAATGCCCTTGCCGGAAAGACAGTCAAATTTGCGGTAGGCAGCTTTGTTCCGGTTGTGGGGAGTATGCTTGCCGACAGTATAGATATGGTTACGGTTTGCACCGGTGTGGTTAAACGAGCCGTCGGGGCAGGCGGAATGCTTACGATTATGCTCATATTTATTTCATATGCGACGGAGCTTGCGGCATCGTTTGTGATTTTTCGGTGCGCGGCGGCGTTTTCTTCGCTTTTGTGCGATGAAAAAACGGTTAACCTGCTTGACGGGACGGCAGATTGCATAAGCATAATTATTGCTATCTTCTGTATGTGTTCGTTTTTGTTTCTCATAATAATAACAATCATTATTTGTGGGGTGATGCAGTGAAGCAAATAATTATTTCAATAGTGGGTGCTATGCTCGTTTTGCAGGCGGTAAAGCTTATTTTGCCCGAGGGAACGGTTAAAAAATACGCTTCCTTTATCGTGTGCGTTACGGTTGTGCTGATTTTATCGGCTTCGGTTTTCGGGACTTCTTTTTCCTTTATTCCGGACTTTGAAATCGAAAGCGGAGAGGATTATTCCGAAGGCTTTTCGGAGGTGAGAAAAAGCCAGATTGAACGGGAGTTTTCCCGTCAGCTTGACTGCGATATGAAAAAGAGTATTCCGGAGCTTTCAAATTCCGAGCTGTCCTTCGAGTTTGACATTTCGGAGGACAATACGGGATTTGTAACGCATATGCTCATAAAATCACCGGATTCCGAAAACACATCCGTAAAAACAAGATTGAGCGAGCTTTACATGATTCCCATTGATGCGATAGAATGGAGGAGAGTATGAATATCAAAAAAATGCTTGCCGGGATTTTAGAAAAAATAAAGAATAAACAAACTGTTTTGATAATATTTATTATTGGAGTGATAATCATGCTTACAGCCGGAGCGTTTGCCCCGTCGGATAAAAAGAATACTGCGTCGCAGTGCGAGGATTATGATTACTGCCGCAGTCTTGAAAGAAATCTGACCGAGATTCTGTCCGGAATAAAAGGTGTGGGAAAAGTAAAGGTTATGATTACATCGGAACCAAGCCGAAGCCTTGAAAACACCTTTTTTGCGAGTGAAAGCAAAGGGGAGTCTACGGACATAAAAGGGGTGGTGATTGCAGCTCAAGGGGCGGGCGACCCGAAAATTTGTGAAAAAATATATTATGCCGCAAAGGCGGCGCTGAACATCGGCGGCAGCAGGATTGCGGTTATTGAATGTGAATGAGGTGACTATGGTTATTATGAAAAAAAGACAAATTTTGATTGTTGCATTGTCGCTTGTCGTCGTCATTGCGGCTTATCTTAACTGGACTTATACCGAAAACGGCGATGAATCGGTTACCGTTACGGGCGATACCGATACCAAAACTTTCGGCGAGGCAACCTTGGTGGACGGAAAGAAGGAAGAGAAAGCAGAGGAGGTTTCGACTAAGGGAACTACGTATTTTGAATCCGCAAGGCTCACAAGGGACAAGGCAAGAAGCGACGCAATTGACACGCTCCGAACCGTTGCGGAGAGCGACAGCGCATCAAACGAAGAAAAGGATTTGGCGTACACATCCATAAGGAAATCCGCAGAAAACACGGAAAAAGAGGGTAATATCGAAAATCTTCTCAAGGCTAAGGGATTTTCCGATGTGCTGGTTTACATAACTGATGACTCTGTAAGCGTAACCGTTAAAACGGAAGGGCTTACAACAGCCGATACAGCGAAAATTTTTGATATTGTTGTCGCAGAAACCGGTATTTCATCTGAAAAAATAAAAATAATAGAGATAAAATAGTTTACAAGTTGAAAATTTTGTGATATAATTACAGTAATAAATGATATACGGAGGTGTGCCCGATGAGCGAAGAAATCAAGGGTTGCATTAAAATTTCTGACGATGTCGTTGCTACCATTGCAAGTATTACAGCAAGAGAAATTGAAGGCGTTGCCGGTATGAGTACCGGTATTGCCGGAGAAATATATGAGTTTATCGGCAAGAAGGTTCCGTCAAAGGGTGTTAAGATTGAAGCCGCTGACGGTACGGTTAAGGTTGATATTTTTATCATCGTTAATTACGGAGTTAAAATCAACGAGGTTGCCGGTGAGGTTCAGTTAAAGGTAAAAACCGCAATAGAGGAAATGACAAATTTAAGCGCAGAAGCGGTGAATGTTCATGTTCAGGGGATAAAGATTGCAAAGGAAGATCCTGCTTTGGATGAAGACATTGTCGAGCCGCCGGAGGTCATTCCGGAGGATGAAGAAGTTAAAGAATAAAATCATAAACGCCCGAAATCAGCTGATTTCGGGCGTTTTGTCCGCTATTTGCCACATTCAAGGTCGGATGGCATACATCCCGGACGGTTATACGGAGTGAAGTACATGGGGTTCATGAAGTTTCCGCACATATTGCCGGGCTGCATCATATGTCCTCCGCAGTAACCGTACATGGGATAGCCGTACACCACAAAGGGAATCATGTTGCAGTTTTCATTCTGATTGTTGTTGCCGTTATTACATTTATCAGCCAAAAAATAAAACCTCCCGAATTTGTTTTTCTCAGTTATTATATGAAACAAATTCCGAAGGTGTTAATATCAATCTGTAAAATAGCACTGTGTGTATGCTTTATTCCCGTATTTACACTTTATTTCTATTCTGAAATACTTATCCGAAGGGTCAACAGAAAACTGCGTTTCGGTTAAATATTCTCTTGAGTTTTTGGAAACGGCGGTTCTTGCGCGCCTTCTTGTGCCTGTTATCAGCGTAATTTCCTTTACGGGAGAGGTTTTTATATAAACCGTTCCGTTTTCCTCAAAAAGCTCATATATTTCAGGGCCTTCCGAAGCATAGAAATGCCCGTTTTCGATTGCGTTAATCACGCTTTCATATGAAAGGTCGGGTGATGCAATCATATTAAATCCCGAAAACATATCGGCATATGGATGATTTTCCGGAAGAGCGTTGTGGCAATCGTCATTTGCAAAGCAGAGAAGCTGTTTTCCGTTCCTTAAAAACTCGTCAAAAATCCTGCCGTTGTGCTCATCGTGCCCCATGGAAGCGGTTGAAGCATTGTAAATTTCCATGCCGGTAAGTCCGTTGTAATCAAGGTAGTGCTCCTCCATAGACCACGCCGGATGATTATATACCGTAAAAAATCCGTTATCCCGAGCCTTTTCTATTATACGGTTTATACCTTCGGCGGAATACTCGGTGTCAAAATCAAAAAGCTTGGCATCGGGACGCTTCGGGTAAAGGTTTAAGTGGCACACCTTTTTGTATTTGGTTTCAAAATCACCGGACTGCAAAATCGCAATTTCGCAACCGCTCAGCATCAAAAAGCCGTCATCGGAAAGCTCGGAATAATCCCGAAGCTTAAAATGGTCGGTTATCGAAAGTATGCTGTAGCCGTGCGACTTGTACGCTTCTTTCAGCTCGGACGGAGTATATGCACCGTCGGAATTACTTGAGTGAGCATGAAGATTGGCTCTGTAAAGATTACAGCCCTCGGGCAGAAAATATCGTTTCATTGCAGTTCTTCCTTCTGTAAATATATATTGATACCGTCAAAATCCTTTGAAATAACCGCCGCGGCAGATAAAAGCTTTGCCATAAGCTTATCGTTTTCAAAAAGCATATTACGCACAAAAGCATCCGAAATTACAGATACTCCGCTATCCGAAGCTTCCGCATATGCGGTAAATTCTTTGCATCGGCAAAGCTTGCCGTCATATGTAACGGGCAGTTTTTCTTTTTCGACTACAATATATTTTGGATATTTGCTTTTAAGCACAGCCAAAGAGCCTATGCACGAGGCATAGGCGGCTTTTGCATTTTCATCATAATTCACAGCCGCAGTTCGGGCAGGCTTCGGCATCGGGAGCTACGGGGCAGCCGCATACTTCGCATTTTCTGCCGGACTTTATTATATCCCTTTTCTTTTTCATCCTGTTGATTTCGGCAAAATCCTCGGAAATCTGTTCGCAAAGCTCGCTGACCTTTTCTCCCGAGGGCTCGCCCTTTGCATAGGAATTATAGACAAGCTCGCCTATCAAAAGGAATTTATCCTCAACGGAAGCCTCCTTTTTTGAGATTTTTACGGAAAGCTTTGAGGATTCGTAAAGGTTCTCGGACGCCCTTTTAACACCTCTTGCGGTTTTGTGAACTGTGTGTTTTAAGGTTTCGTAATCCATAAATTTTCCTCCTTAAATTTTCTTTCTATCATTTCATCAATCCTGCCGATGTATTCGGTAGGCTCTTTGACATTGAATATTCTCTCAATATCGTCCGGTAGAATAATCTTTGTTGAAGCTCCGGCGCCCAGTGCAAGTATCGACTGAACCTCCTCCATAATATAGACATTATAAAGACATTCAAACCCCGGTTTTGCAAACCCCGTGTTCTCATAGCCTCCGAGAATATTTCTCTGTCTATACATATAATACGGCAAAAATCCGAATTTGTCAAGCCTTTCGGCGGCATATGAAAGCATCTGACCGACCTCTCCTCCGCTTGTAAGCTTGTAACCGTCAATATTCTGATTTATAACCGACGCCCGTTTAAGAGACATCGTATGTACGGTTATTTCTTCCGGATTGAGAGCTATGACCGTATCGACAGTGTTTTTGAAGGATTGGACGCTTTCCCCGGGAAGTCCTGCGATAATGTCGGTGTTTATGTTATTAAACCCGGCACTTCGAGCCATGCGGAATGCTTCATAAAACTGCTCCGTTGTGTGCCTTCTGCCTATTGTTTTCAAAACGGCGGGGTTAGTGCTTTGAGGGTTGAGACTTATCCTTGTAACGCCGTTTTCCTTCATGACAAAAAGCTTTTCGGGAGTGATAGTATCCGGTCTTCCCGCTTCAACGGAAAACTCCTTGATTTCTGATAAATCAAAGCTTTTGCGAAGCGACTTCAATAAAAAATCAAGCTGATTTTCAGAAAGCGTTGTGGGCGTTCCTCCGCCGATGTAAACGGTTTCAATTCTCTTTCCGTATTTTTTTACAAAATCGGAACAGTATTCTATTTCCTTTTGAAGTGCGTGAAGATACGGCTCCATAAGCTCCGCTGTTTTCTCGACTGAAAATGAAATAAACGAACAGTATGCGCATCTTGACGGACAAAAGGGTATGCCTACATAAAGGCTTATTCCGTCCTCAAACATTCCTTCCATAAGCTCAAGTTCGTGCTTTGCAATGCGCGCGGCGAGGGTACTTCTGTAATCGTCGGCACCGTAGAAGCTTAGAAATTTTTCTTTTACCGAAGCTTCGTCAAGCCCCTTTTCAAACAGCTTTCTTGCAATTTTTGCGGGACGGATTCCAGTAAGCCTTCCCCATGGTAATTTCGTGTTTTCCATATTATATCATTCCTGCAAAAGGATTGTGTTGCTTTTCATGCTCTACCGTTGTGTTTTCGCCGTGACCGGGATATAAAACCGTATCTCCCGGCAGCTCGAGTATTTTTTTGAGAGAATCAAGAATGGCTGTGAAATCTCCTCCGGGGAAATCCGACCTTCCGATGCTTTCGTAAAAAACGGTATCACCGCAAAATGCGTGCTTTCCTCCGATAAGCGTGACAGAGCCTGTTGTGTGCCCCGGCGTGTGCATAACCTTAAGACTTTCGCTGCCGAATTTTATCTCATCGCCGTCGGACAGCTCAATATCAATTTTTTTGACGGGCTTTGATGAAAAGTGGAACATTTCCGGCACATTGCAGTAAAGCTCCGTATCGTCCTTATGAAGCATGAGCTTTGCGCCGAGCTTTTCGCATACCATGTCAACTCCGCCGACATGGTCAAAATGATTGTGAGTCAAAACCACATACTTTATCTTTATATCCCCGACATTTTCCAAAATCTTTTTCGGAACATCGCCCGGGTCTATAATTACGCCTTCTTTTTCCGATGAAACAATGTAGCAATTCGTTCCTAAAGGGCCTACCGTTATTTTTTTAATTTCCATTATTCACACCTCAGATTTTCTTTGTGGATGAACGCTTGACCTCTATTGTATCCTTGATTGTTCTAAACTTCGTAATAATATTGTCAAGCTGCTGTTTGTTTGCAATCTCGATTTCAAGTTCAACAATAGCCAAGCCGTCAGGAGTTACCCTGGCATTAAAGCTTCTTGTGGAAAGGTTGTATTCGGATAAGATTCCTGCGATTGAGCTTAAAATGGAGGAGTTATCGTATGCGGTATAGATAATTCCCGCAACATAGCGTTCCTTTTTATTCGGGTTTTCGTTTGCCCAGACTGCCTCGATAAGCCTTGCAAATTCTTTTGTGTTCGACTTTGCCGCAATGATATTCGGGCAATCGGTTCTGTGCACCGAAACCCCTCTGCCGCGCGTTATATACCCGATTATATCGTCACCCGGGATAGGGTTACAGCACCTTGCAAATCTCACAAGGCAATTATCAATATCCTTAACAATTACTCCGTTTGACGGTGAGCTTTTGGTAGAGTGCGTCAAAACAGAGTCTATGTCAACTTTCTCAACCGTTTCGGGGAACATTTTATGATACTGGTCTTTGATTTTTGCTATAACTCTTGAAAGCGTAATGCCGCCGTAGCCTATGCTTGCATACAAATCCTCAAGTGATTTATAGCTGTATTTTTTCAAAATACCGTCGATAATCTCGTGAGAAAGTGCTTTTTCGTAATCAAGCTCAGCCTTTCTCAGCTCTTTGTCGAGAGCTTCCTTTCCTCTCTGAACGTTTTCCTCTCGATTTTGCTTTTTAAACCATTGATTTATCTTGTTTCGAGCCTGAGAGGTTTTTGCGATTTTAAGCCAGTCACGGCTCGGCCCTGTGCTTGCCGATGAGGTTATAATATCGACAATATCACCGTTTTGAAGCTTATATTCCAAGGGAACTATTTTGCCGTTGATTTTTGCGCCCAGCATTTTTGAACCGATTGCCGAGTGAATTGCAAAAGCAAAGTCAATGGGCGTTGACCCCGACGGGAGATTGATTACATCGCCTTTCGGCGTGAATACAAACACTTCATCCGAAAACAGGTCGATTTTTAGTGACTGCATAAAATCTTCGGCATCAACCATATCCTTCTGGATTTCCATAAGCTGACGAATCCAACCCATTTTTTCGTCAAAATCCGATATTGCCGACTTGCCTTCCTTGTATTTCCAGTGTGCGGCAACACCGTATTCGGAGGTTCTGTGCATTTCCCATGTTCTTATCTGAATTTCAAAGGGCTGACCGTTATTTCCGATAACCGTCGAATGAAGCGACTGATACATATTCGGCTTCGGCATTGCAATGTAGTCTTTGAATCTGCCGGGCATGGGCTTATATAAATCATGCACTATTCCGAGAACATTGTAGCAGTCTGCGACTGTATCCACTATAACCCTTACGGCAAACAGGTCATATATTTCGTCAAGGGTTTTGTTCTGCGAATACATCTTTTTATAAATGCTGTAAAAATGCTTAACTCTGCCCTCTATATAGAAATTCAAATTCGATTCTTTTATTTTGTCACTGAGGGTTTTTTTGATTTCCTCAACATATTCCTCACGTTCAGCACGCTTTTGGCTTATTTTTGAAACAAGGTCATTATAAGCAACCGGGTCAAGATAACGAAGGGATAAATCCTCAAGTTCCCACTTGATTTTTGAGATACCGAGACGGTGCGCCAAAGGAGCATATATTTCCATTGTTTCCAGCGACTTCTGACGCTGCTTTTCGGCAGGCTGATATTTCAATGTTCTCATATTGTGCAGACGGTCCGCAAGCTTTATGAGGATAACACGGATGTCCTTTGCCATCGCCATGAACATTTTCCTGAGGTTTTCAACCTGCTGTTCTTCCTTTGACGAATAGGGTATTTTACCGAGCTTTGTTACGCCGTCCACGAGCTCTGCAACGGAATTTCCGAACTGTTCGGTCAGCTCCTCCGTGGTAACGCTTGTGTCCTCCACAACATCGTGAAGAAGCGCCGCAATAATCGTATCGTTGTCCATTTCCATTTCGGCTAAGATTTGCGCAACCGAAAGGGGATGAATTATATACGGTTCTCCGGAGAGCCTTTTTTGCTGATCGTGTGCTTTGCTTGCAAATTCAAAAGCTTTGTCAATAGCTCCGAGATCCGCTTGCGAATTATAGCTCTTAATTTGTTCTTTAATTTTTTCGATTGTGAGTACATCTGAGTTTTCCATTAATACCGCCTCTGACTTTTAGTTGTTAATTATTATGTCTTTTATGATAAAATTGTAGTCTCCGTTGTAATCGTTAATTTTCAAATTGAACGCAATATCAATACAGTCGCCGGGCTTTATGCTCATATTTCCCATGTTAAATGCTATGCAAAAAAAGTATATCCCCATGCATTCGCATTTAAGTCTTAAATGCTTTCCGTCACGGGTTATGTCAGCCTTATCGACCGTTAAATTTCTCATCGAAAAAACGGGGCAGGGATTTCCTTCACCGAAGGGCTCAAAAAACGAAAGCTTTTTTGCAAGCTCTAAGGTTATTTCCGAGGGCTCGGCTTCGTAGTCTATTTCAAGCGTCGGTATAAGCTCATCGTCCGAAACCATAACATTTGCAACCTCGTTTACGGCTTGACGGAGCGGAATAATATTTTCTTCCTTTATCGTAAGCCCTGCCGCCATGCTGTGACCGCCGAAACGCTCGGTAAGCTGTGCGCAGTTTTCCAAAACCGTGAAAATATTAAGTGCCGGAACACTCCTTGCTGAGCCGTGGGCAATTCCGTTTTCGTCAATACTCATAAGTATCACAGGCTTTCCGAACCTTTCCAGAAGCCTTGATGCAACTATTCCGAGTACCCCTGTATGCCAGCCCTTTTCGGCAACAACCAATACCTTGTCGTCTGAAAAATTTTCCGAAGCCTCGATAATCGAGACAGCACTTTCAAATATTTTGTTTTCCACCGTTTTTCTTTCATTGTTTATATCGCAAAGGTGTTTTGCAAGCTCGTCAGCCTCAGCTTCGGATTTTGTGTTCAGTAGCTTCAGGGCGTAGGATGCTTTTCCCATTCGTCCCGCCGCATTTATCCTCGGGCTTATTCCGAAACCTATTGCCGTTTCGTCAATTTCCCGCTCCGAATACCCCGCATATCCAATCAGTGCCGCAAGTCCGGGATTTTTGGTTTTTTTGAAATATTTAAGTCCGTATTTAACATAAAAACGGTTTTCTCCGTAAAGGGGAACAATGTCCGAAACCGTTCCGAGACACACAAGGTCAATGTATCTGGAAACGATTTCCTTAAGCTCGTACTTTTGTGACAAAAGAGCGCACGCAAGCTTAAACGCCACTCCTACGCCGGCAAGGTTTTTGCATGGCGAAGCGTCATCCAACTTCGGGTTGACAACAGCTTGTGCGTCAGGAATGATTTCAAGAGGCTCATGGTGGTCGGTTATTACAAAATCAATGCCTTTTTCATTTCCGTATTCAACCTCCGAAACTGCCGTTATTCCCGTATCTACGGTAATAATAAGCGTAGTTCCGCTGTCATATATCTTTTCCGTTGCATCTCTGTTTAATCCGTAGCCTTCTTTTAACCTGTCGGGAATATAAATATCCGCATTTATTCCTATTTCGGACAAAGCGTTACAAATCAGCGTTGATGCGGTAATTCCGTCTACATCGTAGTCGCCGTACACGGTAACCTTTTCTTTTCTTTCAGCCGCCCTTTTAATTCTGTTAACAGCCGCGACCATGCCCGGAATTTCAAACGGGTCACAAAGCGAATCAATTCCTGTATATACAAATTGTCTTATTTTTTCATAGCTGTCTATTCCACGGTTGAGAAGAAGATATGCAAAAATTCTGCCTATCTTGTTTTCTTCTGCGAACCTAACCGCACGGCTCTCGCTTGTATCTTTATATATCCATTTTTTCATATGGTATGAACCTTCCGATTTGATATAATATATAATTATATCATATAATTATACTTTTTTCAAGTTTTTTGTTATATCATACTTGCATTATCGGAAAATTTATGATATAATGTAAATTAGATTATATTGCGTATTATGTATTAAAGGAGTTACAAAAGTATGGATAAGCAGAAATTTGTTAAAGATCTCGTGTCAAAAATGACCGTTGAGCAAAAGGTAGGTCAGTGCTTTGTTATAGGTTATGTTGGCTCTATCGTTACGCCCGAGATTATCAGAAGAATTAAAAAGTACAATCCGGCAGGTATCAGAGCAGGTCTTATGTGGAGAATAAGAACCGTTAAGCATGACCCCAACGGTACAAACACGGATTATGCGAGCAGAATGTTAAGACCGTTTAAGGGGACAATAAAGGATTTCCTTCCGGATATCCCCGTTCCTCATTTCACCAACGAGGAATTCTGCGAATACATTAATACATTGAAGCAGGCAGCTCTTGACAGAGAGCTCGGAATTCCGCTTCACTTTACTTTTGACTTTGAAGGCGATGTTTCTGCGGATTACTACAGAGGCGGAATTAAGTTTTTCCCGAGCTGCATGGGTATTGCTCACAGCGGAGATCCGAAAATGGCTCACGATGTTGCATGGGCTGTCGGCCGTCAGCTTGCTCCTTTGGGCATTTCGTGGATTCATTCTCCCGTGCTTGATGTAAACACAAATCCTCTCAACCCCGAAATAGGTGCAAGAAGCTACGCCGAAACACCCGAAGAGGTTATAGAATATGCCGTTGAAGCACTTAAGGGCTTCAAAGAGGCAGGAATTATCGCAACAGGTAAGCACTTCCCGGGAAGAGGTCCTTCCGCTACCGACGCACATCACGGTCTTCCGGTAATAGACGAGCCCGAGAGCGTATTAAGAGAACACTTAAAGCCATTTAAGGCTATGATTGATGCAGGTCTTCCTGCTATAATGACAGCGCATACAGCTTATCCGGAATTTGACGATTCCGGACTTCCGGCTACACTTTCAAAGCCTATCATTACGGATATTCTCAAAGGCGAGCTCGGCTTCAAGGGCGTTGTTACAACAGATGAAATCACGATGGGCGGCATTATCTCCAAGTTTGAGGTTAAGGATGCCTGCACCATGGCTATCAACGCAGGATGCGACCTTGTTCTTCTCCGTGACGAGGGCGGTCTTATCGACGATGTTATTCCGGGTGTTGTTGAAGCGGTTAAGAGCGGAGTTATTCCCATGGAGAGAATTGATGACGCTGTTACAAGAACCCTTTCCGTTAAGTATGATTACGGTTTCTTCGATAAGCCTCAGATTCTCGATACAAGCAAGGCTTCCGAGGGTATTGATGACCCGAAGGTTGCGCAAATCGCAAAGCTTTCCGCAAAACGCGCAATCAATGTTATCCGTGACAGAAACAATGTTCTTCCTGTTTCAAAGGATAAAAAGCTGTTGCTTGTTTACCAGGTAAATCCGCTTCATGAAAGAGTTAACACTCAGGAAATGAACCCGGCTACTCCTTGGCTTGAAATGCTTAAGAAGTCCGATAATGTTTACTGTGTTGAAACAACAATGAAGTATAGCGATAACGACCGTCAGCGTGTTTATGAAAGACTTGAAGAGGCAGATGTCATTGCTATCACAAACTACTTTGACAGAAGAAGTCCCGAAAGCGGCAACTCGTTTGTTAAGGAGCTTCATGAAAAGACAGATAAGCCCATTATCGTTATCACAAATTCTCCGTATCCCTTCACCGTTCAGGATGAATACAATACGGTTATCTGCGATTACAGTTCTTCTTTGGAGAGCAGCAGAGAGGTTGCAAACACAGTTTTCGGAGAATAATCAAGGAGCGCCTTCGGGCGCTCTTTTGAGAATATGAATGGAGAATTAAATATGGTCGAACTCAGTAATTTCAAGCCCGAAAAGCAGTTTTTTATCGGGATAGATTCTGACGGTACTGCTTTTGACAGTATGACAATTAAGCATACGGATTCCTTTATACCTATGATTTTCAAAATCTGGGGTATGGAGGACAAAAAAGAGGAAATCTGCGAGCTGGAGGAGTTTATTAACCTGTATTCCAAGCTTCGCGGTATTAACAGATTTCCCGGACTTTTGCTTCTTTTCAAGGAGCTTAAGAAAAGAGGAATTTTCAATCGGGATCTTTCTGCATTTGAAGAATTTTGCGATTCCGGGGTTAAGATGTCAAACGCCTCGTTGACCGAGTTTATAAAGACTCACGATGATAAGCTATTAAAAGAGGTTCTTGACTGGAGCCGCGGCTCGGACGAGCTTTTTTCAAAGGGAACCGAAAGCTTAAGACCTTTCCCTTCCGTTGCAAAGGCTCTTGAAAAGGCATCGGAATATGCGGACATTGTTATAGTTTCCTCCGCTTCGGCAGAAGGGCTTAAGACTGACTGGGAACGGGGCGGAATACTGAAATATGTTACTTGTCTTTGCGGTCAGGAGGCAGGAAGCAAAAAGGAACAGCTTAAAGCTTCGGCTCTGGGTAACTACGATTCCGACAAAATTTTGATGCTCGGCGATGCGCTTGGCGATATGGATGCCGCAAAGGCGGTGGGTGCTCACTTCTATCCGATTATCCCCAAGTGTGAAAACGAATGCTGGGACAGGCTTATTTCGGAAGGTCTTGAAAAATTCAAAAACGGAAGCTTTTCGGGGGATTACGAGCAATCCTTAATTGAAAAATTTGATGCCGGTCTTCCCGAATATAATTTATAATATCGGCAGATAATCATAATTAACTGATAATGCTATGCCGGCTTAAGTCGGCGGAACGGAGGTTTTATGGCAGTAAGACTAAATGAGGACAAAAATGTTGTTAAAACCGTAAGGGAAGGTCTTAAAAGAACGGGCGGTTATTGCCCTTGCCGCATACAGAGAACAGAGGATTTTAAGTGTATGTGTAAGGAATTCAAAGAGCAGATTGCCGATCCTGATTTTGAAGGATATTGCCATTGTATGCTCTATTATAAATCTAAGGAGGAATAAAATATGAACGAAGTTGTAATTAATGAGGAAAACTTTGAGCAAGAGGTGCTTAAATCGGACATTCCCGTTTTGGTGGATTTCTGGGCTGAATGGTGCGGTCCGTGCAGAATGCTTGCGCCGATTATAGCCGAGCTTTCAGACGAGCTTTCCGGAACCGTTAAGGTGAGCAAAATCAATGTTGATGATGCTCAGGGGCTTGTAATGAAGTACGGTGTTGCGAGCATTCCTACGGTTATTCTTTTTGAAAACGGGGAAGCGGTAAAGGCTTCGACAGGGTACAAGAGCAAGGAAGAACTCAAAGAAGCGTTGGGGCTTTAATTGACTACCACACAAAAAGCGGTGCGGCAAAACAAAAATTTTGCCGCACCGCTTTTTTAGTATTTTCTTTTAATCTTATTGGAAGTTGTTTTTTCAAATTCCGTATCGCGAAGCTTAATAGTATTTATCCGCTTGTAAACAGGCAGTTCTTTTGTTGCTTCGTCAATATCACTTCTTAAAGTGTCAAGAGGATTTTCGGGAATCATTTCGGGGTCAATGTAAATTTCGGCACAAAGAGCGGTTTCAATTCCGTTTTCGTCCTTTTCTCCGCTGACGATTACTTCCTTAACATAGGGTATTGCCTGAATGTAGTTTTCAAGCTCCTCGGGGAATACATTTTTACCGTTATCGAGCACGATAAGGTTTTTCTTTCTTCCCGTAATCATGAGCAAGCCGTTTTCGTTCATTTTTCCGTAATCTCCGGTTTTGAACCATCCGTCCTCCAAAACCTCTGCGGTTACTTCGGGCATTTTGTAATATCCCATCATAACCGTATCGCCCTTAACGCAGATTTCGCCGTCGCCTTCGCTCGTTTTGTTTATAAACTTTATTTCACAGCAAGGCAGAACCACGCCCACCGTTGAACAATCGTTAATTTCTTCTCTGTTTGCCGATACAAGCGGAGAACACTCGGTTATGCCGTACCCGTTTATCAGGTTTATTCCGATGCTGTCAAAAAAATCTCCGAGCTCCGCTCTTACGGGAGCGCCGCCGCAAACGATTTTAATAAGATTTCCGCCGAAGCTTTCGTGAATGGACGAAAAGAGCTTTCTTCTTTTATCTATACCGATTTTGCGCAGAGCGTTGCTTAGTGCGATTAAAAGCTTAAGCCCTTTTTCCTTGCCCTGTTTTTTTGCCGTTTGCCAAATCTTTTTGTGAAAAAGCTCAACAAAGGCAGGAACAAGGTAAATGTAATCGGGTTTAAAAACCTGAAGGTTTTTGAGAACCTGGGTAAGCTGACTGTTAATGCATATGGTAGCACGCCTGTGCAGACCTACCAATATCCCCGCAACCGCCTCATATGTGTGGTGATAGGGAAGTACCGAAAGGCATTTTGTATGAACATCCGATACGGTCGGTCCATATGAAACAATTGACGCAAGGTTATGCTCGGAAAGCATTACACCCTTTGACATTCCCGTTGTACCCGATGTGTAAACGAGCATTTTAAGGGCGTATTCATCGCTTCCTGCTCCGTCAAAGGATTTATCGCCGGAATTTCTTAATTCCTCGCCCCGTTTGACAAGCTTTGAGTATGATATAAAATCTCCGTCATCCTCGTCTTCGTCAAAGCACACGAATTTCTTAATAAACGGAATTTTCTCACGGTTTTCCCTGAAAATTTTCTCATATTTTGCGGAGCAGAATACAATTTCGCTGTCACTGTGCTGCAAAACATTGAAAATATCGTTTTCGGGGAGCTCTTTATCAACAGGCACGATAACCCCCGATGATTGCAAAACGGTGAGGTACACGCAAATCCAGGGATAGCTGTTCTCGCCTATTACCGCAATGTGGCTTTCCCCAAAACCCAAATCAATAAGAGCAGTTCCCAGGTAATATGTTGTATCTGTGAATTCGGAATAGGTGTGGGAAACAATATCATTTCCGCTTTTGTACATTATTGCGGTTTTGTCACCCGACTCCGCCGAGGCAAGAGCGAGCATTTCCCTCATGGATTTAACCTTTGGAATATCGTAAAGCTTAATATCCTTTACTGATTTCATTTTTTAACACCTCAAAATTGAAAATATATGAACGGGCTTCCGCCTGTGTACATACCTACGCAACAAGCGTAAGTATATCATAAAGTACAGAAAAAGTCAAACTTTATTTGGATAATCGTCAAAGGTTTCAAAGTAATCCCCGAAATTAATTCCGGCGATGTATTTATCCTTGTACGAACTGCGTATTGAATTTCTGCCTTCTATAAGGGGTTCTGAGGAAATTCCGTAATGAATCGAAAGAGCTGCCTCAATGTATGCCGAAAGGTGGTCGGAGCCGCGAATAATTTCACCGTCTATCGGCTTATATTCGTCACGGTTAAATCTTTCGTTTATGGAAACGCTGTCGGAGAACACGATTTTTCCTTCGTCTATGTACTTGCTTTTAAACTCGTCACGCATAAAGTAGAGAATTTCCTTGTGCCATTCTTCGGGAAGAAGGGGGAGAATACTTTTTGAAATTGCGTTATCCTCCATTTCCTTTATGATGTCATCAAGCCCCGCAACGGAGTTTTTGACGGGGGATACGATGTCCCGTGTCAGCACCTCGGGCAAATCGTGAAACAGACCGCCGAAAAAGTTGTTGCAAAGCCTTTCTTTGCAGGCGTTTATGCTGAGGGAAAACATATATGAAAGAATTGCAACTATCAGCATATGCCCCATAACCGAGGTTTCCATTGCCCTTGTGCACCTTGCCCAGCGCTGTTGAAGCCTTAATTGCCCAACAAGATTAGTGAAGTTTTTCAGCTTATAGTTCCCGTAATACTTTTGTATTGCGGAAAGATCAAAAAATGCCGCTATTTCGGATTCAATCTGGGATTTTGTTTCTTCAATGCCGTAAAGCGAGGACGACATTCTATAAACAATATCAAATTCCCATGATGTAGCAAGATAATGAGCCGCGTTTATAAGCCGTTTTTCGTGGGATGCATAATTTTCGTCCAAAAGGTATTTTTCAAATCTTACAAAAAATCCGTTTTCAACATCCTCGAAAGCACATTTTAACTGATCGAGAACCCACCTGTTGATTTGCTTGCCCTTTTCATCCATCATCTTATGGAATACGGGAGGCTTGATGTCCGTAAGAATTACTCTGTGAAGATATTCAAAAATGCAGCCTTCTATAAGCTTTTGAGGGTCTGCCGTATCGTCGAGCTTATGAAGAACATACATGAAAAATGCTTTGTGCGCCTGCTTGTCAAGCTCCGTAAAGCCTTTGTGAGGTCTGAAATGTTCGTTCCACCTCTGAATGCTCGCACCCTGATGAAGCAATAAAAAGAATTGCTTGTTAAGCAAAGGAATCACCCCTTAAAACGAGTTATTTTAAGTATATTATACCATGTTTGAGAGAAAAATCAATAGAATCATCAAAAAAAGCTTTATTTCCCGAATTTAGGGGTTTACTTTTTTGTAATTTTAGTGTATTATGTTATTGAATTTAGTATTCGGAGGACGCTGGATATGGACGTAATAAAAAAGTCGTGGGAGTATTTCAGGCCCTATAAGAAAACGGTTTTTATGTGTTATTTCATGAGCATTATCGTTGTAGTGCTTAACATGATAAATCCTAAAATCACCGGATATATTTTTGACAATGTTTTTTCGGAAAGCTCAACAGGAGCTTCTCTTCAATATATTTTATTGCTGTTTGGCGTCATGCTCGGCGTTACGGTTGTAAAGCACATAATAAATTATTCCAAAGCCCGTATTTTGGAGCGTAAGTCAATGGCTGTCATCAACGCTCTGCGCGGTGACTGCATGGATAAGTTCTTCAGAATGTCGTTTGAAACCTTCAACAAGGCTAAAACGGGTAATGTTATGACAACGCTTGCGGATGATGCCGAAAATGTCAAGAACATCTTTTCTTCAATTATCCCCGTAATTTTTGAATCTGTTTTTTCCTTTGTTGCGGCGAGTGTAATTCTGTTCTATATGAACTGGGTTTTGGCTCTTGCTTGTTATATTGTGCTTCCCTTTATTTATATGGCTGTGAGAAAGTATTCCATTCAGTCGCGTCCGGTATTTATTAATATGCGTGAGCAGACTGCAAGGCTTTCAACCGTTGCACAGGAGAATATTAACGGTGTAAGGCAGGTTAGAGCCTTTGCGAGAGAAGAATACGAAATAAAGAAAATGGACAGGGTTAATGAGGATTTCAGGCAGTCCCGTCTTGACTATGTTCCCGTATGGTCAAAAAACTACTGGAAAATGTTCATGCTTACCAATCTTACATACATAATTACGGTGGGATTCGGCGGCATACTGGTTTGCTACGAAAAGCTGACTTTGGGTGAAATGGTTGCGTTTACGGGATATATTACATATCTTATGAATCCTTTGAACCTTGTTCCGACATATGTGACAAACTTCCTTACCGCACTTATTTCGGGACAAAAAATCCTTGATTTGCTTAATAAAAAGCCCTCTATCGAAAATTGCGAGGATAAAAAGGAACCCGAAAAGTGGGATCTTGACTTTAATAATGTTTCGCTTTCGTATGACGGGAATGTGGCACTTGAAAATATTAATCTTCACATAAAGCACGGAATGAAGGTCGGTATCGTCGGTGCGACCGGAAGCGGTAAATCAAGCTTTATAAACCTTATTCCGAGGTTCTACGACCCTGTTTCGGGAAGCGTCACATTGGGAGGAATTGATCTTCGTGAGATTGACCTTCAAAAGCTCCGTGACGGTATTTCCCTTGTTATGCAGGATGTTTTCCTGTTTTCAAATACGATAAAGTCAAACATCGCTTACTGTGTTGACGGGAACGCAACCGATGAAGAGGTGGAGGCTGCCGCAAAGCTTGCCTGTGCGGATGATTTCATTTCCGAGATGCCCGATTCTTACGATACTATTGTGGGCGAACGGGGCGTCGGACTTTCCGGCGGTCAGAAACAGAGAATTTCAATGGCGAGGGCATTTATGAAGCCCTGCAAAATCCTTATTCTTGACGATTCCACCAGTGCTCTTGACAACGAAACCGAACGGGAAATTCTTAATAATATTGATAGCATGGGCGGCAAAAAGACGGTTATAGTAATTGCAAGCCGAATTTCTTCGGTTAAGTCCTCGGACATTATTCTGTTTATGGATAAAGGCCGTATAGCAGAGCAGGGCACTCACGATGAACTGATGGCGCTCAACGGTAAGTATGCCGATGTTTATCGCCGTCAGTACAGCGAGTAAGGAGGGGTTTTATATGGCTAAGAGAAACACTTATTTTGAAGATGAAGTCATAAAACACCGCCTTGATGCAGGTCAGCTCAAAAAGCTGTTTTCCTATGCCGGAAGGTACAAATGGAAGCTTACAATGGGGCTTATCGTTATGTTTGCCGCATCCATAAGCTCGCTTATAGGACCTCTTATCTCTAAAAATATATTGGATGAATTAATACCGAATAAAGAAATTAAGATGATTCTTATTTTCTCCGTCTTATACCTTTTAACGATTGCCGTTCAGGTAGGGTTTACGGTAATTAAGGCTTATCTTATAAACGATGTCGGGCAGAGCGTTATTTACGATTTGAGAAAAGACCTCTTTGACCATATGCAGGAGCTTTCGTTCAAGTTCTTCGATGACAGACCGACTGGTAAAATTCTTACAAGGCTTACATCGTACATAAACGCCCTCGGTAACATAATGAGTGAGGGTATCGTTTGTATGTTCAGCGATATTGTAACATTGGTCGGAATTGTGTTTTTTATGTTCTCGATTGATGCTTCCTTGACTTGGGTGAGCATGGCAACCTGCATACCGATTTTCATTCTGGCGATTGTGTTCAAAAAGCTCATTCATGTTCGTATGCAGAAAATGACCAAAAAGACTTCAAACCGAGGTGCCATGATTCACGAAAATATTATGGGTGTCAAGATTATTCAGGCGTTTACGAGAGAAAAATCCACAAACAAAAATTATGCGAGAATAAATCAGGAGGTAACGGACTCGTATCTCGATGTTTACAAATTCACCCAGGGCTTCGGACCTTGTATTGATATTACAAGCGTTTTGGGCACTGTTGCGACCTATTTTGTCGGATGGATTCTCCTCGGAAAAGGCGCAATATCTCTCGGTGTAATTTTTGCATTCTCGCAGTATATTTCAAAGTTCTGGACGCCGATTAACAATATGACAACCATTTATAATCAGGTTGTAAGCGCTCTTGCCAATGTCGAAAGCGTTTTTGATATGATGGACGAACCCGTGGAAATAAAGGATATTCCCGGTGCTGTCGAGCTTCCGCCCATTAAGGGAGAGGTAGAATACAGAAATGTTTCGTTTGGTTATGAAGAAGGCGTAAATGTCCTGGAAAATGTAAGCTTCAAAGCATCTCCCGGAGAAACAATAGCGTTTGTTGGGCCTACGGGAGCCGGAAAAACCACTACGGTTAATCTTCTTTCGAGGTTCTATGACCTTACTTCGGGTCAGATTTTTATTGACGGAACGGACATTCATTCGGTCACATTAAAATCGCTTCGTACGCAGATGGGTATTATGATGCAGGATTCCTTTATTTTTGAAGGAACGGTGCTTGAAAATATTCGTTACGGAAGGCTTGACGCAACGGATGAGGAGTGCATGGAGGCTGCAAAAGCTATTTATGCAGACGACTTCATAAGCCGCCTGCCGTATGGATACCACACGATTATTTCGGAGCGGGGAAGTGAGCTTTCCGCAGGTGAAAGACAGCTACTTTCCTTTGCGAGGGTTGTTGTGTCCGACCCGAGAATTCTTATCTTGGATGAGGCAACAAGCTCCATTGACACAAAGACGGAAGTACTTATCAAAAAGGCTCTCGATAAGCTTCTTGCCGGAAGAACATCGTTTGTTATAGCGCACAGGCTTTCCACAATTCAGAAGGCGGATAAGATTATGTGCATCGCAAACGGCGGTATTGAAGAAGAAGGAAATCATGAGGAGCTCATGAAAAAACAGGGTATGTATTACAACCTTGTTATGGCACAGAAAAAATAAATTAAAAAATTTTTTAATAACTATTGCATTTTTCTGCAAATTGTGATACTATATGAGAATAGACGACATTTGCAGGAGAATGAGCGGATAAAAACACGCTCTGCCGACGGAATAACACTTTCAGGCAAAAGGACTGCAAATTGATAGCGCTCCGGAGAAGCTCTCATCGGGTGCCGAAGGTGCAAGGCGTGTTTTTTTACGCTTAATCTCTCAGGCAAAAGGACGGAGTTTGTTGCAGAATTTTTATGCAATTTTTCGGAGAGCTAACATTGCGTTTAGCTCTATTTTTTATTTTACGGAGGAATTTTTATGGACAAGTTTTTTGAAAGTCTGGCAGGCATCAATGATGTGATAAACAGCCAGGTATGGAGTAAGGGTCTTTACCTTCTGCTCGCAACGGGACTGCTTATGACAATTCTCAGCAAAGTATTTCAGGTAACTCACCTGAGGCACTGGGTGAAGGAAACTATCGGAAGTCTGTTTAAAAAAAATGTTTCCGGTCACACCAAAGGTAAATCCATTTCGCAGTTCCAGGCACTTTGTACGGCACTTGCCGCAACAATAGGCGTAGGTAATATTGCAGGTGTGGCGGCAGCTATCGCAGCAGGCGGACCGGGTGCGGTATTCTGGATGTGGATTGCGGCATTTTTGGGTATGATGACAAACTATTCCGAAAATGTGTTGGGTATATATTATCGCCGCAAAAATCCCGAAGGTGAATGGTCCGGCGGTGCAATGTATTATCTTCAGGACGGTCTCGGTTCAAAACGGGGATGCAAGGGAATAGGTAAGTTCCTTGCGGTTATTTTCTCGATTTTCTGTATACTTGCTTCTTTCGGTATCGGAAACATGGGACAGATCAATAAAATAGTTGTGAACTTTACTTCTGCGTTTAATATACCGGCTCTTAGCTCTAAAGTGCTCTATGATGATATTACGATGTATCATCTTGTAATAGGTTTTGTACTGCTTGCTCTGGCTGCACTCATAATCCTCGGCGGACTGAAGCGTATTGCAAATTTTGCCGAAAAAGTTGTGCCCTTTATGGTTGTTACATTTATTATCGGAAGCATTGTAATAATCTTAAAAAATGCAAATATGATTCTTCCGGCTTTGAAACAGATATTTGTAATGGCATTTTCACCGAACGCCGCATGGGGCGGTGCAACAGGTGTTACTATTAGCATGGTCATCACTCAGGGCTGCAAACGAGGCGTATTCTCAAACGAGGCAGGTCTTGGTTCATCCGTAATGGTTCATTCGTCCTCAAATGTAAAAGAACCGGTTCGCCAGGGTATGTGGGGTATATTTGAAGTTTTTTCGGATACCATGGTTGTATGTACAATGACCGCTCTTGTTATCCTCACTTCAGGCGTAATAGACCTCAATACCGGTGTTATCGCATCGGGAATATCGGGTGATGCTACGCTCGTTGCAAAAGCGTTCCATACTGTATTTGGCGGATGGGGCGAGAAGTTTGTATCAATAGCAATCCTTCTTTTTGCATTTACCACCGTGCTTGGTTGGTCGCACTACGGTTCAGTAGCTGTCGAGTACCTCGGCGGAAAAACAGCCGTTAGAATTTACAAAGTTATATTTGTACTGATGATAATTTCCGGAGCTCTTATGACATCTTCTCTTGCATGGGATATTTCGGATACATTCAACGGACTTATGATGATTCCTAACCTTATTGGTGTTATCTGCCTTTCGGGACTTGTAATGAAAATTACGAAAAACTATGTTGACAGAAAATTACATAATAAGGACATAGAGCCGATGCTTTCTTATTTCCCTGATGTTCAAAAGGAAGCAGAAGCGGATTTGGAAAAATAATTCATAGCATATTCAGGTTACGGTTTTAGGATAATAAAAAGTGCTCGGGGCATGAAGCTCCGAGCGCTTTTTGTAGTAGTTCAATGTGTTAAACAACCGACAGAGAACGGTTAATCTCCTGCCCGTTCTCTGTTTTTTTTGTATTCCCCGGGAAGATGTCCCGTTACGCTTTTGAATGTTCTTGTAAAATATGACAGATTGTCATATCCTGTTGCTGTTGCGGCTTCGCTCACGGTACATTTTTTTGTCGCAAGCATTCTTTCGGCGGCTCTGCATCTTATGGTATTAATATACTGTATAACCGAGTAACCCGTAACCTTTTTGAATTCGTGGCAGAAATAGTATTTGCTGAGTGTTGCGTGGGATGAAATTTCATCAACCGTCATAAATCTATTGAAATTGGAATTTATGTACATTATTGCTTTTTTAATATTATCGTCCCGATCATCGTTTTCTGCTCTTTCTCGGCTGTAATTTCTGCAAAGGTACACCATAAGTTCGAGTATAGCTGCTTTGGTTCCTGCTTCGTGAAAGCTTTTTTCTCCTTTTATTTCGGATAAAAGTTTGTCGTATTTTGCTTTCAGAATTTTATCGTCTATTCCTGTTTCAAAATCAAGTCTTCGTACATCCATTCCGTTTTCAAAGCAGAAGCTGCTGTCGATTATCAGACACTCATAAAACGGTATCGTGCGAGATTCGAGAGTGTGCGGAACATCTGAGCCAATTATTGCAAATTCTCCCGCATTTACGGTAAATTCATTTCTGTCGCACACTAAATTGCAAGTCTCATGGAAATACAAAATTTCAACATTTTCGTGCCAATGGGAATGAAATCCGGCTTCGAGTGGATGAAAAATATAGGGCTTTTTCTGTTTAATATCGTGGGCTTCATAAAATACTTGCATGAAAAAAACCTCCAAAAAAGCAATATTGTGTCAAATAAAAGCAAAATAACATATTGCTTTTCATATATAAATATTATACAATAAAAACATAAAAAAAGCAAGTATGGAGGTAAAAAAATGTATAAATTCCCTATTGGCGTAATCGTTGAGTCTTTCAGATGCGATACCCGTGAGGCTATTAAAAAGGCTGCTGCTTTGGGAGTTGACGGCTTGCAGCTGTATTGTACAAAGGGTGAAAACGCTCCCGAAAATCTTTTGGGTGCAAAGGGACGCGATCTTCTTTCTTTTGTGAAGGATAACGGTCTTAAGTTTTCCGCTCTTTGTGGAGACTTGGGAAAGGGCTTTGGAAACAAGGAGCTTAATCCGGAATTGATCGAGAAATCAAAAAGAATTCTTGACCTTGCAAAAGAGCTTGAAACAGATATTGTTACAACACATATCGGCGTTGTTCCCGAAAACCCCGGCCACGAAAGATATAAAATTATGCAGGAGGCTTGCGTGGAGCTTGCCGAGTATGCCGATTCGCTCAATGCGCATTTTGCTATTGAAACAGGCCCCGAAACATCAGCAACCCTTAAAGGTTTTCTTGATTCTCTCGGTTCAAAGGGCGTCGGTGTAAATCTTGACCCCGCAAACCTTGTTATGGTAACGGGCGACGATCCTGCGGTTGCGGTTCACAATCTTAAGGATTACATCGTGCACACTCATGCAAAAGACGGTCGTATGCTTAAAAAATGCAACCCCGAATACATTTATCAGGCAGTTCATCCGATTCCCGAGGAAGTTTGGAAGGTAAAATATTTTGAAGAGGTTCCGCTGGGAACAGGCTCTGTTGATTTTTCTGTTTACCTCAAGGCTTTGGAGGATATAGGATATAAGGGATTCCTCACAATAGAGCGTGAGGTTGGAGACAATCCGGAAGCCGACATTAAAACGGCAGTAGATTTTCTTAGGAGGACAATGGAATGAGTAAATTAAGAGTAGGTTTAATCGGTGCAGGCAATATTGCCAATGTTCATCTTGAAAGCTATGTGAAAAACAGCGAGGTTGAGCTTGCGGCAATCTGCGATATTAATGAAGAAAGACTTAACGAAACAGCAGATAAGTTCGGAATTGAAAAGCGTTTTTCTTCGGTTGACGAAATGCTTAAGTCTGTTGAGCTTGACGCTTGCGATGTTTGCGTTTGGAACTGCAATCACGCAGAATGTACAATAAAGGTGCTGGAAGCAGGGCTTGACTGTCTTTGTGAAAAGCCTATGGCAATGAATGCGCAAGAAGCTCAGAAAATGAAGGACGTTGCCGATAAAAGCGGTAAACTTCTCATGCTCGGCTTTGTTACAAGATTTTCCAATGAAGCAAAAATCGCTAAGGATTTTATCGACAACGGCTACCTCGGCGATGTTTACTATGCAAAGGCTACATATATGAGAAGAAACGGTAACCCGGGCGGATGGTTCTCCGATAAGTCCCGTTCCGGCGGCGGACCTATCATCGACATCGGCGTTCATCCTCTTGACCTTACCCGTTATCTTATGGGTAATCCGAAGCCTGTTTCGGTTTATGCGGTTACAAGTGATCTTCTTCATGAGGATCGTGCAAACCTCAAAACCCGTGTCGGTTGGTATCCGAAGGGTGCAGATCCCAAAAAGGATATATGCAATGTTGAGTCAAACGCTGTTGGTATTATCCGTTATGAAAACGGTGCTTCCACATTGCTTGAGGCAAGCTATGCACTTAATTGTGAGCCTGCAGGGGGCAGAACGCTTTACGGCACAAAGGGCGGTCTGTGCCTCGACAACATGAAGCTTTATACCGATATTAACGGATTTATGACAGATTCTCAGATTATCGATACCGCCAGCTACATAGACGCAAAGCCCATGTTTGATGCGGAAATTGATCACTTTGTTGACTGCTGCCTCGGAAGATGCGAATGTATGTCAAAGGCAGAAGACGGCGTTGTTATAATGAAGATTCTTGATGCTTTGTACGAATCTGCAAGAACCGGTCACGAAGCAATTATTGATTAACGGAGGAATTGATTTATGAAAATCAGTGTTAGTTCATATTCTTTTTCACAGCTTGTAAAAAAGGGGGAAATGACCCCGGCTGATTGCGTAGAAAAAGCCAAAGAGCTTGGCTTTGACGCTATTGAGTTTTCGGATATTGTTCCCGAGGAAGGCTACACTCCGATAGAATATGCAAAGCATATTCGTGAGAGAGCCGAAAAGGCAGGTATTGAAATTATCTCTTATTGCGTTGGAGCAAGGCTTATAAGAGAAACCGAAGAAGAAACTCGGCTCGGAATACAGGAAACCAAGAATAATGTTGATATTGCCGAAGCTCTCGGCGTTAAGCTTATGCGCCACGATGCGTACTATTGGCAGAATAAGTACAGAAGCTTTGATTTGAGTCTTCCCGAGCTTGCACAAAACATCAGAGAAGTGGCTGATTATGCCGCTTCAAAGGGCATAAGAACCATGGTTGAAAATCACGGCTTCATTTGCCAGGGAAGCGAAAGAATGGAAAGACTTTTCAATGCCGTAAATCATCCGAATTTCGGACTTCTTTGCGACATCGGAAACTTCCTGTGCGTTGACGAAAACCCCATAACTGCGGTTTCAAGGGTAGCTCCTTACGCAATCCATGCGCATATAAAGGATTTCTATGTTCACGGCTTCGATTATCCAAGCGAGGGATGCATAGTAACCACCGGCTGCAATAAAATCCTCGGAGCTCCCGCAGGATACGGAGATGTTCCGGTTAAGCAGTGTATTGCAATACTCAAAAAGGCAGGATATGAGGGCGCTTTCTCTCTTGAATACGAGGGCAAAGAGGAATGTATCCATGCTATCGAAAAAGCTCTTGCATTTTTGAGATCTATCGAAGATTAGGCTTCTTTTAAAATTGTAGGGGAACCCGAACTTGCTTACGCAAAATTCGGGTTCTTTTGTATTTTTATATTATCATATTTTGACTGTTATGCTATACTGATTTTGCTAAAGAAACCGTATGTCATTATTAAAGATAGGAAACAGATAAAGATTTCATAAAAAAGGAGTAATTAAAGTGGATTTCAGGATTGCAAACGAAAAAGATGTCGCATTGATATTGGAATTTATCAGGGGATTGGCAAAATACGAAAATATGCTTGATGAAGTTTCGGCAACCGAAGATTTACTCAGGGAATGGATTTTTGAAAAGAAAAAAGCAGAGGTGATTTTTGCTTTGGAAGGCGATACCGAGGTAGGATTTGCCCTCTTTTTTCATAATTTCTCGACATTTTTAGGTCGTGCCGGTATATATTTGGAGGATTTGTTCGTAAAGCCGCAGTATCGAGGAAAAGGGTATGGTAAAGGACTGTTAAAAAAGCTTGCTCAGATTGCAAAAGAGAGAGGTTGCGGAAGGCTTGAATGGTGCTGTCTTGATTGGAACAAGCCGAGCATTGATTTTTATTTGTCTTTGGGAGCAAAGCAATTGGATGACTGGACTACATACCGCATCACCGGGGATACGCTTTCGGATTTGGCAAAATGATACATCAAAAGAGGGTGTGCAAAACGATTTCAAAAATCATCTTGCTACACCCTGTTATTGAATTTATGAATGTTTACGAGCTATTTAACGGGGACAAAAACCTTGTTTTCTCCGGATTTATAAGCTGCTTCGACAACCTTCTGGTCGAAGATTGCGCTGTCGATGCTTACGGGAGGACAGGTGTCGTTAATGATTGAATTTCCGAACTGCTCAACCTCTTTGGTGTACATATTACCTAAGGGTGTGCCCTCAAGGGAAAGGGGAACGATTTCGTTTCTTTCCTGATTTGCGTCATATGCGAGGGAATCGTCGCTGATAAGAATGTTTACCGTACCCACCTCAGCCTGAGCAAGTGTACCGGATGCAACGATAGAGCCCTTTGTACCGTAGATTTCGAGCTTTGCAACGGAAGCCGCATCGGGAATGTTGAAATTTGAATCAACAAATGCGGTAGAGCCGTTTTCCATCTTCATAATAACTGCCGACGAATCGTCAACCTCGTATCCGAAGGTCTGAGTCTGGTTGAAAGCAACAACCTCCGTGGTCTTAAGCCCCGAAAGGTAGTGAAGAAGGTCGATAACATGGATTCCCATATCAACCAAAGCACCGCCTCCCGAGAGAGCTTTTTTCTGTCTCCATGCGCCTTCGATGTCGGGATACCAGCAGGTAAACTGACCGCGCATTGAAACTATTTCACCTATTTTGCCTTCAGCAATTATTTCCTTTATTCTTTGGTGATAACCGTGGAATCTCATAAGGAAGCCTATGCTGATTTTAACGCCGTTTTCCTCACATACCCTTTTGATTTCTTCGGCATCGGAGGTGGTGAGGGCAACGGGCTTTTCAAGAAGAATGTGCTTTTTTGCTTTTGCAGCGGCGATTGCCTGCTCCTTATGGAAAAACACAGGAGAAGCAATGTAAACCGCTTCGATTTCATCCTGAGCGAGAATAGCTTCGTAGTTATCGAAGGCATACTTTGCATTATACTTTTCTTTAACCTTTTCGGCTATATCAATATCGGCGTCCATAACAGAAACCAATTCCACATTGTTTGCAAGCATCATGCCCGGAATGGTTTTTCTGTCAGCGATACCGCCGCAACCGATAACGCCCCATTTGATTTTTTTCATATTTTTAATCTCCCTATAATAAATTCTATTTTAAGTGCTTTTCGATAATTGCCTTAAGCCCTGCTATACATCTTTGAATGTGAACTTCTTCCCAGGAAGGATGGAGGAAGAGGCAAACAGTCTGCGCTCTTAATGCGTTGGCGTTTTTGCAGAATGCCTTGCTGTAGTCAACAGCGTCCTTGTCGGCATATTCCTTTGATTCAAAGGGGAACTTAGCCGTACCGAAGCCGCCGTGCTCTCTGTAAGCTTGTTCTTCATAAGCTTCGGGCCACTGAATACCGTAGCAGGGGATTCCCGATGCACCGAGCTCCTTAACTATTGTGGGAGCATCGCAATCCAGTACATCAAGGTCAACAAGCATCGGATACCACCAGTAAGCGTTCTTTCTTTCGGGGGTGTTAACAGGGAGCTTTTTGATACCCTTGTAGCCCGAAAAAGCCTCGTCATACATTTTAGCGTATTTGAAGCGGCGAGCGAGGTTCCAGTTGTCAAGCCTCTTGAGCTCGTTGATACCGATGATTGACTGAATTTCGGTCATTCTGTAGTTAAAGCCTACTCTTCTGTGAATGTAGGGGAGCTTTTCTTCAAGAGCCAGCATACTCATTCTTGTTTTAACATCGTAGCCGTGATCTCTGAAGGAGCGGCATTCCCAGCCGAGTTCCTCATCGTTTGTAACAACCATACCGCCTTCTCCGCCGGTTGTGAAATGCTTGCTCTGACAGAAGCTGAAGCAGCCAACATCGCCTATAAGACCTGCCTTTGTGCCCTTGTATTCGCCGCCGAAGCACTGTGCGCAGTCTTCAACAACCTTGAGGTTGTGCTTTTTGGCAATTTCCAGAATCGGTCCCATATCCGCAACCGTACCGTAGAGATGTACAACGATTATAGCCTTGGTTCTTGGAGTGATGAGAGCCTCGATGCAATCGGGATCAAGTGTGTGATCGTCCGTTACATCGGCAAAAACCGGAATAGCACCTGCCTGAACAACCGAAAAAGAGGAGGCGATAAAGGAGTATGAGGGAACAATAACCTCATCTCCCGGACCGATGTTTAAGGATGCAAGAGCAATGTGAAGTGCAGCCGTACCGTTGGTGCAGGAGATAGCCATTTTTGCACCTATCCATTTTGCCCAGGCTTCTTCAAATTCCATACCCTTAGGGCCGGTCCAATAGTTAACCTTACCGTTTTTTAAAGGCTCGAGAACATCCTCGAGAGTTTCGGGTGCAAACTGAGGCCACATGGGGAAGCCCAGTTCCTCAACGCCGGCACCATTCATTACGATTTCTTTTTCTGCCATGATTAAATCATCCTTTCATATTATAAATTTATTTAATTATTTAAAAAGACAGTCAAAAATATATTTCGCTCCGCCCTTGAATTCAGCGTTATCCCCAAGGGTTGAGCCTTGAACCGATACATTCCTTCCCGGGAGTGAAAGCTTTGAAAGCTCCGTTCTAAGCTTTGAAATGAAGCCCTCGCCCAAAACGAGAATATCACCGCCTATAACTACCGCCTCGGGATCGAATATGTTGATAAGATTGTTTATGCCAAAGGCAAGAATACTGCAAACATTGTCTATGTATGCGCTGAGTTCTCTGTTTTTGGTAACGGCTTCCAAAAGGCTCGAGGTTGTAATCTTTTCACCGCATATTTCGGATGCCTTTTCTAAAATTGCCGGAACACTCACCAAGGTTTCAATGCAGCCTCTTGAGCCGCAGCGACACTTTTTGCCGTTCATATCCACGCTCACATGACCGAACTCACACGCCATGCCGGCACTTCCCAAAAATGGAGCGCCACCCACTATAGCCGATGCACCCACACCGTCACTTATATCAACGGAAATAATGCTTTCTGCGTCAACTTCGCCGAATTCCGTTTCGGCATATGCCGCAAGAACCGAGTTGTTGCAGATTACCACCTTTGAATTGGGAAAGTTTTCGCATACAGCACTGTAAAAATCGTCCCCGGGAATAAGATTTAAGACAGTGGAGGAAACAACATTATGCTCAGAGTCTATAATTGCGGGAACACCCATGGTTATGCCCAAAAGCTTTCCGTAGCCCTGAAGGGTAATGTTTTCCTTCAGGAATTTCACAAGTAAATCCGATATGGGCAGGGAACTGTCATAGCCAACCGCTTTTGAAAAAACTTCGTTAAAGGACAAATCAAAAAGGCACAGCCTGAAATGATAGCCCGAAACGGTTACTACCGCAAAAAAACCGCCTGAGGGATTAACCGATAGGGAAATAGCCTTTCTGCCGCTTGTAGTTGCACTTTTCATGCCCGATTCCGTCACAAGTCCCTTGTCGATCAGCTCGTCAACCAACGCAGAAACGGTGGTTGCGCTCATTTTGGTAAGCTTTTTTATATCGGCTCTTGAAATTCCGTCAACCTCGTGAATAAGAGAAAATACCTGCTTAAGATGATTTTCCTTTATAAGCTGTTGGCTGTTTGCGGATTCACTCAAAATATCACCTCTAATTAATTTGTCCAGTGGATTTACAAATTAATTATATTACAATTCGAGAGATTTGTCAAGGGCTTTTGAGCTTTTTTATTAATTATCTGTCAGGAGGGCAGTTTAAAAATATCAAGCCGTTTCGAAAATTGTTCAGAAAAAAATTATACAAGAAATTATCTGCAAACCTTTATGTATATTATCATTTTCGTGGTAGAATATAATAATAGGAAAGGAGTTTTATTACCATGAAAAAAATATCAAATGAACTCATAAATAGTTTTCGCAAATACTTGATTGAAGATGAAAAATCTGCAGCAACGGTCGAGAAATATATACGGGATATAAATGCCTTTACCGATTGGCTCGGAGATAAAGAGCTCGATAAGGAAACGGTGCTTGCTTATAAGGAATACCTGACAAAAAAATATGCGCCGGCAAGCGTTAATTCCGTTTTGTCATCGCTTAACAGCTTTTTCACATTTAACGAATGGTATAACCTTAGGGTGAAAAATCTAAAAATTCAAAGACAGATATTTGCCAACAAGGACAATGAGCTGACAAAGGAGGAATACGAACGGCTTTTGATTGCAGCAAAAAGCATGAGAAATAAGCAGTTGTATTTTCTGATGCAGACGATATGTTCAACCGTAATACGGGTATCGGAGCTTTGCTATATAACGGTTGAGAGCTTGAAAGGACAAAAAGCACAAATCAATCTGAAAGGCAAAATGCGTGTGGTAATACTCCCTAAGGAGCTTTGCAAAATGCTTTTGAAATACTCAAAAGAGCAAAAAATCACAAGTGGCTCTGTATTTGTTTCAAGAAACGGGAGACCGCTTGACCGTTCTAATATATGGAAAATGATGAAAGCTCTCTGCGAAAGAGCCGGTGTTGCAAGGACAAAGGTGTTCCCTCACAATCTCAGACATCTATTCGCAAGAACATTTTATTCAATTCAAAAGGATATTGTACGCCTTGCCGATATACTCGGTCATTCAAGCGTAAATACTACCCGTATTTATACTATGGAAACAGGAGAAACACACCGCCGACAAATACAGAAATTAGGGCTTTTACGGCTGTAAAATCAAAAAGAACCACATAATCGAAATTATGTGGTATGAAAAATTACTCTCTGATAAATATTTAACGAATTTGGTAATATTTTCTAAATGTATAAGATCTATTTTTAAAAAAACACACAATAAATAAGGCCAATGTTAATTTATGTAAACTACATTGGTCTTAAACACGTGTCCCATTTGTTAATTTGTTACAAAAGAGTTAAAATGCATATTATGTCATTGACATTAGCATATTAGGATGCTATAATTATAATATGTAAATATGAACTAAAACTTTTCACCACATAATTTCGATTATGTTGCAGGAAATTTTTTTTAACTCAAATTAAATCGTTTGTTATTAAAAGTAATCGAGATTATGAATTTAAGGTTGTTGTGATATATGTTTTCAAATGTGCAATTTGCGTTTTTGAAGGATTTGTTTCAAATTTAAAATCACAAATCATAATTCTAAGCCACGGTTTATCTATTAATAAACAAGTATAAAACAGACCGCAGTTTATTTAATTTTGTAAAATTCCAAATCGCAAACAAATAATTAAGGTAATAATATATTTAATTATATTTTACAAGAAATAAACAGGAGGTAAGTAAGTTATGAAATTCAAAATGATGCAGAAGATAGGGGCGTTGGCTATAGCGGCGTGTCTTGCATTTTCTGCAATGCCTGTCTTTGCGGCAGACGCAAACCAAATTGAGGTGATACTCACCGATGTCACCGAAACCGAGTTGACAACGCTTTCCGGTGAAGCGAAAATCAAAGTGAGTGTAAGAGGAGCTGCTGGGGACATATCGGAAGTAAATGCAGCATTTACATTTAGTGGTGACCTGGATTATAAATCCGTTGACTTTTTAAAAGGGTCCGACGATTATAACGCAGGTGATTTCTGGGCGTCTACCGACCGTGCGGAGGCAAATGCCAAAAACGGCTTTTCAGCGGGATTTGTAAGCAGCACACCAATAAAAGCTGATGATGAAACAGATTTGTTTGTAATTACATTCAGCGGTGATTCCGGCGATAGCGTTACTGTTACGGTTGACAAGGACCATACATTCCTTACCGTTAACGGCAAAAAAGCAGAGGCTTCGGATAACACATCTTTATCGGTAACGGCAATCGAAAGCACAAATGAGAGCACAAATGCTTCCGTAAAGCTGACTATGGATAAGGTTCCGAATTTTAACGCAGGAAATGCAGACGGAGTAGTAACGCTTTCCATAACCAATGAAAGAACCAAAAATGTCATTAAAACCAAGCTGTCGGATGAATATCGAGGCAGCGGAACTGTTGCGTCATTTACGATCTCAAATGCCGTTTTGAAAAATGATACATATACCGTAGAAATTTCCGGAAGCGGGTATATCCCGTATAAGAAGACCGGAGTAAAATTTGACAAGCCGTTGGAGCTTACCAATTCGGATTTTGTTCCCGGTGATGTCAATAATGACGGAAAAATAAACGATGCAGACAAAACGAAAATGAAAGAGATTATCTCCGCAAAAGACTATCGTATTGCGGCAGACTTTAATCGTGACGGATATGTAAACGAAGATGATGCGGCTATTCTCGGCATAGGTGAAACATCGTCATCGCTTGCAAAAATGCAAAAACCGACTGTAACCGGCGGAAGCAAAAAAATAACCGTTAAATGGGCAAAAGCCGGCGATACGGGAGTAACAGGTTATACAATTAAGTACGGAACAAGTAACACAAATCTTTCAAACACAAAGGAAATAAATTCGGCTGACGTAACGAGCGTAGATATAACAGGGCTTATGTCAAATACTACCTATTATGTGCAGATTGCCGCAAAGAATGCCAATGCGACAGGTTCGTTTTCCGATATTGCAAGCGCTAAAACCAGCGCAGATGCCGCAGCTGAAGGCGGCGGAGCTGCAGGCGGCGGTGGAGCTGCAGGAGGCGGTGCAGGAGGCGGTGCAGGAGGCGGCGCAGGTGAAGGCTCGTCGTCCGAAGGACTGACCGGCACGACCGGCGGCAGCACAGGTAACGGTACGGTTGATACCGTAAATCCGTCAAACCCTGAAAACACCGAAGGCTTTGTCGACCTTGAAAATCACGCATGGGCAAAGGATTCGATTTACGCTTTAAAAGAAAAGGGAATTATCAGCGGTGTCAGCGAAACGGAATTTGCGCCCGCAAACAATATTAAACGCGGTGATTTCATTCTTATTCTTACAAAAATGTTGTCGATAGACAATGAGTTTACTGAAAACTTTGCCGATGTGCCTGAGGATATATATTATTATAATGCAGTCGGCAGTGCAAAGGCGGCCGGTATCGCAAGCGGTGACGGTGCAAACTTTATGCCGGAGGAAAGCATCACAAGACAAGATTTAATAACCCTTGCATATCGTGCTTTTCTTGCAAAAGGATATATAGAAGAAACGGATGACTACTCTGTACTTGATGCATTTGCTGACAAGGACAACATTTCCGATTATGCGGTTGCTCCTATGGCGGCAATGGTTAAGGCAGGAATTATACAGGGTTCGGATGGTAATGTAAACCCAAAAGGAAACGCTACTAGAGCAGAGGTTGCCGTTATGTGCGCAAAGCTTTGTGAATTGATGAAATAATAATGGAACAAAATATCGAAAACTCATTAATTTTTTATGTTATATTATTTCCAATATTGATTTTCTCCGTTATTGCAATTTTCTTTAATAACTTTCTGCCGTTTTTGGAAGCCAGAAAATACATAAAAATGGAAATAAAAGGCTCGGACGGAGAGGAACATAAGTATTGGAAACGCGAATTAATAATGCTGTATATTGAGTATATTCCGTTAATTGGATGGTTTATAAGAAGAATTAGACGATAATTAACCGGAATTTCCGGATAATTATTAAAATGAGGGGTTAGTCCCCTCGGAACAAATTATGTGCAAAGTAAGCAAAATTGTCGCCGAGGGAGGGAAGAAGTTTTAAAGGCTGAAATGCACAAGAATTTAAGAAAGAAGGATAGTAAATGAAAGGAAAGAAAATTTTGTCTGCGATTATTGTAGGCGTAATGGTACTTTGTACCATGAGTTTCCCGGTGTTTGCCGCTGATGTAGTTGCAACTGTTACAAACGGAGATACTACAACAGATTACACAAGTATTGGCGAAGCACTTTCAGCTGTACAAGACAACGGCACTGTTACATTAAAGACAGCAGTATCATTTGCAGGACAAACATTACCGGCAAAGAAAAATGTTACCTACACATCGGATAGAGATGTTACAATCCAACATTCTATTAGCAAGCTTCCGGCAATTGATGGTTCCATTACATTTAAAGGTTTAAAATTTGACGGAAATGCAATAAATATATATGATTCAACATCAAATGCCGATCTTGATGTGATAATTGAAAACTGTACTTTTGATAATGCAGGCGGAAATTGCGTGTATATTCAACCGGAAATCAAAAGCTTGACTGTAACCGGTTGTACTTTTACTTCACCGGTAGGCGGAGCAGGCGGTCAGTATTTAGTATGGCCTTACAATGCTCATACAATAAATATAACACATAATGAATTTACCGGAAACGGCACAAGAGGAGCTATCCATTTAGGAAATGCAACCGAAAACGCAACTGTTTCGGGTAATACAATTAAAAGCTTTGAAAGAGGCGTGCAGGTTGCTTTAACAGGCGGCGGTAATGTAACTATTACAGGCAATCAATTCTCTGATATAAAGAAATATTCTGATGCTCAGGGAAGAACAGCACCTGTATTCATTCATAGCGCCACAAACCAAGATGCTACAAGAGTTAGTGTAACTAATAATACTATTACAAATTCTTCAGCAGCTGTTTTCGGAGAAATCAGCACAGCTTGTATTAATACATTTACGGATAATACTGTTGATTCTGTGGGTGCCGGAGCTCTTGAAGCAAATGTTGCTTCATATGTGGCAGAAATCGGTAATACAAAATACGCTACATTAGCCGATGCAGTTGCTGCAGCGCAGGACGGCGACACGATTATACTGCTGTCAGACACTACAGGCAACGGTATACAGATTCCGAGCGGTTCAAATATTACTATTGATTTTAACGGATTTACATATAACATTGACGGTACAACAGTAGGCTCGACAGGAACACAAACCAACGGATTCCAGTTGTTCAAAGGCTCCTATATTACATTTAAAAATGGAACAATCACAAGTAATAAGGCACGAATTCTTATACAGAATTACAGCAATTTAACACTTGAAAACATGACACTTGACGGAAGTCAGCTTCTTGGCTCGTACCCGTACACCTTGTCTAACAACTGCGGCAATACAGTAATAAAAGGTAATACAAATATAATTGCCAAGTCGTATGGTTATGCGTTTGATTGCTATTATTGGCCGAACGGTGGATATTCCGAAGGTGTTACCGTAACACTCGGTCCCGACTTTACGGGAAAAATAACCGGAAAAATCGAAAAGACTCATGATAATTCTGTAACAGACGAAGAAGCAGCATCAAAGCAGTCAATAAGCATTTCAGGCGGTTCATTCACAACCAATGTAAGTGCTTACTGCGTAGAAGGTTTCTCACCCAAGTTTGTTAACGGCGTATATGTTGTTAATGATCTTACAAGCGAAATAGCAGTTAAGTTTGCTTCTACAAGTGCCAAAAATGTATATGACATTGTACTTGACGGTAACGGAGAGAAGATTTACGAACTTGTATCTGCTGAAATTCAGTTTGTGAATGCAGGCAATGGATATGAAATTTCCGGTACTGATGATATCAATGTTATCCCCAATACCGAAAATCCTGACAGATACGGCTTCTATCTTAAAGACGGTGCTGTTGGAAATCGCAAAACAGGTACAGAGATTAAAATAGGTACTGTTACATTCCCCGAACAGGGTGCAATCAACTTTAAGGTTGATGCAGAAGGTAGTAAGGTTGTTGCAACAGAGTATGCTACACATCTTGAAAAATATTATACAGCAGCAGACGCAAATGCAAAATTGACTGCTAATTCAAACGGTATCAACAGCACAATCGCCGCAAAGACAAGAAATGTTCTTGTAAAGGTTAACTATGCACACGCACTTGACGGCACTCATTGGACAGACAATAAGATAACTGTTACATTAAAGGACGCATTCGGTGTAACATCTCAGGCTATGGATATAAGTGACGGTGAAGAAACATTTGCTAATGTTCCCGTAGGTCGCATCACAGTAACGCTTAAGGCACCGGGATTCAGAACCTACACATACACAACAACAGTTGAAGAAGGAACAGCTCCTCTTGTACTCAACTTCTGGAATGATACAAAGAGAGATACAACAGCAGAAGTTGAAGCCGGAAAAGCAATGAAAAACAACTTTGTTGTTGGTGATATAGCTATGGACTACACTGTAGATAAATATGACCTTGCGGCAGTAACATCATACTACGGCACATATAACCTTACAGATACAAACAAAATCAAGTATGACTTGAACCGTGACGGAAATATCGACATCACGGATGTAGCATATGTTCTCCATAATTTTGGTTTCTAAAAAACCATAAAGAGACGGAAGGCTTATGCCTTCCCCTCTTTCAAAGCATATAACCGCTGTTATATGCTTTGAAAGAGGCAATGCCTCTTAAGTTTTTATAATTAGCCGGAATTTCCGGATAATTATAAAAATAGGTTATTCCCATATTCAAAACAAGTGCATGGTAAGCCAATTTTTGAAAAAGGGGGATTAATTTTTATTAAACGGCCAAAATGCACAAAAATTTCAGAAAGAAGGATTGAGTAAATGAAAGGAAAGAAAATTTTGTCTGCGATTATCGTAGGCGCAATGGTACTTTGTACCATGAGTTTCCCGGCTTTTGCGGATAATTCAACAGGTGTTGAGTACAATGGAAGAATGTATACTTCTTTTACAGAAGCACAGAACGCTGTTCAGCCTGACGCTACAGAAATCACATACACAATTCATGGTAAGGTGGTTCTTCCTAACGGTTACATTACGAACTTAACAGGAGCTGCATCAAATGCAGAAATAGTGAATTTCAAAGGCGCAGACCGTGACGACACTGCTGAACTTGCACTTGTAGGAACAGGTGCTAATATTATCGGTTTGGATATGACAGGCTCTGTTAAAACCGTAAACTATGAAAAGTTAATTCTTTCAAGAGCAAACGGTGGTTGGATAGGAGACATTGGACACGCAAACAACTATTTCACAACAGCAATGAGAGGTGCTGCAGACGGCGTTGTTAATTATATAAGCTGCACCTTCCCTAATGGTTCTTGCAACAATTTCTATAGCAAAACGGTATATACCGACTGTAAATTCAACAACGACACAGAGTATGGTCTTTGGATATACGGCGGTGAAACAGAAGTAACCGGAGCCACCTTTACAGGTGCAAAAGGTGTTCAGGCGTATAGTGAAGATGTAAATGCAGATGTAACAACAAAAATTACAGACAGCACATTTGACGGCATAACAAAAAAACCTGCAATTATATCAGGAACAAAAGGTACTGTAACGCTTGAAAATATAACAACTACTAACTGTAAATACGGACTTCTTCAAACCAAACCTAAAGACGGCAACGCTTCTTTGCCATGTGCCTCGGTAACGATTGACGGAGAAGAACCGGCTTATATTGCAAAAGTAGGCAGCAGTTTATATACAGATCAATCTTTTGCTGAAAAAGAAGCAGGAGAAAAAGGCACGACAGTTGCGCCGGTTGTTGCAAAAGTAAACGGACAGTTCTATTCATCATTAGCCGATGCTGTTGCAGCAGCGCAGGCAGCAACAACCGATAAATGGAGCATTGCAAAAATCACATTGCTAACAAATGACGCTCTTGATATTTCCAAAGGTCCGGACAAATACGTTTCTTACAATATAACAAAAAATGATACTGTTGTTACAGGCGAAAGAATTGCGAACGATGCGCATAAAGATTATTATAAACTTACAAATGCATCTACGCTTTACATTCCTGCCGATGTAAACAGTCTTATTTTGGAAAATGTTAAAAACCTTTGCCGCATTGAAATTGCAAAAGGTGCTGACGTTACATTAAAGCTCAAGGGAGACAACGAGTTAGCCGGAAACATTTTTGTTCCCGAAGGTGCTAAACTTACGATTGAAGATATAACCGCAGACGGTACAGGCAGACTTGCGGTATATAATACTGCAGACAAAAAATACTTGCCCGGAATGAATGCTTTCGGTGCCGGTGACGGTTATAGCGCAGCAATTGGCGGAAGTATGACACAGCCCGGCGGTGAAATTGTTATAAAGAGCGGCAAAATTGAAGCGTATTCCAACTATGGCGCAGCAATCGGCGGAGGTCAGCAACAAACCGCAAAGGTTACAATTCTCGGTGGAAAAATTAAAGCTGAAGCAAGCTACGGCACAGCAATCGGCGGAGGTCAACAAAGCACCGGTGATGTAACAATCAGCGGCGGTGTAATTGACGCAAAGTCGGATAGGAGTGCTCCGATTGGTGGCGGCAATCAGGCAACAGCAGATTCAAATATTATCATATCCGGCGGTGATATTACTGTTGCAAGAGATTTCGGTACAAATCTGTTTGGTAATTCAACGGGAGGGTCTGCCGGCGCAAAGATTTCCGGCGGTACTTTTAATACAAATGTATCAGATTATTGCACAGCCGGTTTCTCACCCAAGCTTGTTAACGGCGTATATGTTGTTAATGATCTTACAACCGAAATAGCAGTTAAGTTCGTTCCTACAAGATACAAAAATGTATATGACATTGTACTTGACGGTAACAGAGAGAAGATTTACGAACTCGTATCTGCTGAAATTCAGTTTGTAAACGAAAGCAAGACTTTGTCAAATGCTGCTATGAGCTATGAAATTTCCGGTACCGATGACTTCAATGTTATCCCCAATACCGAAAATCCTGACAGATACGGCTTCTATCTTAAAGACGGTGCTGTTGGAAATCGCAAAACAGGTACAGAGATTAAAATAGGTACTGTTACATTCCCCGAACAGGGTGCAATCAACTTTAAGGTTGATGCAGAAGGTAGTAAGGTTGTTGCAACAGAGTATGCTACACATCTTGAAAAATATTATACAGCAGCAGACGCAAATGCAAAATTGACTGCTGATTCAAACGGTATCAACAGCACAATTGCTGCAAAGACAAGAGATGTTGCTATCAATGTTGACTTTGCGCATAAGCTTGATAACACAGGCTGGAATGGCAATCATCAGATAACAGTTACATTAAAGGACGCTTTCGGAAACATTGTCGGCGACAATGCACATCCGCTTGCAATTGCGAACAATGCAGGAACATATACTTTTGCTAATGTTCCCGTAGGTCGCATCACAGTAACGCTTAAGGCACCGGGATTCA